>JBELIG010000256.1:0-4404 GCA_042091035.1 Sphingobacteriales bacterium | reverse complement strand
TCGCTAACTGTCCTTTCGCTCATATTCTAATTGGGTATTTTATTTTCAACAAAGACAACAGTATCCACCTTAGTAACAGTCGCTTCAGTGTGTTCAAAATAATCCATGAAATATGGATATTCAAAAGTATCCCCCTCCATCAAGCCAAAATCGAAGCCCAAAAACAATTCTAAGCTATCGTAATTGTATACATTACTGAAATACACTTTTTCTGCTTCGATTTTAAAATACCATTCATATCCATCCTGCCAACCAGAGTTTGTAATTCAATGGAGCGTATCGTTACCTATGATTGTATCACCTGAAACAAAGGCAAAGGTTGGTCCAACGGTTCCATCCATATATTGAAAGTAAAGAATCCAATACGAATTATAAGGTTCTGTTGGAAAAACAGGTATTGTTTGACTTCTAATATTAGAGCAAAACAAAAAGAGAATAGTAACTAGTAAAAATCGAGCTTTCATATGGGGTAAAATTGAATTGTTACTCCAGAAAAATTTAAATGGTAATACACTAAATCAAATGTAATTATTTCCAATATAAATAATACAACCTAACAAATAAAAATCTCTCCATTTATCCAAAGACTGATAGCTTAAATTTCAAACTCTTATTATTAAAAAAAATATTTAATAAAATATTACTCATTTTACAATGCATAAAAAACTAACAAATAAACAATTGAAGTCAAATATTAAAATTGAAAATTAGACTACCATTTACAGAGTAATAATTTATAAAATTTAAGTATTAGCTTCGGCCTTATTTTATCAAAATATAAAAACAAACTAACAAAACACTAAATAACAAAAAAATGAAAAACCTATCAAAAATTTCAGTTCTAGCAATAACATTACTATTGACAAGTTGTGCAACTCTATTTACAGGTACTAAAGATAGAATAACATTTAATAGTACTCCTTCTGGCGCGACTATATATATAGATGGTATTGAGCAATGCACAACACCTTGTTCAATTAAGGTAAAAAGAAGTATAAACGACACTGATGTTGAATTTAAGTTGGACGGCTATGAAACAAGACTTATTACATTAAGTAAAGAATTCAATGTGGTTAGTGTAATTAATTTAGGTAATCTTTTTGGTTGGGGTATAGATGCTTTATCTGGTTCAGTTATGAAGTTTGACAGAAAATCATATGATATCAAATTGGATGACAAAAGTACTTCAATGATTAATCCAACTAGAATCAATATTGATACAAAAAACAATATTGTAGAATTATTTGTAGCTGAATAATCAGACTACTGAAAATTAATCCGTATATCAAAAAAAGCTTCGGAGTTTTTCCGAAGCTTTTTTTATTGTATCTACATTTTATATTTCCTTATAAACTTCCTCAAAAGGAATTCTAAAGCGATCTCCATACACGCCTTCAGACTTCCTAATTCCGCAAGAGATAATCATATTTATCTCTGCACCCATTGGCAGACCTAAAACCTTTTTTACTTTCCATGTATCTGTACCCTCCATAGGACAGGTATCATAACCTTCGGCTGCCATACTTAGCATAAATGTTTGTGCAGCCAAAGCAGCACTCTTGTGCGCTACTACACGCATATCTTTTGCTCTAACTTCTCTATATATAGGTCTAAACAAACCCATTACGAGCATAGAAACATATCTAAACACAGCTAATAAATCGTTATAGATTAAAGGAATCAACCTTCCATAATAGTTTTTTGCCATCTTCTCCCGCTTACTTTGCTCTGCTTTAGGTTTCGGTGGATAAAGCGTTTGAATGTGATCTAAGTTTGCCTTAGCTCTTGATTTCCAAAGGTCTTTTCTTACCGTCACAATAACCATCTGCTGAGCAGTCTTTGCAGCATTCTGACCAAAACAAAGCGGCACAAGACCTTCAATAACCGATTTTGAGGTAACATGGTAGAACTCCCACAACTGCATATTACTGCTATTAGGCGCTAACACAGCTTGCTCTAGGCACTTTTTTACTTTGGTTGTATCTAATTCCTTTGCTGGATCATATACGCGTATTGAACGTCTATAATCTATTGCCTCGCTAACTGTCCTTTCGCTCATATTCTAATTGGGTATTTTATTTTCAACAAAGAGAACAAAAATCTAACTTTAAAGATCAATTTGAACTGATTATATCTTTAGATCGATTAATTATCTGTAATCCTGCTAGTTTAAGCTCCTATACTCTGATGGATTTAAACCTGTTTTTGATTTAAACAACTTGCTAAAATGCTGTGCATACTCAAAGCCTAAATCATAAGCAACCTCACTAACCTTAGCGTCAGAGTTAAGCAGTAGAGTTTTTGCCCGATCAATAATATGACCATGTATATGATCTTTGGCACTTCGACCAGTTTCCAAACGCAATAAATCACTTAGATAACTTCCTGACATATTCAAAGCCTTGCCACATTGACTAACTGTTGGAAGACCAATATTTCTTAAATCATCTGAATTAAAATAAGTCTCCATGTATGTTTCGAATCGAACTATAAAGTCTCTATTCAGATTGGATCTTGTATGGAATTGTCTGTCATAATAGCGAAAACAATATTTTAGAATAGATTCGAGATTTACAATGATTAACTCTTGAGAATGCTTGTCGATATTTTGCGTTAATTCTATATCAATACGATCTACAAGTTCTGTAAGTATCTGCCTTTCCTTTTCAGACACATGTAATGCCTCATTACTACTATATTCAAAAAAAGAATAATTTTTGATGGACTTTCCAAGTGATGAGCGTCTAATTAAATCTGGGTGAAATATAATATTCCAACCATTATTGTCAACATTCGCCTCAGTATTACTAAAATCAGTAACTTGATTAGGAGCAATAAAAGTCATTGTGCCTTCCTCAAAATCGTAGGAGCTTCTTCCGTAACCGAAGCTACCACTTACTTTACCTTTCATACCAATATAATAAAGATCGCTAGTCATCTTTAAATTTGAAAAATCAATATCCATTTCTGGCCATGCTCTAAAGACTGTAATTAAAGGATGTAAGGGTTTCTCCATAGACATAAATCTATGAACGTCTGCAACGCTATTTATATGAAAAAAATCAGCCATTTCAATAGTTTTTGGTCCGTGATCTACATTAATATATCCTTTTTAGCTTGAATTGGAGCAGGAAGCTCCGATTCATCTAGCATTTGCCTAAGATCAATCTCTATGGTCCTACATAGCGACAGCATGGGTATATCATTGCCCATACCCTGAAAAGGATTCTCAGAATAATCACCTGTTGCCTCCATAGTCATGTATACCCAACTTACCAATGAAGTAATAGGAATAGCCAACCATAGGCCCACCTTTCCAATACTCATTAATTCTGGTACCAAACTAAAGGGAAGTAAGAACAAAAATATCATCGTAAAATAATTCCCCGCATTAGCATATTGCCTAGGAAGCGGAAACTTTTTGATGCGCTCATTTTTTCCTTGTAATTCATAAAACTGACTCAAAGTTTCCATCAGTTCTACATGCCTAAAATCCTCAATCACCTGCCTGGATCTCAATATTGTCAGATCCTTAGATTGTCCATTGATTAGCTGAGTTGCCTGATTCTTAGCACCTGTTAATCTTATATACTCCTCAACAGGAATAAGCTTATTTAAATCAATAGCAGAAGCCTCTTCTTTTATTAATCCTATCCCAAAGTTTTCTTGAAAATCATTAGCCATTCTCTTTAATCGACCAGTCTGTCCTGCAAATTCCCAACTTGTCGGAACTAGCAACTGGGTCCGATGTGTATATAGCCAAGCAATGTGCCTATAAATTAATCGCTGCTTAATTTGCTTGAGCTCTTCTTCTGAAACCCCTGCATTAAATAGGTTGGTAATGTATCCATCAACCTGCGTACCCCATGTTCGGCTATTATTTACGATGCCTCCCCAAATCTTTCGAGCTTCCCACATCCTGTCATAGGCTTGGTTATTTTTGAAACCAATAAAAAAAGCAACCGCTGTACCAATTACTGATATTGGGAGCCAAGGAAGTTGAATAGATACTAGCTCAAAGTAATACAAGCCAACGACAATTGTGGTCAATGAAATGATGCTGACAATATGAAACCAGGACCATTGTAAAATCCTGAAAAACGAAACAGATTTTGATATAATCATATTTTAAGAGATTGGTTGTGTATGCTAAACGCTATGTAGCTCCTTTATAAACTCATTTAAAAAAGGGCTATTAATCAATCCATAAATATGAAGACTCTGAAAAAAATCAATGAATACATTTCGCAGAATAATGTAAACATTTATCGAAAAAGAGTAGAGAACTAAAGTTTAGAGCAGGCTACAAAGAGATTTTAGTAGAATACTTAATCTCCTCCAGTACAATCTGACTATCAATATCACTGATGTTACGTATTGAAGCCACCTTATTGACAAGAAAGT
>JBELIG010000025.1:0-23459 GCA_042091035.1 Sphingobacteriales bacterium | reverse complement strand
AAGAAAAACTTTGAAAATACAGATCGAAAAACAGCAAAGATTGTCAATAAGATGATTGAAAATCAGGTAAATGTTGATTGGCTAAAAACTAAGATTAAAGCTACAGCTGATTTCAATGGACAGAAATTGTCCTTTCCTGTGGAATTAAGATTACAAAAAAATGAGGCGATCTGGGGAGTGGCAAAAAAGTTTGGCTTTGAAGTAGGCCGTATACTTATGAAGCCTGATTCTGTTTATATAATCAACAGGATAGGAAGAAGTTATGACCAATTCAGCTGGGCAGAACTCTCAGATCTAGCTGGTGACATACCTCTTAGCTTCGATATGGTCCAGCAGGCACTTCTTGGAAATCCAATATTCTTTTCCAACGAATTCAACATTGATGAAAATAGAAAAGGAACTTGGGTTGTTTCGCAAAACTCATCAAAAAGCGCTTACTATGAAGTGTCCCCTGAAGGATTAATCTCAACTATGGAATTGGTTGACAAGTCATCAAACGGAAGTGTACATGTCCGTATGGATGATTACAAGGAACTTAATGACAAGCATCAATTTGCTTTTTTTCGTACATTTGAAGTATATGATAATGACAAACCAGAAGGGAGTCTAAAACTGAATTTCAATAAAATAGAAACAGAAGGACCTCTAGAGTTTCCATTTCAAATTTCGAAAAAATACAAGAAAGGCCTTTTGCCCAATTAACCTACATCAACTACAATGGCTAAGAATCTTCTTTTACTTTTTTTTTCATTTTTTATAGTCTATGCCTTTGGACAAGATCCCAGAAATAAGTTAGAAAATGAAAGGAGCGAAATCCTGAACCAGATTAATCTGACCTCCAAGCTACTCAATGAGACTAGCAAAGATAAAAAAGCTAGACTTTCAACATACAAGACCCTTCAAAGAAAAATTGAATACAGAGAAGAACTTATTGAAAATTACAATAAGGAAATTCGTAATAATGGCAATCAGATCAATCAAAACAATATAGAGATTGAGCAGCTCAATAAACGCTTAGCTAAAGCTAAATCAGATCTACTTATTTTGATTAAAAATGGCTACAGAAATAAACTCCTAAACAATCCAGTTTTCTTTCTCTTTTCTGCTGAATCATTGAATAGTCTATTCCTTCGATGGAACTACCTCAAAAAGATTCTCAACTTCAAGAAAAAACAAACTGCAATCATTTTAAGCACACAGAAAGAATTAAAGACACAACAAACTAAACTCACTCAAAAAATAAATACAAAGAAAGAATTACTAGCAAAAATAGAAGGTGAAAAAGAGAAATATAGGACAGAATCAAAGGAACAGAAACTCTTGATTAGCAACCTTCGAAAGGAAGAAAAATCTATTAAAAAGAACCTTAAAGCTAGTAGAGAAAAGCATGAAATTTTAAACAAAGAAATCGAAAAGCTAATCAGGCTTGAAATGGAAAAAGCACGAAGAGCTGAGCGAGAAAACAAATCTTCCAAAGCCAGTAAATCATCCAAGGCCTCCTCTAGATCATTCTCCAATAGAAAGGGTAAATTACCTTGGCCTGTAAAGGCAGGTGTTATTACCTCAAAATTCGGTATTCAACCACACGCTACAGTTAGTGGTGTGAGTGAAGAAAAAAAAGGTATAGGGATTTCTACGGAAAAAAGTACACCAGTTTTTGCTATTGCCGACGGAACGGTCAGTGCCTATGTGTTTATACCTGGTAAAAACTATATGGTATTAATTAAACATGGCGAATACTTCTCCGTATATTCGCAGATTGAAAATATTGAAATAAAGGAAAATCAATCGATTAAAGCAGGTACTAAGATCGGAACAGTCGCAAAAGATCCTAGTTCAAACAGCTACGAATTGTTCTTCCAAATTTATAAAAATAAAACTCGCTTGAATCCAGCAATCTGGATCAAGAAAAGACCATAAAGTCAAAAGTATCCTATGAGTAATAGTAGTCAAGGTTGGAATTTAGGAGAAAAGGAAAAAAAAGGATTAAAGCAAAAAATTGAATATGCCGTCCTGGTAGGGGTTTCTGACAAAAAAGCTCCAGAAGAAATAATCAAGGAGCACTTAGATGAACTTGAATTCCTTGCACTTACAGCTGGTGCGAAGTCAAAAAAAAGGTTTACGCAAAAGCTAGATCATCCAGATAGAAGAACACTTGTAGGTAGCGGAAAAGTCCAAGAAATAAAAGAATACATCGAGCTAAATGAGGACGTGTCAATGGTCATCTTCGATGAAGATCTTTCTGGTAAACAAACCAATATATTAGAAGAAGAATTGAAGATCAAGATTATCGATCGTTCAAGTTTGATCTTAGATATATTTGCAAAAAGAGCTCAAACTGCACAAGCTAAAACACAGGTTGAACTTGCACAGATGCAATATCTTCTTCCAAGGCTGAAAGGTCTTTGGACACACCTTGAAAGACAGCGTGGAGGTATTGGTATGCGCGGACCTGGTGAGAAAGAGATTGAGACAGATAGACGTATAGTCAATGATAAAATTTCGCAGCTAAAAAAGAAGCTTGAAAAAATAGAACAGCAAGATAAGACAAGAAGAAAGCAAAGAGGACAGATGGTTCGGGTTGCACTTGTCGGCTACACCAATGTTGGGAAGTCTACTCTTATGAACTTGCTCTCAAAATCAGAGGTCTTTGCTGAAAATAAACTATTTGCTACACTGGATACTACAGTGCGCAAAGTTGTTTTTGATCGCATGCCATTCTTACTTTCCGACACAGTAGGATTTATTCGAAAATTGCCGCACCACTTGGTAGAAAGTTTTAAATCTACACTTGACGAAGTAAGGGAAAGCGACCTTCTTATACATGTTGTAGATGTGGCGCATCCAAATTTTGAAGACCACATCAAGACAGTTAATCTAACCTTAAAAAGCCTTGAATCGCTTGACAAACCTACACTCATCCTTTTTAACAAGATAGATCTTTATAGAGCAGAGTACTTTGATGAATTACTTTCAGACGAGGAAAAAAAGGATATCGAGCTAGGATTACAGGCAAAATTAAAAGAGCAATTTGCGCATGACAATTTCTTTATATCTGCGATCAACAAAGAAAACATCGAGGAAGTAAAGGCTTATTTGACTGAAAAGATAACCGAATTGTATCAAATACGATTCCCATACCAATCAAAGCAATGGTAAACGAGAACCTATTAAATAAATACGCAAAACTACTTGTTGATTATTCCTTGTCTTTAGAAAAGGGAGATAAATTATTAATCAAATCTACAACTCTTGGAGAACCACTCGTAAGAGCGGTTTATAAAGAGGCCCTTATCTGCGGTGCTGTTGTAGAAGTAGATCTGGACTTTGAGGATAAAGGAAACCTACTTTTAAAATATGGTCAGCAGGATGCCCTGGTTCATAAGCCTAGTTTATTCGAAAAGGCTATTAATGAATTTGATGCATACCTGAATATTCGAGCACCCTTTTCGCTAAAGCTTGGGGATATAGATAAGGCAAAAAGTACCATCCATCAGAAAGCTATGGAGCCTATTTTCCAAACCTACTTTGATAGAACTGCTGATCGACGACTAAAGCGCTCACTTTGTCAATATCCAACACAAGCTGCAGCAGATGCAGCGGAGATGACCCTTGAAGAATATAGTGCTTTTATTTTTTCTGCTTGCAAACTTAATGAAGAAGATCCTGAAAAAGCATGGATAGCACTGAGGAAAAACCAACAGGCTATTGTTGACAAACTCAATAGTTGCACACATATAAGGTACCAAAGTCCCCACATGGATATCTCTTTCCGCACTGAAGGCAGAACTTGGATCAACTCAGATGGACAAACAAACATGCCATCTGGAGAAGTTTTCACCTCACCTATCGAGGATTCAGCAAACGGATACATCACCTTTACCTACCCAGCCATCTATAGAGGTGTAGAAGTGGAACAAGTAAAACTTGAGGTTAAAGATGGATATATTGAATCTTGGACTGCCGCGAAAGGACAGGAGTTTCTAGATGACATATTTAAACTGAAGGGAAGTAGACGATTTGGAGAAGCTGCTATTGGCACAAATTATGACATTAACCGAATTACAAAGAATATCCTTTTTGACGAAAAGATAGGAGGTTCTATACATATGGCTATAGGTCAGTCATATGCGCAGGCAGGGGGTAAAAACAATTCAAGTATTCATTGGGATATGATATCAGATATGCGTGACGGAGGTGAAGTCTATGCGGATGGTGAAAAAATTTACGAAAATGGGCAGTTTTTGATTTAACTTTATTTAATAAAAGGTATCTTTAGTATAAACAAGTACTCGAACTAGGCTTTAAAATGAACTTTGTTGTGTGTTTTAAAGTTTTCTTTTAGATTGACATTAGCATAAAACACTTTAATTTAAAAAACCCTAATAATTTAGGACTACTTTATTTTAAATTAAGAAATTTAATCATAGGTAACCAAGTACAGAATATGGATTTCCCAAGAAAATCGTACGATCGTCCAAGAAGCAACAATAACTCAAACAACAGGTACGATAACAACAGATCAGATTCCCGCTACAACAACAATAATAGAGGTGGAGGAAGACCGTTCGACAGAAACAATAGAAGACAACAACCACAAAGACCGACTTCAGACAAAGATTTTGCGATTCTTGAGTTGAAATATGGTAATATATATGGTGGCCAACCTAATTTCTATGCGATTGCTGAGATAGCAATTCTATTCTTTGAAGCAACAACTAACAAGATTTACATTGAAAACTGGAGAAACACAGGCAACATTGACTATGTAAGTGTCTACTCTAAAGTCGATGAATTAGGCCACACTGTTGAAAAGGTTAAAGAAGTTGTTAACATGGCAACAGGTAGAGTAAAACCTTTCCAAGAAGATTTCGAACTAGATGAAAGAGCATTGAACTATGCTTTTGGTCAGTTGAAGCCTTCGAAAATGTATATCAAGAAATTCCTTCTTAATACATTCCAGAAGTATCGAATAGATAATATTATTACCTTCGATGGAAGAAGAGATGTCTTCCTTTGTGAAAGTACTGGCTTTAAATTTGACAGTATGCAAAGGCAAAGGAACATTATCGACCTCCAGAAGGTTCTAAATAAAGAGACCAAATATCTTTTTTCACTTAATAAACTTTCATTGGTCTCCGGTTTCGAATTTGACCACATTGATAGCAAGTTAAGAACTAACAATTTGGATTACTGGATACACCCAATGGCAGCTAAGCATCTTGTTCCAAAGACAGCAGCTTGGGATGCAGCCCGATTGTTAGCAACACACAATGAGTACAGAGAGCACTTTTCAGACTTTATGATAAAAGCGCAGCTCCTACTCAATAAAATCAGTCAAGCCAAAAATGTCTGATTATCAAAAAAGGCACCTTGTTCAAAGGTGCCTTTTTTATTTGTATCCCATCACTTGTCGAATTTTTCAACTTATTGGTAGAGAAACTATGCAAAACCAAGTACCTTGCATTGCATAGTACTATATGTTTGCATATCTTTGAATTATGAAAGCAGAAAACACGAAGGCACAAATGCGTAAAGGTGTCCTTGAAATGTGTATTCTCGGAATGGCCGCTAAACAAGAAGTCTATCCATCAGATATCATCAACAAACTTAAAGAATCAGAGCTGATAGTAGTGGAAGGCACATTGTATCCACTATTAAGCAGACTTAAAAAAGCAAATTTAGTTGATTATAGCTGGAAGGAAAGCAATGCAGGTCCACCTCGAAAATACTATAGGACTACCGATGAAGGGAATTCATTTTTACTCAAACTCAAAGAAAATTGGTCACAGCTCGTAAATGCTGTTAACCAATCAACTTAAAACTAATCAAAGGATGAACAATATATTTCACATTAACCTAGGTGGTATACCACTTACCATAGACGAGGATGCATATAGAATCCTAAAAGACTACCTCCTAGATCTACATAAACACTTCGAAGATTCAGAGGAAAAAGAAGAAATAACAGATGGAATAGAACAAAGACTGGGTGAATTACTCTCTGAGAACCAGGAGAACGGCGCCATTGTAAGTATTTCTATGGTTGAGAATGCCATCGAACTCATGGGTAGGCCGAGTGAATTTCTGGATGAAGAAACAGATGATAAAAAGGAAAAGTCTGAAGACAAAAGTTTTGATTGGAGTAGCCTAAAGTTCGGACGTCGTCTATTTAGAGATCAAGATGATAATGTACTAGGAGGGGTATGCTCAGGCTTGAGTGCTTACTTAGGTATCAAAGAACCCGTTTTTATGCGTATCATATTCCTAATACTAATTTTTGGATTTGGAGTAAGCATATTCTTCTATCTATTACTTTGGATAATTATTCCAGAAGCTAAATCCAATAGTGATCGACTAAAAATGCGCGGTGAACCTGTAAATGTTGATAACCTTAGTAAAATCATCACAGAACAAGCTAATCGACTGGGAAAGAAATTTCAAAACCTAGGTGAAGATCTTAGCGAAAAGATGGGTGGAAAAGGCTCTTCAAATAAAGGTTTCGCTACTAAAGAATTCAATATCGATAAGGACTTTATCCAAACCATACTAGGTGGAATAAGTAAAGTGTTCCAATTCATCAAAAAAGCAATAGGCTCAATAGGTCTATTCTATTTTGCCTTACTGTGGGTTTTACTTTTTATAGGACTGAATAAAGGACATGTCGCTTTAGATCTACTACCGCATGCCACAGCTACGTCCAATCTATATACCATGATCACATTAGCACTGGTTATAGGATTGCCTATTTTCTTTTTTGGATACAGATTCTCTCAGCTTATATTCAAATCGAAACTTAACTCCACTGTATCAGGTATTTTGGTTGGAACATGGATCGCAAGTGTAATTGGATTCTCATTCATCATAACCAAGAATGTATCAGAATATGCAGAATCCTCTACCATTACTGAAACCATTGTATTAGATGCAAATTATGAAACAATTCAGTTTACCGGCCTAGTTAAACCGTTTATAAATCAATCAGAACTCCAACAAATAAACATAGATTTTGAGAATAGTGATATCGATGATTTTATCGGATTTGAAACGAATATTCAATTCAAAGAATCTAAAGATGATACATTCTATTGCCTAATAAACAAGACAGCCAGAGCTAAGAATAAGAAACTGGCTAGCCAGCGAGCAGAATATATTGATTTAAGCCTGGAACAGAATAAAGGTGAGGTGATACTTCCACTCAATCTTCAGCTGGCAGTCAATGATAAGTTTGTTGCTCAGTCTGGAGGAATCACAATATTCATTCCAAAAGGTGCTCAGGTAAGCTTCGACAATAGAGTTATGGAAAGCATGCCATACTTTTCGGATATGGAAAGCTGCAAGGTTTTCCAACTCACAGATGACGGCTTCAATTGTGCTAAAAACAATCCGATCAACTCCTCTGAGCAGGTAATGGAAGAAACAACTTTATAATAAAAAAAGCCGACACATAGCGTGTCGGCTTTTTTTATTTTAAACGGTTGAGCAAGTATGCTCCGTAACCCGATTTAATGTATTTCTCTCCAAGCTTTCGCAACTGATTATCATCGATAAAACCCTTCTCCCAAGCGAGCTCCTCTATACAACCAATCTTCAAGCCCTGACGCTCTTCGATCACTTGGATAAACTGTCCTGCCTGCATCAAAGATTGATGTGTTCCAGTATCTAGCCAAGCGGAACCACGGCCCAAAAGTCCAACTTTCAACTTTCCTTTCTCTAAGTAATACTTATTAACATCCGTTATTTCATATTCGCCTCTTGCACTCGGTTTTAAATTCTTAGCAACTTCAATAACAGAATTATCATAAAAATATAAACCTGGAACGGCATAATCCGATTTTGGTTGCTGCGGCTTTTCTTCGATGGAAAGGGCCTTGAATTCAGAGTCAAATTCAACGACTCCATATCGCTCCGGATCTGAAACTCGATAGGCAAATACTACCCCACCATCCGGATCTACAGAATTCCTTAATGTATTGTCTAAATCTGTTCCATAAAAAATATTATCCCCTAGCACAAGAGCAACACTATCATCACCTATAAATTCTTCTCCGAGTACAAAAGCCTGCGCTAAACCATTAGGCTCGTGCTGTGCTTTATATGAAAATCGCATCCCCAATTCTGAGCCATCTTTGAGCAGTTTCTCAAAATTTGGAAGGTCCTCAGGTGTAGAAATAATCAAAACTTCCCGGATCCCAGCTGAAATAAGCGTAGACAAGGGATAGTAAATCATTGGCTTATCATACACAGGCATTAATTGTTTACTTACAGCCATTGTCAGAGGGTATAACCTCGTCCCCAAACCACCTGCCAGAATAATACCTTTCATGTTTCTATTTTGATTTTGGAATAAAAATGAACTGAGGTCCTAGCTCGCTCAAAACGAATAGGCACAATTCATTTGATTTCTTTTTATGAACGTCTATGAAACCATCAATCTTATCTTGCTCAATAATATTCTTAGTAACAAACTCCTCAAGGCTTGAAGCATTGACAGACCAATTCCCTTTAAACTGTTCTTTGTCAATAAGAAGAATGCCCATATCCATTTGATGTTGGTGTACCACAAAGATTGGGTACTTAGAAACATCAGAATCTATAATTGTCGTTGCAGCTTGTGTAAGTACTTTTGAATAAGGTTCTAACTCTTTTTCCAACATTCGCATCTTTAACCTATCACTCATACAGTCTGTTTTTTTTGCTAAATTAAGGTAATAATCACAGAACTAGGACTCTTATATTAATAATAGCGATTTTTTTAACATCCATTTAAAACTTACAAACCAAAATATGAGATTTTTTATAGTATTCGTTTTACTATTGAGTTCCTCAATAGTCCAAGGTCAGAAGACCATAGATTCCTTCACAAAGGACATGAAAAAACAAGCTGGTTTCATGACCATCTATTCAGATGGTGCGACCAATAAGGTCTACCTAGAAATCAAAAACCTCAATAAAGAATTTCTGTACCTAGCGAGTCTTTCAGACGGCCTTGGTTCTAACGATATTGGTCTAGACAGGGGTAAATTAGGCCCAAGTAGGCTAGTCTATTTTGAGCGACAAGGCAGCAAGATCTTGATGATTCAAAAAAATACAGACTACAGAGCCGAATCGAATAATAAACTAGAACAGTTATCAGTAGAAGAAGCCTTCGCTAGATCTGTACTGTTTAGCTTTGATATCACTGCTGAATCTACCAACAAACTATTAGTAGATATTAGTCCCATGCTATTGAGTGACCTATTCAAAGTTTCCGAAACCTTAGCTTCGAGAGGTCAGGGATCCTATACCCTAGATAAAAGTAGAAGTAGCATTCGCTTTGACCAACTTAAAACTTTTCCTGAGAACATTGAATTAGAAGCCTACATAACCTTTTCGGGAAAACCCAAAAGCTCTAACATCAGATCAGTAACTCCGGAGCCAAATTATCCAACGGTGGCACTACACCATTCCCTGATTGAATTACCAGACAACAAGTATAACAAGCGGGAATTCAGACCCGATTGTGGCTTCTTTTATACCAGTTACTATGACTATGCGACTCCAATCTCTGAATCTTTAGAGAAACGATTCATCAACAGACATCGATTAGAGAAAAAATATCCCAATAAGCGTCGATCAGAAGCAGTAGAACCCATCATCTACTATATGGATCCAGGTTGCCCTGAACCAGTAAAAACCGCTTTAATGGAAGGTGCATTATGGTGGAACGAAGCTTTTGAAGCAGCAGGTTTCGAAAATGCTTTTCAAGTTAGAGAACTGCCAGCTGGAGCTGACCCCCTGGATGTTCGTTACAATATGATCCAATGGGTGCACAGATCAACGAGAGGTTGGTCCTATGGAGCAAGTGTTCAGGATCCCCGAACTGGAGAGATAATAAAAGGTCATGTGAGTCTAGGATCTCTTAGAGTGAGGCAAGATTTCATGATCGCTGTTGGCCTGATAAATGCATACAGGAACGGAAATCTACCTGACCCAGATGCTGAAGCTATGGCACTAGCTAGACTTCGACAACTTGCTGCTCATGAGGTAGGCCATACAATTGGACTTGCACATAATTTTGCTGCAAGTACTAATGAACGTGCATCTGTAATGGATTATCCACACCCTTTGGCTGAATTGAGCAGAGGAGGGATTAGTCTTTCCGATGCTTATGACAACGGTATAGGTGACTGGGACAAACAAGCTATCAAATATGGCTATCAAGTTTTTGAAAATGAGGGAGCGGGTTTACAAAGTGTTCTTGATGAAAATAATAACAAAAAATTACGATACATAACCGACCAGGATGCTCGACCAATATCAGGGTTCCATCCTTATGCACATCTCTGGGATAATGGAACAGACGCCGTTAGAGAATTGAGAAGGATTATAGAATATCGCCGATCAGTTATCAACTCTTTCTCAGACAATGTTCTTCCCAACAAGACGCCACTTTCTGAACTTGAGAAAGTTTTTGTACCCATATATTTGGCTCCGAGGTATCAAGTTGAGGCAACTGCTAAACTAATAGGTGGGCTTGAATTCCAATATTCAGAAAAAGGAGATTCCGACACTGAAAATAACATTGTTAATCACAGAATACAAAAAGACGCCTTGATGGCTCTTCTGAGTTTAATACAGCCAGATCAACTTGAAATTCCTAAGGCGATTATTGATCAGATCCCTCCAACTGCTTATGGATATTCGAGAGGAAGAGAATATTTTAAAAGTGAAACAGGAGGTGCCTTTGATCCAGTAGCAGCAGCAAAAAGTCTGAGTGCTCATGTGAATGATTTTTTACTACATCCCATCCGATTGAATCGAATCGCCCAACAACATGCATTGGATGAAGCTCAATTCTCGCTTGATCAGTATCTTGATGAAATTGAAAAGCTGGTACTTGAACAGAAGCCGAGGAGTAAAATGCAAGAACTTATCATTTTGAATACAGTCTCGCAAGTACTTGATCATTACTTTGCACTGGCTGTAAATGAAAAGACTCCTACTTTTGCTAGAATGGCACTTATACAACGTATTGAAAGATATGCAGCAGATGGATCTTCCATTCGATCTGTGCCAGGCAGCACCTATTTTACAATGAAGTATAGAATCTATAAAAACACCCCATCAGCACTAATTAAGCTTGAAAAACTAAATATGCCAGATGGTTCTCCAATAGGAGCATGTGGTCACTTTCATTAAAAAAAGCCATCCCGAATCGGGATGGCTTTTTTTATATCACTTTTTTGAGATTGTGTCCTCTAAAGTAATGCACTTTAGTATCAAAATTTGATGGTGTATAATCCAATTGTCTATATGCTATATTATGGTGATCAACCTTAAAACTTTCTGATTGCTGATCCAATTGAAAAAAGGTAGAAGGAGTTATATGAATACTCAATTTGCCAATACAAATAGTTTTTTCAATATGGTAATGACCACAGAAAACATGAACTTCTCTATCTGATTCTAACAATAGATCTTGAACTTCAAGATAATTTACAAGCGGAAAATTTTCGTCCATGAAAGGAACTCCTACCTGTGCCGGTGGATGATGCATAAAAATAATTAAGCGATCATTACCAGATTTAAGTTGGTCCTCCAACCAATCGATCTGATCCTTAGGAAGGTAGTTTTTTGATGTGTCCAAATAGAGGACTTTATGTCCTTCTATCATAAGACCGTAATACAAAGCTTCCTGTTGCATAAGGTTATCCAAGCCAAAGACTTCGGCCATCATGCATGAATCATCGTGATTCCCCGCAATTATTGAATAGGGAATATTCAAAGACTCAAGCTTAGAATGAATCCAATAGTATATTTCTTTATTCCCGGTTTCAAAACAAAGGTCACCAGTAATAACAATAAGATCTGGAGCACTCTTCCTCGCCTTCTCCAGAATTGTATCAAAGTTCTTTCTGACATCGACACCAAAAGTATCTTCTTGCACTCCTCCGATATGCAGGTCAGTAATTTGAAGAATCCTCATAGTAGAACAACTATTTTAAACAGTTAGAGGAAAACTCCTTATGTGTGTAGTTTTCTTTACTGCTTGTTTTTTAAATCATTTAGGTAACTTTCTAACTCCATTTCGTCAAAGATTAGTACTTCACGAGCCTTACTTCCCTCATTTGGCCCAACAATTCCAAAGGCCTCTAATTGATCCATAATTCTACCCGCTCTATTATAGCCTAATTTAAGTCGGCGTTGAATCATTGAAGTAGATCCGTGTTGATTCTGTACAACGAGCCTAGCCGCATCCCTGAACAGATCATCAACATCTTTGTAGGAAACATTCGAAATTCCAAAGCTTTCCTCGTCACCAACATACTCTGGTAATAAATAAGGTTCTGGATGGCCCGGTTGTTCACTGATATGACTTAGAACTTTTTCTACCTCTGGTGTATCAACAAAAGCACATTGCAACCTAACCATCTCTCCATTTACAGATAATAACATATCTCCCCTTCCTATCAATTGGTCTGCACCTCCTGCATCTAGAATAGTTCTAGAATCCACTTTTGAGGTTACCTTGAAGGCAATACGCGCAGGGAAATTCGCCTTAATTATACCTGTAATAATATTTACGGATGGTCGCTGAGTGGCTATGATTAAGTGAATACCGATAGCACGGGCAAGTTGCGCAAGCCTACCTATTGGTAGCTCAACCTCTTTTCCCGCAGTCATTATCAAATCAGCAAACTCATCAACAACCAATACAATGAATGGCAAATATCTATGCCCATTAGCAGGATTAAGTTTCCGTTTTATAAACTTGTCATTATACTCTCTAAGATTTCTAGCGTGTGCCTTTTTCAAGAGGTTATACCTATTATCCATCTCTATACAAAGTGAATTCAGCACATTCACCACCTTATTTGTTTCTGTTGTAATTGGTTCTTCTTGATCTGGCAATACACCAAGGAAGAACTTTTCAATCGTTGAATAAGGGAATAGTTCTACCTTTTTTGGATCTATAAGAACAAGCTTAACCTGCGAAGGGTGTTTCTTGTACAGCAATGACATTAATATCGTATTGATACCAACGGACTTACCCTGTCCTGTAGCACCTGCAACAAGTAAGTGCGGCATCTTAGCTAAATCAGCTACAAAAACCTCATCAGAAATAGTCTTTCCTAAAGCAATAGGCAAATCCATCTTTGCGTCCCTATATTTATCAGATTGCAAAACTTCTTTTAGGGATACTATTTGCTTCTTCTTGTTAGGTACTTCTATACCAATCGTACCCTTACCTGGAATCGGAGCAATAATCCGAATCCCTAATGCAGATAGAGAAAGTGCTATATCGTCTTCCAGATTTTTGATCTTCGAAATACGTACTCCTGGAGCTGGAATAATCTCATAAAGGGTTACAGTGGGTCCTACTGTAGCTCTTATCTTTGTAATCTCAATCTTATAATTCAGTAAGGTCGCAATAATTTGATCCTTGTTAGCTTCCAACTCTGAGCGATCCACCTCTACCTTACTGGACGCATAATCGTTCAGTAAATCAACAGTTGGGCTCTTATATTTAGAAAGCTCTAAGGTAGGATCATACTCTTCGAACTTCTCACTATTCTCTGTTTCTATCGATAATTTATTCTGTCTTTCTTCCGTACCACCATCCGTAATCTCCAAACTTGCATTCTCCGCATCTAAAGACTTAGGCTTAGCTTTTTTCGACTGCTTACTATCTACCTCAAAGGATAACTGTTCCCCTTTACTAACAAATTTTGCCTTATCAGAGGCAGGAGACGCTTCTACTTTATTAACTGCTGCCTTATCTCTAGGCCTAAGCGTCTTTGGTTTTCCTTCTTCTTGGACTTCTTCAGAAACAACCGCTGCAGAAAAAGTACCATTTTCACGTTTTACAGGTTCTAGTTTGCGTTTACCCTTTGCAACTTCCTTTATGTAGAGCATGCCTTCTTCAGCGACCTCTTTTGCTCCCATCTGAGAAAAATCTGGATTAATTAGCCATACGAGTAACCCGAGCAAAGAAAACCCAATAAATAATATTAGACCAGCTATGCCAAGCTTACCTTTCAAATACTCACAAATAAGCTCTCCTATAGATCCTCCGACCTGAAAATCTGTCCCTGGAAAAACAAATTCAGCTAATACTGATAATACGACCATAAAGATAAGAGCAATACGAACCTTCCGAATTGCTTCCATAGTCGGTTTTCCTTGAAACTTATGCCAACCTACAACTATTAGCATATATACTAATAGAAATGAAGGCAAACCAAACATCCAATAAATAAAGAAATTCGATATGATGGCTCCAAAGAGTCCAAGCCAATTTTCTACCTCTTCTCCTGATCCTAAGAAATTAAAAAAGGACATAGAATCCACGACATCATGATCACTAGACCAGGTAAATAGGTAGGATATCATAGACATTCCAAGAAAAAAGGAAATGAATAGCAACATCAGACCCGTTAGTTTAGGAACCCGTTCGTCGACGATCTTATCTCCTGCTTTCTTCTTTCTCTTTGGTTTAGATGCCATGTAGTATAATTAGTTTTCCTTGTGTAAATTTAAGATATATACTAAAAACTTATTCGACAATAACACATTTTATTTTTTATTATCTGAAAATCCTAGCATATAGCTTACATATGGGTTATTAATTGCTTAAGCAAGTACTTTATATCAACGTTTTTTGGAATAGAAAACGTGCAACTCTTTCTAAATAACTTTCAAATTAAGTAAATCATCCCCTCAAGGAAGGTTGTTTGTACTTTTTTCGACAATTAAAGTCTTAATTATCAGTACTTTTTAATCAAATATATGCCAAAGCCTATTAAAATTAAGCCCAATACTTTCATATAAGTAATCGGATTGACCTTAGCTCCAAACCAGCCAAAGTGATCTACTATTATTGCCATAACCAATTGGCCAGCCAAAGCAAGAATAGTCAATAGTCCTATATTAATATATTGAGAAAGAATTATCAAGGATAATATATAAAGTGCCCCCAGTAATCCACCAAGCCACGACCACCAGCTACTTGCTTTGATAGTAACAACTGTTGGGAGAGTTTCTTCAGTAAAAAAGAAAGATATAAGTATCCCAATCGCTCCAACCAGAAATACTATAAAGGAAGTAAAAAATGGGCTTTTTAGTTGCTGATCTAAAACTGCATTTACTCCAACCTGAACGGGAACAATTGCTCCTGCAAGGATTGCTAAAAGCGTTGCTATAAGTCCTGCTTTCATAATTTATTATTTTAAAATTTAAACTAGCGGGCAAACATCCGAAAAATGATTGAGCTTTAAAACTAATGCGTCAACAATTCATTTTTTGCGTGGACCAATGTATCTATCAAATGATCTATCCTATCCTTATGTGTTCTAAACGATAATACCGCCAAACGCAGCCAGATCTCATCATTTATACGGGTGGAGGATATGAAATTGAAGCCATCTCTCAGCACAGTGTGCATCAAAGCCATATTGAAAGTATCTCTATCCTTACCTTTTGCTTGGAATCGATAAATAACAACAGACAATGCAGGTTCAGGCCCTAATTCAAAGCCTTCTTCTTTCATCCTAACCCAAAAATACTTTGCAAGTAAATGTTTTTCTTCGATAGATGCTCGAAAGGCATTCATGCCAAATAATTTAAAACTCAACCACATGCGCATGCCCCTGAAGTGCTTTGTAAGTTCAGGAGAAAGATCAGCAGGGCTCCAGTCCATTGAATTATCGACCTTTGCATCTTGCATATAATTTGCATTATAATAATGGCTTTTGGCCAAAGCATCCACATTTTTAACCAAAACAATTCCTAAGCCATAGGCTAAGAATAATCCCTTATGTGGATCAATAACCAAGCTATCAGATCGCTCAATTCCTTTGAACAAGGGATTGAATGCAGCCACTAATTTAAAAGCGGCTCCATAAGCTCCATCCACATGAAACCAACACGAATACCTATCTGTCAGATCAGCTATTCTATTCAAAGGATCCACAGCACCGACATCTGTAGTGCCTGCGGATGCAAACACCATAAATGGTATTCGACCTGCTTTTTTATCGGAATCCATTAATTGCTCCAAAGCGCTAACATCCATCCTATACTCTGAATCCATCGGCACTTGCCTCCAGATCGTTTTCCCCAAACCTGCAATCCGAAGTGCTTTATGCACACAGTGGTGGACCTGTTCAGTCATATAAACCACCGCCTCTTCAACTTTACTACCCTCTATCCCCATGTAATCTCTCGCAGTAGTCACTGCAATCAAGTTAGCAATAGATCCACCAGAACTGAGATTACCGCCAGAATCCAATGGATAACCCATCTCTTTCGCAGTCCACTTAATCAGGTCATTCTCCATTTTAACTGCTCCAGGGTTTGCGTAAAAAACACCTGCATATCTATTTGAAACTGCTGCCAGATAATCTCCTATTGCACTGCTGTAAAGTCCACCACCTGGAATATAGCCTAGGTGTCCACCTGAAGCAGGATTTATACCAAAATGATCAACAGTAGATTTAATTTTTTCCAAGGCATTATCAATCGAATCACCCTCTGGACCAAAATCTAAAAAATCAAGTTCCTGTCCATCATATTGTTCATAGGCCTTTCCAGCATCGAGCCCTTGAACAAATTCTAGTCCGTAAGCATTGACTTTTTGATTCCAATCTTTTAGCAGCTCTGTCCCTGGCTCCAACTTTTTAGAGATCGCTTCAAGTTTCTCAATGTCCTTTATCAAATCCTGCATAATCCAATTTAGGGTTCTACCTGGTTATAAAAAATAGTGCTTATCAAATTACAATTTTACCTTCTTAATTTTTTACTTTAAGTACTATGAAATCAAAATATATCCCTTATCAGTATACAGCTCTTACGGCAGAGGACTCTCTGGAACAAGCCAAATCCTTTTACGAACATATCAACAAGAGAAGATCCGTTCGTCATTTTTCTAGTAAAGTTGTAGCTGAAGAAGTAATCAATAAACTAATTCTAACCGCCTCCTCTGCACCGTCTGGAGCACATAAGCAACCTTGGACTTTTTGTGCTATTTCAAACCCTGAGCTAAAATCAAAGATTCGAATTGCAGCAGAAGAAGAGGAATACAAAAACTATCACGGAAGAATGGGTGAGGAATGGGTTAAAGATCTTGAGCTTTTAGAAACGGATTGGAAAAAACCATTTTTGGAAAATGCCCCCTGGTTAATCGTGGTTTTTAAAAAAGTACATGACCTTTCGCAGGGAAAAAAAAAGAAGAATTATTATGTAAACGAGAGTGTAGGAATAGCAAGTGGATTTTTAATATCTGCTATTCACAATGCAGGCCTTGTAACACTGACCCATACCCCCAGTCCTATGAACTTTCTTGAAAAGATCCTTGAAAGGCCTAGCAATGAAAGAGCTTTTCTCTTGCTTCCCGTAGGTTATCCTGAAACAGCTGTTACGGTACCTGATTTAGCAAGAAAAAAACTCTCTGAAGTTTCCAAATTCTATAAGTAATCAGATTCCTGAATAGACAATCTCTCCATTTAAAATTGTATACAATACTTCTGTTTCCAAGATGTCCTCTTCTGAACAAGTGATAAGATCATTTGACAGCACAACAAAATCAGCATACTTTCCTTGTTCAATTGAACCCTTGATATCATCTTCGAATGCTGCAAATGCATTCCCTAAAGTGTAGGAATACACAGCCTCTTCTCTACTCATACTTTGTTCCGGAAAAAACTCAAAACCATTATCTGCACGCTTTCGAGTAACGGAGGCATAAAAACATTCAATTGGGTCTATTTTTTCAACAGGAACATCTGTGCCATTCGCTATTATCACTCCGTTGTCTAACAGTGTTCGCCAAGGATATGCTCCATACTTCGATCGTACTTCACCGAGTCTACTTTCTACAAAAGGAGCATCAGAAGTACAATGAATTCCCTGCATCGAAGCAATTATACCCATCTCTCTAAACCTTGGAATATCTGCAGTATCTAAATGCTGTGCATGTTCTATTCTCCACCTATAATCATTAGCCTCTTGTCCAGTAAAACTTTTTTCCATTATATCTAGAACTTCTTTATTTGCTCGATCTCCAATAGCATGTACGCATAGCTGCATACCATGTTCCTTAGCTAGCGCTGCTATTGCACGAACCTCATCGATACTCGTCGTATTTTGCCCATGAAATCCATCCTTATCATTGTAGGGTTTTAATAACCAAGCACCAAAGGCACCAAGTGCACCATCGACTTCTGTTTTTATAGCTCGACAGGTGAAGAAGTCATTCCCAAGTCCAATGATTGGATACTCATTGAGAACGGGAGCCATATCCTCTGCCGAATGCCTAAGCATAGAATAAAGTCTTACCCGCATTTCTCCTGCCTCAGCACGTTCTGTATATCCCTCCATATCATAAAAGTAAGTCCCGGCATCTTGGAAGGAAGTAACCCCATTTTCAAGACAGCCTTCCTCGGCTTTTTCAATAGCCCGCAACCATTCATCCTTTAATTCAGCTTCAGAAAATGTAGATTTATAATTTTGAAATACCTGACTTATTATTCCCATGGCACGTTCCTCGAAAACACCAATTACTTGACCGTTTCCATCTTTGACAATCTCTCCACCCAATGGACTTACCGACTCTGCTGTCACCCCCGCAATATCCATGGCTGCTTTATTTGCAAAAAGTGCATGTCCACTAGCATGACGAAGTATTACAGGATGATTTGGTGTTAATGCACTCAATTCATCGTGGTATGGGTATCCAAGGACATTTTTATCAGGACTTCCTGCTGACCATTTTTCCTGATGCCAACCCCTACCTTCTATCCAGGTACCTTCAGGTAATTCCTTCGCCGCTTCTGAAACCATCGAAACAATTTCATCCCAAGATTTACTATCTAAAAAATTAAGTTTCAGCAAACTATTACCAAAGCCCAAAAAATGTCCGTGACCTTCAATAAAACCTGGCATCATGAATTTACCCTCTAGATCGAATAGCACTGTTTGCTCAGACTTGTAAGGATCCATTGACTCGACCGTCCCTGTACCAATTACTTTTCCGTCTTTAACAGCAACAGCAGAAACAGTTTTCTGCTCATCACTTACTGTCCATATGTTTCCATTGATATAAATAACATCAGCTTCTAAATCCTGCTTCACAGCGCAGCTGTAAAGAATTGTAAGTACTAATATCAATAAGGGTAGTTGCTTATTCATAATTATTGATTAATTCTTAAATATGAAATTCAAAATAATATTTACACAGGTTTTAGCATATCCTGCTTGAAATTTTATCTTTGAAGAAAAAGAAAATAGTGCATCTAAACTCTATAGTTTCCTTTTTGAGAAATATAAGAAAATTACACCGTGTATTGGGACTTTCCATATGCTTACTTGTTATAATCAGTGCCACAACGGGTATTTTACTTTCTTATAAAAAGCAAGCTGAATGGATACAACCCCCGACACAATACGGCACATCTTCACAGACAGAGCTGTTCATATCTATTGACTCAATACACGAAATTGGAATCAAACAGGTCATTGGCCTTAAAAATCCCGTTACTATTCATAGAATCGATATTAGACCTGAAAAAGGAATTGCAAAAATTCTCTACGAAGATGCAAACTGGGAGATGCAAATAGATATTATTACAGGAAAGGTCCTTTCCCAAAAAGCTCGCTACAGTGATTTAATCGAACGTATCCATGATGGGTCTTTTATATCAGAAGGCTTTAAGATTGGATCTATGACTTATCTGGGGCTTGGTCTCCTAATACTAACACTTAGTGGCCTCGGTCTTTGGTATGGTCCAAAGGTCATTCGCAATAAAAAGTAAGTTACCAATACAATGGAATAAACTGAAAGCCATTTATTCGATTGTATTCTATGCTTGGTGCGGGTACCTTGAATATATTTAAAATCCTAAATGCAGCCTTCAAAAAATCAGAATTCGTCTCGATGCGCGTAAAGTCGATATCAAACGAAAGATAATACTGACTATATCTTGGAAAGTCTGTAGGATCTAAAAAATAATTTGGATCATCAGCAGGCCAATTATTATCGACTCCACCATATAGATTCTCGGCTCCATAACCCAAGGCTACATTCAACCATTTAGGGAATCGACTATTTTTATTCCTGACAAACGATGAAGGATTAACTGACAACCATAAATTCATTGTATTGTAGTCCTTAAGATATCTAGCTCCAAGCCCTGAACCATAAAGATCCGCTCCTCTTTCTTTTAAATTCGTTTCATTGCCATCCTGTCCAACAAGTGAGTAGGCTGGATAAGCACTAAAAGTATTCGATGACTTAAGTATAATTCGCTGTTCATTCCATATTCTTTCTTGAAATGCAAAAACACCAACACCTAATGTATTAAATGCTACATCTGGCACAGAAAAACCCCAGTCATTTGAAAAGCCATCCATTATTTCAAAGGTCAGTTGTACTCCAGAACCGACAAGTACTCCAGTTAACAAGGACTTTTGCTTACTCAAGCCAGTCCATTTTATATAACTGTATGCAATGCTTGCTTCCGTATATGCAGAATAGGTATGTCCAGCTTTATCCATATGAGCCCAATCACCCATATCGTTGTGAAAGTGAAATCGGCCAAGCTCATATTGACTATACCATTGTGTCCATAACCAAGTAGAACCCGCAGCATAAACACCTAAGCCTGCAACTAATGAGTGATTGAAACGTTTCTTGTCCAGCGAGTCAGGAATTTCAAAAAAAGTACCATTAGTCTGACTGAACAATCCATTCGTACAAAAAAGAATAATCAATAAAAAAAAAGTCTTAGATTGTTTTAGCATGGATTATTTGATTAATTCTCCAGATAATGGAAAACATCCTTTAATCTAGCTGCATTAAACTAAACTAACAATACTTATAACATGTTTAACAAAAATTTCAGGTTACTGGGTACACTTGGTGGAATCATCTTGATATTCATCCTTGTACTATCAAGCGCTACCTTTCTAACTGTTGACCCAGGTCAAGCAGGAGTAGTCTTTAAGCGATTTAGTTCTGAGGGTCTGGACAAGGAAAATCTTCTAACACCTGGATTCCATGTAATAGCTCCTTGGAATAAGGTTTATCTGTATAACACCAGAGAGGTTACAATAGAAGAACAAATGAACCTTATTTCCAACAATGGCCTTGAAATTCGAGTAGATGTTACTGTTCGATTCCGAACGAATCCAAATGAAATAGGTACACTTCACGAAACAATTGGCGATAACTATACGGAAGTACTTGTTCGCCCGAATGTTCGTTCTGCTGTCCGTAAGGTAATTGGTAAATTTACACCAGAAGAACTTTACTCTACCAGAAGGGATGAAATCCAATCACTAATCGAAGGTGAACTAACAGGAAGTTTAGATTCCAAAAGCATAATCCTAAGTAGAGCACTGATAAGAGGAATTGATTTACCACCCAAAGTAAAGCAAGCAATAGAGGAAAAGCAACAGGCTGAACAATTAGCCCTGAAGTACAAGTATATTCTCGATCAGGAAAGAAAAGAAGCTGAGCGTAAGATTATCGAAGCCCAAGCTAAGGCCGAATCGAATAGAATATTAAATGCTTCTCTAAGTCAGAATATCCTAAGAGACAAGGGTATTGAGGCAACACTTGAACTTTCTAAATCTCCCAACTCAAAAATTATCGTAGTTGGTAGCGGAAAGGATGGACTACCACTTATCTTAGGAGATAATTAAAAAAAAGCTCGCCAATTAATTTGGCGAGCTTTTTTTTTATTGAATAAGAACAGTTTTAACTCCAAGCTCAGTGCTGGTCCTCAACACAAGCTTATAAATACCTTTTTCGACCAGGTCAATCGTTAGGAAATCTTCCTGCAAATCCTCTTCTGATTCGTAGACTATCTGCCCTAAAGTATTATAAACGCTGATAATTGCATCTCCTGAAGTTTCTTGTAATCCAATATATACTTTTCCAGTACTTGGATTTGGATATACATTTAAGTCAAGTTCGCTAAAAGCAATATCCTTTATATCTGTAGTCAATAAGACTTCATACTTCTTATCAACCTTACGCTTATAAGAAAGTAAGATTTCATTTGTGCCTGCATCCAACACTTCAATTAAATAATAATTGATGTGACAAGGAATACCAACAGGGCCAGAAAGCGAAACGATTTCATTTTCAAAGCCTAATTCAAGGTCTTCAGACAAAATAGATTCAAGACCTTCAATTGGTCCATTAAAATCATAAGGAGTTAATCGAACATATACTTCATTAGCTTCTGTACTCTGAAGACTTACATTACAAAACATTGCGTCCCCAAGACGAGAGATAGATTTATCCACAGGAGACGTTTCCAAAACCTGAAGATCTATAGGAGCATAAACTACTCTAAAGTTATTGAATACTCCCTGAAATTTAAACTGGCCTAGAACATGATCACCTGCGTCATCCAATACCTGTAGTCTAAATCCATCTGCATAAGTATAAATATCATCTACAGTAAACTCCGCGGCACCTTCTGGATCCATATTCGAAAAGATTCCTGGATCATTACCATAACACTCTTCAATAACTGAGTCTCCCATCAAAGGATCGAAATAGACCCAATAATTTGACGCATAATTTTGCTTCACTTTTGTACTAAAATCAACCTGAAAGTAATCGCCAAAATCAAGATAATTTTCGATGTCTTCAAAAGAAAATCCATCAATTATTACCTTACCGAAAGATATATTTGCTGGGATGATAAAGCTCCCGTAGTTTATATTTTCTTCATAATCAGTAATATTTATCTGAATAGAATCGACCTGTACATATTTTCCGCCACCTATGAAAAAACTACACTCCTCATAGTTACCTGTTTCAGGATCTTCAGAACCTTTATCAATTAAGTAAAACGGTGAAAAAGCACCACTTGACATTGGAATGGCAGTCATTTTATACCCTAAATCTACATTCCCTGCTTCGTATCCATAATCCATATATACCTTATCCTCACCAATCAAACATTGATAAGGGACATTGCCTGTGTTATAAGGATAGAAATCATAAAAAGCTGGAAAATCCTCTCCATAAAAAATACTGACCGGAAATGAGAATTCTCGTTTAATGTCATTTAAAGTGACACCAGTAATTTTTACTCTAATCTCATCGATATGTCCTTCCCCTCCTTCAATAAAAAACTTGAGTGGAATGAATGAAACACCAGATTCAACCAATGGTGATCCAACTATTGTCTCACAATCTGCACATACACTTCCCTTACTATAAGGAGTAATAAACACACGCATTCCATCAGAATCATCAGTAAAGACATTGAAGCTGTAATTAATCTCTGTTCGACCAGCATTAAAGTTACTGGGAACAACAGAATAAACACCAAGATTAGAGGAAATATCAAAAACCTCGTAATTCTGGGAAAAAGTAAAAGAAGCAAATAATAATAAAAAAAGTGGTAAAGTAATTAGCTTTTTCATAGTACCAAGGGATAAAAGAGTTAATGTAATTG
>JBELIG010000255.1:0-4408 GCA_042091035.1 Sphingobacteriales bacterium | reverse complement strand
ATATTATTCTAATTTCAAACCAGTTAGTACTTAATATGGGACTTAAATTTACTTTAATCAAGAACATTTTTTTCTGTGCAACAATGTTTTTTACATTGAATTTAAATGCACAAGTAACTGATGTTCTCAGACTTTCGGATGTTGCTATTTCAGAAAATGCTGAAAAATGGGGACTCAACGAAAAGGATCTGGCATCCTATTACATGTCGGATAATTATGTATCACGCCATAATCAAGTGACACATATTTACATTAATCAAGTAGCCAATGACATTTTAGTTGAAAATGCAATCATTGGATTGAATTTCAACAAGGAAGGAAAGCTTCTACTTGGATCAAGCAGATTTATAGCAGACATTGATTCTAAGATAACAGAAACAACTGCAAACTTAAATGCTGAAACAGCACTTCAAGCTGCACTTCAAGTATTAAATATCAATGCCGATCTACCAAGATTAACAGAAGAAAAAGACTTTTCCCTTTTTGTATATGAAAAAGGAAGTATTGCTAATTTGCCAATAAACACGCAATTACTTTATGCAAGAATTGGCGAATCATTAAAACTTGCATGGCGCACGCAGATCTATGGATCGAAAAGTGTTGCTGTTTATATCGATGCAAATACTGGTGAATTGTTAAAGGAAGCCTCTTTGGATGTAACCTGTGCATTTCATAAGGACATGTACCACAACCACTCTAGCTCTTGTGTGAATCACGCACTAGAAACTGTTGCTGAGGAGGTAAATGAAAGTATCGATGTAGATAATTCAGTATACCACGTATTTCCACTACCTCTAGAAAGCCCGAACCACGGTTCACGATCAATATTGACGAATCCAGCTGATCCGATTGCCTCTCCATTGGGATGGCACGATACAAATGGTCAAGAAGGACCTGAGTTTACGATCACAAGAGGTAATAACGTTCATGCATTTTACGATCCTGAAGCAGATGAAGTACCACCTGCAAATGAAGTAGATGGAGGTGCTGACCTTGTTTTTGATTTTGATTATTTCTCTGATCAGGAACCAACTGCTCAGATCAACAATACAGTGACTCAATTATTCTACATGAATAATATGATGCACGATATCGCTTACAACTTCGGATTTACAGAAGAAGCGGGTAATTTCCAAGCAAACAACTACGGAAATGGTGGCCAACAAGGTGACTATGTTGTTGCATTTTCACAATATGGAGATGGACAAGCAGGTACGGTAAATAACGCAACCTTTGCAACACCAGGAGATGGTGGAAGCGGACAAATGAGAATGTTCCTTTGGAATTCTGGATCTGGAATCTTCCAAGTAACTTCTCCATCTTCTATTTCTGCATATTACTCTGTAGGAACAGCGGATTTCGGTCCTTCGGTACAGGATAATCCAGCGACAGGTGAAGTTGCTCTCGTTGATGATGGTTTCGATATCGGTGTTGATGGTTGTGAAACCATCATAAATGCCTCTGAAGTTGCCGGTAAAATTGCAATGATTGACAGAGGACTTTGCTTCTTTGAACAAAAGACAGCAAACGCAGAAGAAGCAGGAGCTATTGCAGTTATCATCTGTAACTTTGAAGATAGTGCAATGGGTATGACTGGTACTCCAGACATTCCTAATCCATCTATACCAACAGTTTCTCTTTCGTCTACAGATTGTAACCTAATAAAAGCTGCGCTTTCTTCAGGTCCTGTAACAGTGAAACTTGAGCAGCCTCAAGGTGGCTTGAACTACCTTCCTGGCTCATATGATAACGGTGTAATGGCACACGAATACGGACATGGTATTTCCAACCGTCTTACCGGTGGTCCTTCGGCTGCAGGTTGCTTGGGTAATGAAGAGCAAATGGGTGAAGGATGGTCAGATTTCTTCTCTTTAGTAACAACTGTAGAGCCAGGCGATACAGGTGGTGACAAGAGAGGTATCGGTACATTCGCAACTTCTGAGCCTGTAGATGGTAATGGTATCAGACCTTACCCATATTCAACAGATATGACAATCAACCCAATGGTTTATGATAACATCACAACATTCTCTGTACCACACGGTGTAGGAGCAGTTTGGTGTTCTATGCTTTGGGATATGTACTGGTCATTTGTAGATGAATATGGCTACGATGAAGATGTGAGCAATGCTACAGCAGGTAACAATATGGCTATTCAATTAGTAATGGATGGTATGAAATTCCAACCTTGTAATCCTGGTTTCGCAGATGGTAGAGATGCCATCCTTGCTGCTGATCAGGAATTATACAATGGAGATAACCAATGTCTAATCTGGGATGTATTTGCAAGGAGAGGTATGGGTATAAACTCAAGCCAAGGATCTTCAAATAGTCGTTCGGATGGTGAACCAAACTACGAGTCTATCCCTACTTGTGTTGCCGAACTTAAAATCAAAAAAGAAGTTACTGAATTGATCCAACCAGGAGATGATGTAGATGTAACTTTGACTATTACAAATCACAGACCTGAAGATCTTACAAGTGTAGTTGTAACAGATGAATTGCCGGATGGATTAACAATCGATGAGGCTTCAGCTTCAATCCCAGCAACAGTTTCTGGAAACACAGTATCTTTTGAGATCGGTGATATGGCATATTTAGACGAAGTTGTAATCACTTACATACTTAAGTCTGATCCAGAGGTATTCTCTCAAAGATTCTACTTAGAAGACCTAGAAGACAATTCTACAGTCTTCAATGAATGGACTGCAAGTAATTCTGAAGGTCTAACAGGTGGATGGGAGCTCACAACAGAACTTGCCTACTCAGGTGCACAATCATTCAAAGCTGCAGATGATGGAACTGTTGAATTGAAATCAGAGCTTACTAGTCTTGTACAACACGAGATACAAGGAGACAGACCAGTACTAAGAATGTATCACTATTTCAATACAGTTACAGCAGTTAATGGTGGCTATATAGAACTATCAACTGACCAAGGTAATACCTGGCAACGTGTCCAAGATACTTGGATCAAAAATGGATACAATACAGGTCTATCGTATACTACTTTTACGATTCCTTTCCTTGAAGGATTCTCTGGTAACAGTACGAATTTTATTGGATCTTACTTAGACCTTTCTGATTACATCGGTGAGACAATCAGCCTGAGATTCAGATACGGTGCTGCTGCGGGTAGTCCGTCACCAGTTGGTTGGGTTGTTGATGATATTGAGCTAATGGACCTTATTACTTACAATGGAGAGGCATGTGTTTCTTCTGATCAAAGTGAGACAGCTTGTGCAAGTGCAGCAGGTGAAGGTACAATTGTCGATTCAGATATCTCGACAAATACCAAAGATGCTAAGAACGGACTTACATTCAATGTATTCCCGAATCCTGCATCTGATGCAATCAACATCCAGCTTAATGAGCAGGATGCTTCTACCATCAATATCGAATTATTCGATGCTACAGGTAAGTTGATTCAGTCTATCAGCAAAGCAAATTATGGAAACTCTATTACGACTATACCGACTGCTGATCTAGCAAAAGGTGTTTATATCGTAAAAGTAATCTCCAACGGATTTGCAGGTACACAAAAAGTGATCCTGAACTAATTCGAAGAGGATGTAAATAAAAAAGGAGTTGCAATGTTGCAACTCCTTTTTTTATTCTACCTGTTCTAAGAACCACTCGCGCATGGAATTTGTCATCGGATTAATTTCTTGTACACTAGCCTGGAATTTCTGACGCTCGCTACTATCGTAAACATTTAAATTCACCAGCTTTTTCATAAGGCTCAAATTGTTCTTATAAATATCTCGAGCATAACCAACGATCTCTTTTCGCATCAAATACTTACCCATACTGTCTATTAGTAATTCAAGCGACTCATCCTTTTCCATTTTATAATAGACTCTTAACAGCATACTTCGTGACAACAAATTCATAAGAACATCTTGGTGAGAAAATTCTACCAAACAGTTTTCAGCAGATTCATAATCTTTCCTGTAATAATTGAGTAATCCACCACTAAGATTAACAATGGGCATCCTATCCTTTTCTGCTAATTCTCCTTGATATTTATCAATAAACTGCTCTATCCATTGAAATTCATTTAGTTTTGATCCATTACTCACTACATTGATAAACATTGTAGTAGTTACTTTACCGCCAAAAGTCAAAATGTCTTTATCGAACCCAGTCTGATATAGTTCAAAAGATTCCCGAATAAATTCTTTTTTACCCAGATTCATCTTTCCCACACAATAGTTGATCAAATTAATAAAAAATTCCTTCAAGTTTTGAATACGAAAAGTTTCCAAATTAGACATCAAAAGATCCTTCAGCTTCCAATAATACTCCTCCTGATCCCTGAAAGCCAAAGATCGAAAGGTATAATAGTATACTCCAATACTGGGTATATCATACAATTTCTTATCCTCTATATACTTCAAAATATCAT
>JBELIG010000254.1:0-4416 GCA_042091035.1 Sphingobacteriales bacterium | reverse complement strand
ATCGGAGCAGGTACAGGATTATTATTTATTCTCCGTTGGTTCTGGTATAGAATTCATGCCATCAGTGAACTAACGGCTATGATTGTATCTTTTTTAGTAGCTATTGCCTTAGAGATCGTGCTACCAAACATAAGTAGTATAGAACTTGAAGGGCATCATAAACTTGTAATAGGTGTTGTCATAACTACTATAGCATGGGTGGCAGCCACACTACTATACAGTCCACCTTCAGAAAAAGCGCTGGATCAAGAACTATCGATAAATGACCAAACCCTAATACGATTTGTAGAATTGATCAAACCATACCCTATGGGTTGGAAAAAATTCCTTGAAAAAACTGGTCGGACAGACCTGATTGATCAATGCGAGGGCGGATTTAGTAAGTCCATTCTAAAAATGGTTTTAGGTACACTTGCTATTTACTCCTTACTTTTTGGAATTGGGTCCATACTATATGGAAACATCTTAGCCGGAGCAATCCTGCTGAGCATAAGCTTAATTGGTGCTTACATACTCCTGAAAGTTCTTAAATAAAAAAAGGGAAGCAAAATGCTTCCCTTTTTTTATTTCATCCATTTCCCATTTGTAAAATCAGGAAAATACATGGGTGCTCCACCTGCAGCTATTGAAGCCTCACTCAATGGGGTAACTGCTGCCCAAGCTGCAGCATCATATACGTCCATCGGCGGTTTAGCGTCTCGTTTTACTGCCTCTACGAAAGCATTCGCAACAAAATAATCCATTCCACCATGGCCAGCCCCAGCTGCTTTCTCCTCCAACTCGATCCAAAGTGGATGATCGTATTCCTTCAGATAAGGCGCCGCATCTTCCCAGCGGTGTGAAGGTGATCGTCCTTCGATATAGATCGATTTATTAACTGCCATCCAGATACCCTCCGTTCCTTGTACTCTAAAACCTAGAGAATAAGGACGTGGCAGGTTCGTATCATGACTCAACAGAATACTTTCCCCATTCTGAGTCTTAATCACTGTAGTTACGACATCACCCAATTTAAACTTCACTTTAGCATTTGGATGGTCTTCTCCTCCCTGATCTACAATATACTTGTGCAGGCCTCTCGCTTTACTAGATGTAGAGGTCAGACTAATCATTCGATTACCTCGATTCAAATCGACCATATTTCCAACAGGACCTAAACCATGTGTTGGATATAAATCACCATTTCTATTAACTGAATGTCCTGTTCTCCATTTGGCCTCGGAATATCCTTTTTCACCAAACTCCACTCCTCCTCCATACGGATTGATACCATCATTAAATTTCACATGTCGTAAGTCATGCTGATAACCGCCTTCCAAGTGAATCAATTCTCCAAAAATGCCTTGTTTAACCATATTAGTGATTGCCATAACATCTCTTCGATACATCACATTTTCCATAATCATCAAATGAGCACCAGTTCGTTCATGCGCTCTAACCATAGACCAGCACTCTTCCAAAGAAGTTGCTCCACATACTTCCAATCCAACGTACTTGCCAGCCTCCATCGCATCTACTGCCATTGGAGCATGCCAAGTCCATGGAGTTGCAATCAATACGGCATCCACATCGTCTCTATCCAGCATTTCTTTATAAGCATACTCGCCATCACTAAATAAGTTAGCTTCGGATTTGCCTGCTTTGACAATCATCGCTTGTGCGCGTGCTAAGGCATCTTTATCCACATCACAAAGCGCTGTTACGTTTACATCATCTCTATCTAAGAACAAACCAAGAAGAGAACGACCACGCATACCTGTACCAATAATCCCAAGGTTTATGCGCTCTTTTTTCGTACTTGCGAATACAAGTTGTGGATGTACTAGTGCAAGTGCACTGAGTCCAAATGTGTTTTTTACAAAAGTTCTTCTTTCCATAATTAGATCCTTATTTTTCTTATGATTTCCTGGACCTTTACTATATCATTCTGACTAGTAAGATCTGGCACACTTTCATTCGTATAATAACAGTAGAGCTCCTGCTCGGCAGCTAACATTCGCATTGATTCCGGAAGTTCTTTCTCATTCCTGAGTGGATTCATGGGAGTAGACTCCAATATTGGCAATGCCTCCTCATAATACAACTTCCATATATTCATACTTACCCATGGCTCTCCCCAGTTCCTAAGCGTTTCCTCATCAGGCTTCTCCACAATATCCTTTAGAAGATCCGATTGAATCTTTAGTAATGCATAATTCTTGATCCGCTCTTGATCTGGATGAACTGTCCTAGCATCATAAGCTACAAGTGCATTTTTTGCTTCAGAAAATGCAAGGGTCTTTATCACTTTTGAAGAATACAAATTATCTCCATTAGATACTAGAAAACTGTGCCCTGACCATTGGGGAACTGCTTTCAATCCAACTTCCAATGCCTCCGCTGTACCTAATGGCTTTGTCCTACCCTCAGGAATTTGCTGAACAGCAAAATGAAAGCTACAATCTTCAAGAAAGCTATTCTGTGCATTCAAAAAAAAATCCTTACTGAACCTATCCTTTTCATTTAAGACTAAACAAAATTCCTTGACCCCAGCATCATAATAGGCCTTGATCAAATACACTAAAAAGGGTTCCTGCTGAGGACCTAAACCAATCATTGACTTTGGTTTATTTAGGGCTTCCTCCTTCAAGGATTCAGGTAGGTCATTTCCAGAAACGAGCTTTTTCATTCGACTGGACATACCGGCACATAAAACAATAGCCTTATTCGTTTTCATAAATCACCCCTTTATCTATTTCAATTATATATGCCTTAGCTCCTTGTTCTTCTATAGCCTTTACGACCTGTTCCGTATGATCCGGGGCATAAACAAACATGCAACCTCCACCACCAGATCCATTTATTTTCCCACCATAAGCTCCTGCATCCATTGCTGCCGATAGCATATCATTTATTTTTGTGGGAGACAAACCGTATGTTTTATTTAAAATTTCATGTTCCTCATTGAGTAAGCGACCGAAAGTCCTTTTATTGAACTTTGTTTGGAGCATCTTTTTAGCTTCAATAGTAATATCTCTATTTCGAATTGTAGCCTTAAGAACCTTATGTTGATCGTCGCTAAGGTCCCAATCTGGGTTATAAGCGCCTCTTTTAAGCCCAAAATTTTTATTGCACTTCTTCGCTGCAGAAACAGCACTTAAGATTCTTTTTTTATTGCTAAGTAAAACTTCTTGAGTCGCTTTAGGCAATCCTGAATCGCCAAGCACAAACGTTCCTTTTATAACTGGAAGAGACTCTACATTCCGAGATACTGTATTCAAAAAGATCATATCGCCTAGGGCTGTAGAGTATTGATCCATGATACCACCTGCTTCCCCAAATTCAAGAACCTCTGCCTTTACAGCTAGATCGGCAACTTCTTTAGCTTTAAATTTATATCCATTAGCGACCAAAAGTGTAGCAACCCAGGATACCACTAAGGCAGAAGACGATGAAGTTCCAGAGTTGATCGGAATATTCCCATTAACAATAGCAGAAAGCCCTTTCTCAATCTTGTATCCTTCTTTGCGTAAAACATTTACCGCAGACTTAAAATAGTCTCTTTTATGTCTATACGTTTCGCTGGAGTCTAGATGAAAACTATCAAGCAATTGCATATCAGGCAGGTCAAGAAAAACTTGCTTATCCTTTCGCTCTTCAAAAGAAACTACTACTCTCCTATTGATCGCAGCTGCGATTACAGGCAACTGAAGATAATCTTGATGCTCTCCAAAAAGGCAGATTCGTCCGGGAGTTGAAATTTTATTCATCGCTTATTTTACTTGCTTAGAATGCGAGAATTAAAATACAACTTAGAATAGAAAAAGAAGATTTTTTGTCGTGTGTACTGAAAGTATTTTCATTTACTTTCAGCGAGCCTGGATATATTCAGGCTCTTTTTGATTTCCAATTACCTCGTCTGAATAAATAGATAAAAATCAAAGATAGGAGTGACTCACTGACGACTACGGCCCAAAAGACTCCTTGTTCCTTCCAATCAAATGTGAAAGCTAAAGAGTAAGCCAAGGCAATCTCAACTACCCAAAAACAAAATAAATTGACATAGGTAGGCGTCATCGTATCTCCAGCGCCATTGAAAGCTTGAGAAAGGATCATGCCCAAACCAAAGAAAATATACCCTAAGGAAAGAATACTCAAGGCAGAGACACCATATTGAAGCACAGCTTGGTCTGACTGCTCAAAAACAGATATAATAGCTGGACCATTGAAATAAAGGATGATCGTTACAATGAACAAGTAGGATACATTTAATATTGCCGAGCGGATGATAGCTGACTCCGCCCTTTTTGGCTTATCTGCTCCAAGATTTTGACCAACAAGAGCAGCAGCTGCATTCGATATACCCCAACAAGGAAGTATACAGAATATAATAATCCGAACAGCAATGGTATATCCTGCAATGACCGCATCACCAAA
>JBELIG010000253.1:0-4419 GCA_042091035.1 Sphingobacteriales bacterium | reverse complement strand
GATTGGTTTGAATTGGTTGGGATTAATGATGCTTGCAATCTAAATCAGACAGCAGGTATAGATTGTATAGAGAACCTCTCTGATGGATGGCCAGATGATGACCTAAAACGAGTAATCAACGAAACGGCTACCTATGGTGGCTTATTTGATGAGGATCTTCCTTCTACACACCTTTATGGACTAGACTTGGCTTTGGACCTTGTGAGTGAGGAGAACAGTCATGTTTTTACACTTCGCTTTGAATTTAAAGATGGTGCCGTTCAGGAGTTCAATACGCCGCCAGTACTACTAAAAGGACCCTAATGTAAAAAGGCAATGAACTTTGTAAGTCATTGCCTTTTTATTTTTATTTAAGCTTCTTCAAGCTGCTTTTTTGGATACAACTTAGAGAAGATCCAACCCATGATTATTGAAATCAAGAAAGACGGCGCTAACACATCCAGCTTCTCAAAGTAAGGTCCGATACCTTCCATGCCGGAGACCACAAATTTAAAGAAAGGAACACATAGGAATCCTGTGATCATAGATGCTATTGCACCTGCTTCAGTATAGCCTTTCCAAAAGAGTGATAATATGATAACGGGACAGAAGGAGGCGGCAATTCCGGACCAACCGAATATTACCATCCAGAATACGGTTCGTTCGGGTGTGTTGACGGCAATAACCATTGCTATTATTAGTGCAAGAAGTGCCATTATTAGAGTAACCCAGCGGGACATCTTTGCCAGCTTTTCATCTGGAATTTCTGGATTGAATACTTTTTGGTAAAAATCTCTAGTGATAGCACTTGATGCAATAACCAATAGAGAATCGATAGTAGACATAATCGCAGATAATACAACTGCAACATAAATAGCTACTAGTAGATAAGGCAAAAAGTTCTCGGTCATTATTGAAAGCACATTTTCACCTGCGTTACCAAGAATAGCTTCAGGATCTTGTCCATTTTCTGTGAATAACACTCTTGCAAGTACACCGATTGTAACTGCTGCTGCATCCGTCAATAAGGTAAACACGACAGCTACCCATTTTCCTTTGTCAATCTCTACCTCATTTTTGATAGACATAAAGCGAACATAAACCTGTGGTGAACCCAAGAATCCAAGTCCAATCATAGCGAATCCAAGCATGGTCGCTACATTCATCCATGGGTCCGAGCTAGTGCCCCAGAGGTTGGTCAGCGATGGATCGATTTGGTTTAGGCTTTCTACAATACCTGTGCTTCCGTCCATAGAGAAAAAGACTACAATAGGAAGTAGTAATAGTCCGAAGAACATCAATAAACCCTGAAAGAGATCCGACCAAACTGCGGCGACAAATCCTCCAATGAAGATATAGGTTAGTACAATAAAGAATCCTATGATTGCACCGGTATAGTAGTTGATCCCTGCCATGGATTCAAAAGCCTTTCCTGTTACATCTATCTGAGAACTCACATATATGATCACAAAAACAGAAAGAATGGACGATGCTAAAATTCTTAAAGTCTTAGTTTTTGATTTAAAGTGACTTTCTAAGTAATCTGGTATGGTGATGGCTTTATATTCATCTGATTTTCGCTTAAAGCGTTTTGCCATATACCACCAAGAAATGGCGACACCAACGACCTCACCCACTACAACCCAGTAGGTTGACAGACCAGAGATTGCTCCCATACCTGTCAATCCGATTAATAACCAACCGGACTCTCCTGTGGCTCTTGCTGAAAATGCAACAGCCCAGAATCCCATGTTTTTACCTCCAACATAAAAGTCACTCATACTCTTGACTCTCCTAGATGCAAAATATCCAATCAAGAAAAGAATGAAAACATAGAGCCCTAAGGCGATTAATTTTGAGATGTCCATATTTGTAGTTAGTTATTTCTGAAAAAAGTCAGTATGATTCTGTGTTTAGACCTTTAGGGCTTCTTCGAATTTTTCTGCATTTTCAGCAACGAATTGCTCCATGATCTTAAAGAAGTTTAATATGTCTTCCTTAGTGTTTTGGGCATTGATCGTAACCAATCGAATAAACTCAGTTTCTTTGAATGAACCGTAACCTACCAAGAGTTCTGAATGTTCATATAGTAGTGTACAGATTGATCGCGCAGGTATTCCTTTGTAGTTAAAACAAATACCAATAGATTCATCAAAGCTATATAGGGTGTAATCTGAATTGCTGCGGATATAATCTCTCGCTACATCGGCTAGTTCAAATTGTATGTCAACAATACGCTCCAAACCTTCTGTTCCAACACTCTTCCAGAGCGTCCAAAATTTTAGGGCATCATTTCTTCTTCCGCATTGCAAGGAAGTTTTGCCTAGATTGAACTCATCGTGATCGGTTTGATATAAGTAGCTGGCATCATTCGAAAATGAATCGTGCAGATGTTTTTTGTCTTTAACAACTATGATAGAACAAGATAGTGGCGTGCCCAACATTTTATGTGCATTAAAGCTGAAGGAGTCTACTAATTCAACACCATCTATTAGATGCCTGTATTTTTTGCTGAATAAGACTGAACCACAATATGCACCATCCACATGAAGCCAAAGATTATGCTTTTTACAGATTTCACTAACTGGTCTAATTGGATCAAATGCACCAAGCACCGTCGTACCTGCTGTAAGATTTACCATCATAGGAAGAAGACCTTCTTTAAGATCCTTCTCTATAGCCTGTTCAAGCTCAGATACATTGATACAACCCTTTTCGTCTGTGGCAACATATCGAACATTATCCCTTCCTATTCCACAAAAGGCTGCATTCTTAGGCGTGCTGTAGTGTGATTCCTTTGAAGTATATACAATCATCTTTCCCTGCATTCCACTGCTTCTTACTTCACTTGCAGCAGCATCTCTTGCCATTAGCATGGACATGAAGTTTGTCATGGATCCGCCCGGAGCAAGTGTGCCATCGGAATTTTTATCCCAGCCAATCATGTCACAAACTGCTCTTAAAATTACTTTTTCAATACCGATTTGGGCACCAGCAGCTTTATAAGTATACATGCTGTTATTTAGCATCACTGCTAATAATTCTCCTAGAATGGCTTTTTCATTACGACCACCAAAGAGTTGATTGAAAAATCCCGACGTAGCGGTTCGTGGTGTCGCAAATATAAGTTCTTTAACAATCTCTTCGAACTGATCTTCAGCAAGGGGTTGCTCTTTCAACGAAAGGTCCAATTGCTTGTAAAGATCCTGCGAAGGGATATGTCTGGCGACAGGATTGTCGGCCTCATCTGATAATAATTCAGATGTTAGTTTTTGGAATAAATCAAGGGCGTTTTTCATCAAAAAAGAATTTAAAAAAACTAATTAAACAGCTGTTTGAAGCTAAAATCAATATTTATCGATTTTTAGATTCATAAAATTAGTAAAATTTTCTAAAATTTTGTAAATTTCAGGGTTTTTTACTCCAATAGGAATCCTCCGACACGTTCAATACATAAATTATGGAAAGCATTAAATCTGTTGAAGAATTGACTACTGTACTTGATTGTACGGCTATCGAAGATTTTGCAAGTGTAATTAAGAGAATAAGTATTGACATACAGGATCTCGAGTCTTATATGACTTGGGAAGAAGCATGCTATACTCGAAATTGTTTGGGTAAGACTGATGATTACGAGTTGATTCTTTTGTGCTGGGATAAAGGAGTTGAAACACCTATACATGGTCATGGCGGTGAGGATTGCTGGGTCTATCAAATGGAAGGGGTCGTTCAGGAAATTCGCTTTGAGGAAAATGAAAATGCGGAATTGATTGAAAAGCAAAGAATCCTACTTGAACCAGGAAAGTTGACTTATATGAATGATCAAATGGGATATCATGCCATCAAAAATATAGGTTCAAGTCGAGCGATTACACTACATGTTTATGCCTCTCCAATACATTCTTGTAAAGTTTACGATGATGATAAAGGAACTTTCGAACTAAAGGAATTATCTTACCACTCTTATAAAGGAAATACACTTACTCCAAGTGTTTAACTCAACAATTAGATTGACAATTAAAAAGGTTTTGCAATGAATTCTGTAGATGTTAAAATCCTGAATATGCTTCAGGAGAACTCAGAACGAACGGCTAAAGAAATGGCAAAGGAGTTGTCCTTGACTACCACGCCCGTCTATGAGCGAATTAAAAAGTTAGAGAAAGCAGGTTTTATCAAAAGTTATGTTGCACTGCTCAATACAGACCTGCTGAATATAAATATCATCGTCTTTATGAATATTACGATCAAAGATCATCATAAGGAAGCAAGAGATGAATTTGTTGAAAGCTTAGGTTCATTGCAAGAAGTTTCTGAATTCTATCACACCTCAGGAAGCTTTGATTTTTTAGCAAAGGTTAGATTTTCAAACATTAAAGAATACAGAGACTTTCTTGTCAATAAGGTGGCTTCAATACGTAACATCAGTGATATTGATAGTCA
>JBELIG010000024.1:7303-23607 GCA_042091035.1 Sphingobacteriales bacterium | reverse complement strand
GTTTTTTTGTTTTAGATTTCTTTATATTCATACCATTAAAAAAACAAGGGCTTGCTAGCTCTTTTTTAAACCAAGTTTAGGCGATTGTATGAATTATAGAAGTCTTTTTAATTTGCCGGAGGATTGTCATTACTTTAACAACTCCTATATGGCACCTCAGCTAAAGTCTGTTACTGCCATTGGAAAGCAATTCCTTGAACAAAAGGAATATCCTTACAAGATCTTTCCGGCCGATTTTTTTAGCTATACAGAGCAACTGAAGCAGAAGTTTGCTCAGTTGATTCACTCAGATGATCCACAGCGCATAGCAATTGGTCCATCTGCTTCTTATTGCTTGGCCAATGCTGCACAGAATGTTCCTTTGGAGCAAGGCGATGAAATCCTCTTGACCGCAGAGCAATTCCCTTCGAATGTATATTGCTGGGAAAGAGCTGCTGCAAATACTTCCGCTAAGGTTATATTTATTCAAAAGCCTATTGAAAAAAGCATCTCTTGGACGGACCAAATCATTGAAGCCATCAATTCAAAAACCAAAGTGGTAGCAATGGGTCATGTGCATTGGGCCGATGGTAGTCTCTTTGATCTGATTCGTATTCGTAAAGCCTGCGATGCGGTAGGGGCATACTTGATCATAGATGGCACGCAGTCTGTAGGAGCACTAGAATTTTCAATACAAGAAATCAAACCAGACGCTTTGATAGTCTCTGGCTATAAATGGCTGATGGGAGCTTATGGTATGAGTCTGGCTTATTATGGACCTCGCTTTGATACTGGCATCCCCATCGAAGAGAGTTGGATGAATCGAAAAGACAGTGAAGATTTTGCAGGTCTTGTCAACTATGAATCTGCATATAAATCTGGAGCAAACAGATACAGTATGGGGCAAAGTAGTTCCTTTGTATACTCTGCTATGCTGGATAAGGCCCTCGAGCATCTTTTGGACTGGGGTACTGAACCCATCCAAAAACACGGATTTGATATTATGAATCACCTGAAAATTGAACTTGACAATAGTCCATTCACATTTGGAGATCAGGGGGAGCATGCAGGTCATTTATGGTCTTTGAAATTGCCTGAAGGTTTAGATAAGGAACAACTAAAAGCCACGCTAAAGGCGCACAATGTCTACCTTTCTATACGAGGAGATTATATTCGAATTGCAAGTCATTTATATAATAATGATCGGGATGTGGAAGTATTAGCCAATGTTTTAAAGCAATTCTAGACTATGAAAAAGCCCTGGAAACGTAGCCTTAAAATTATAAGCTTAGGCCTATTTGCTTTGATAGTCTTCCTTTTGATTTTGATTAATGTTCTGGCAAAACAATTGATCAAGGACGAACAAGAAATGCAATATGCCTTAGAAATGCTTGGACAGCAGCAGTCTATTCGAACGGATTATCTGGAAGTCGAAAACTATGGAAAAATCAGATATGCTCATATTGGAATAGACAGCTTGCCTTTGTTGATCTTGATCCATGGGTCTCCAGGAGACCTGAATGCATTTGATTCTTGGTTTGCAGATACTCTTTTGACTTCGAGGTATCAATTACTTGCCTATGATCGACCAGGTTTTGGTTTGAGTGAAATGGATATTCAGAAGAAGCTGGATGTACAAAGTCGCTGTGTGTCAGCAATATTAGATCATATAGAGGCACCTTCTTATTTTATACTCGGACACTCCTATGGAGGTGCTGTTGTTCTTTCTTCAATGCTAGAAGAAAGAGAAACAATTGAACATAGTATTATTGTGGCGGGATCGGTAGATCCTGAATTGGAACCTAGGGAGTGGTGGCGACCTATAATTAGTAGTGATTTAGTTTCTTGGACTTTACCGAGGATGCTACTTTCTAGTAATCAGGAAATTGAAGCCTTGTATGATGAGCTCCTTTTGTTGGAGAGAGGTATGGATACAGATATAGATTTACCCTTGACCGTTTTTCAGGGATTAGAAGATAAACTTGTTCCTGCGGGGAATGCTGATTATCTTAATCAAAAGATAGCGAGCAGTAAAACTGTCTGGTTTGAGGAGGAAGGACATTTTATCCTTTGGTCCAAGCAGGCTGAGATTGTAGATTATCTCATAAATTTGGTTGATGAATAGATTAGTATTTAATTCGAAAAATTTTCTTCTGTTGCTTTGCTTGAGCTCATTTTTAAGCTGTAATTCGACAGAGCAACATGCCAATATACGAGTTGCAGTAGCTGCAAATTTTTATCCTTTGATGCTAGAATTAAAACAAGATTTTGAACGACTGCACGCGGTTGAAGTAGACCTAATCAGTGGTTCTTCAGGTGTTTTGTCTAGTCAGATTCGGCAAGGAGCTCCCTACGACGCTTTCTTTTCTGCAGATCTAGATTTCAGTATGGATTTATATGAAGACGGTTACTGTAAAAAAGGTCCAAAGATCTATGCTAAAGGTCAAATGGTACTTTGTTCAAATACAGGCGCCGTTGATGTAAATGCACTTTGTGTGGGCGGTGAAAATACAAAGATTGGTATTGCAAATCCTAAAACAGCTCCCTATGGAAAAGCAGCCTTACGATTTTTGCAAACCCAAACCTGTTTCTCTGAGCTGGAACCCAGGCTTGTTTTTGCTAATAATATCAATCAATTGGATCAGTATATTTCCAATGGGGTAGTGGGGCTTGGGATTACCGCAGCCTCTTCAGTGGAAATGAAGTCTTTTTTAAAAGATCATCAAATACTATCATTTAAAGAAGGTTTGGAGCAGTCATGTGTCTTGCTGGATGGCAAAAAGTCGGCCCATAGACTGAGTCAGCAGTTCATAGACTATATTCTTTCTGAAGAGATTCAGAAAATTATTGTTTCAAAAGGTTACAGATTATAGCATATTTGTAGGGTAAAATCGTTTATATGGATTGGTCTCCGTTTTTGCTATCCTTCAAACTTGCATTACTTTGCGCTTTGGTACTGTTGCTTATTGGTATTCCATTAGCCTATGTATTGAGTTTTGTGCATTGGCGGGGAAAACGGGTGGTGCAGGCCCTAATAGCTTTACCTATGGTCTTACCGCCAACTGTACTTGGCTTTTATTTTATATTGGTCTTTAGTCCACAAAGTTCTGTTGGAACATTCTTGAATAGCTATTTTGATCTACAATTGGTGTTTTCCTTTTCAGGCCTGTTGCTAGGATCTATTATATATTCTTTGCCCTTCATGGTTCAACCAATTCAAAACGCTTTTGAGCAACTTCCTAATGATATGCTTCAGTTTGCCCGAGTACTTGGAAAGCCTAAATGGGCTATTTTTAAAAAGATCATACTCCCAAATTCAATAAAAGGAATTGCAACCGGATTGGTTTTGAGCTTTGCACATACCTTGGGTGAGTTTGGTTTGGTACTTATGATTGGCGGAAACATTCCAGATGAGACCCGAGTAGCATCAATTGCAATTTATGAGTCGGTCGAATTGATGCAGATGGAGCAGGCAAATCAGTATGCCTTAATTCTATTGCTAATTAGCTTTGTGGTCTTGGTGTTTATTTATTCTTTGGGCAATAATTCTAAACGGCTGGTGCGATGGTAGAGATTAGAGTGGAAAAATATTTGGAGGTAGGTGGAGCAAAAAAGCAATTTAGCTTTGCATGTAGTCTAGAGGAAAATGATATTCTTGGAATCACAGGACCTTCAGGTTGTGGGAAAACATCTTTACTTAAACTTATTGCAGGACTCATAGATCCTGACTTTGCTTATATCTCAAATGGAGCTGAAATTCTTACAAGTACTAAGGAGGGAATTGATTGTCCAATCGATAAGCGCTCTGTAGCGATGGTCTTTCAAGATCAGGCTTTGTTCCCAAATATGACAATCGAGGAGCATATTCGATTTGTCAATAGAGGCTTTGAAAAGACCGAATTAGAACGTTTATTGCTTCGTTTAGGTCTTGATAAGCAGCGAAATACTTATCCAGACAAATTGTCTGGAGGGCAAAAGCAAAGACTTGCAATATTGTTGGCTCTAGTTTCTGACCCCCAACTGCTTTTATTGGATGAACCGTTCACTGCTTTGGATGATGAGACGCGCGACGATGTTTTATCTTTATTGAAAGAGTGTGTCGAGTTTAAGCGTCTGCCAGTAATACTTGTAAGTCATCAAACAGCTATACTGCAGCAGTTCTGTACCAAACTTATCAAGCTCCCTGCATTATAGATATAATTTCTTTACTCGGACAAGAGGCCCTGGGCACAAAGCCTGATGACAATTTTCACACGCACCTACCATTTGATTATAACTATCCGCAAGATCAGTTTTGGAGGCTTTTTTATAGGTATTCAATGCATTTAAGTAGGCTTGGCCAAATATTTTATAGCGTTCTGAAGCTACCTTATCCGGATCTGCTGCATCACTTGTAAAAAGTGTTTGTTCTTTTGTCTCAAAAGTATATTTTTCACCGTTGATACAGGCTTTTTTCGCTAAAACGGTTTCATCGTGAATACTCTTCATGAAGGAGGCAAGTTCCGTTTCTCCATTGGGGTTTGTGAAATTTCCTGTTACTTTTTTCTCCACTTTTGTACAGGCAAGTAATGAGATTAACACCAAAGTTAGAGTGATATATATCTTTTTCATGATCTAGGTTTAGTAAGAGGTAGTAACATCACTATCAATGACAAGGTAGAAGTCTGCTTTGCCTAATTCTTCTTCGTCAAAGCTGTGAATATCGTCTTGAATAAGTGTGGTGATAGTCATCATATCCAAATCAGCCTGGCTTTGTTCAATATACCACAAGATACTGCTGAAGTAATCAGAATGGTAAGCGCCATTAATATGAAGGAATAGTGCTTTTCTATCCCAAGATTTAAGGATGAAATGTGCCATCGTTGCATCTTTTATGGCTTGAGCCTTGGGTAAGGTAGCTCCACCATGACCACCCATCATGCTAAGCATATCCTTGTAAGGCTTAAGTTCTGCATCATATGGTATAGGGAGAGGGGCAATAAAGGTCAATTCTTCTTCCGTTAATGTGTTTAGTCCCTCAAAATCTTGTTTGTATACAATGCGTGCAAACTTTCTGGGGATATTTGTACCGAAATAAGCTATGCCATTTTTTTTCGCAAATTCTAATAAGGGTTGATAGTCTGTCTCATAATTGTTCCAAAATCTGATAAGTGTATCTGCATCAGATTTCGATAGTGATCCATTAAGGTATTGCTGCAGGTCTGATTCATTATCTCGCTCAAACATTTCTACTCCTATCTGTAAATTGCGTTCTGCCATTATGGATTTAGAGAACTCCATCTGTAACCAGTGGCAAATGGGATTGTTGTGTAATTCTCCAAAGAAAACCAGGTCTTTTTGCTTGGATGCTTTCACCATTTTCTTGAAGCTTGTCTTCTTCCCTTTTGAATTATAGAGCTGATATGCTTGTAATCCTTTTTGTGCATCCAGTATGGTAGAACTGAATAGAATGATGAATACGAAGAATATGTTTTTCATGGCTCTGATTTCTTTAAATTTTTCCGGATGCTTGAAGATAGGGAATGGCTAATAATATTAAGTCATCCTATTTGAAAAATCTAAAATTGATGTGCAGGTTTAATGAAGTTAATTACCTATTTTCGTGCAAAATTAAAAAGGGATGGAACGGATCAGTGTCTTCGATATGCTCAAGATTGGGATTGGCCCCTCTAGTTCACATACATTAGGACCTTGGCGAGCAGCACAGGCATTTTGTAAGGAGCTAAAGGATGAAGATGTGTTTAGCAGCACTGATCGAATTTTAGTTCAGTTATATGGCTCATTATCCCTTACAGGAGAGGGGCATGGTACTGATTTAGCAATTATTATGGGGCTATCAGGCACTGACCCTGTAACTGTTGAATTAGATAAAATCAATTCAATTCCTTTTGATTTAAAGAGAAATCAGGTGCTTATGCTTGCAGGAGAAAAACAAGTAAGCTTTGATTTTGATACCGATATTCAGTTTCACAACGATCAATTCTTACCTTTTCATTCCAATGGTATGCGCTTGAGTAGTTATTCCGAGGGTGGAACACTGCTGTATGAAACGACTTATTATTCTATTGGGGGAGGCTTTTTTGTTACTGAAGATTCTGATGTTAATACATTGAAAAAAGAGGTTGAACTTCCTTATCCAATAGATTCTGCTGACGATTTAATCAATCATTGTACTGTAAATGGTCTTCGAATTTCAGATGTGGTAGCCGCCAATGAAAAGGTTTGGCGATCAGAAGAAGATTCTAAGCTCGGTTTGTTGAGGATTTGGGACGTGATGTTAGAGTCTGTATATAAGGGTTGTCATACAGCGGGTGAATTGCCTGGAGGTCTTGGTGTTAAGCGCAGAGCATTTAATATTTTTAGAAAATTATCAGCGGGTAAATTTGTTTATACTAATAAGCATGAATGGCTTGCGGAGGTATCCCGTGTAGACCCTAATTTTCAGGATCTGGTGAAATGGATTTCTGCTTTTGCTATGGCTGTCAATGAGGAAAATGCAAATTTTGGAAGGATCGTAACTGCACCGACTAATGGCTCAGCAGGTGTGATCCCTGCCGTACTGGCTTATTTAATTGCTTTTTGTGGGCATTCAAAGGATTCAGATGGTATCGTTCGTTTTTTGATGACAGCAGCTGAGATAGGTTCTATTTTTAAGAAAGGAGCAACTATTTCCGCTGCAATGGGTGGTTGCCAGGCTGAGATTGGCGTCTCCTCTGCAATGGCAGCAGGTGCATTGACTGAAGCCCTTGGTGGTAGTCCTGAACAATGCCTAATGGCAGCTGAGATTGCAATGGAGCATCATCTGGGTTTGACTTGTGATCCGGTAGGTGGTTTGGTCCAAGTACCTTGTATCGAGCGAAACAGTATGGGAGCAATGAAAGCAATCACTGCCTGTAATTTAGCCCTGGAATCTGATCCAAAAAATGCTAAGGTAAGCTTAGATAAAGTTGTAAATACCATGTTTGAAACGGCAAAAGATATGCACATTAAGTATAAGGAAACTTCTCAAGGAGGTCTCGCTGTGCAAGTTGCTGCTCATCTATCAGAATGTTAGATTATAAGCCTACAAAGACTTAATGACATTTATCATTGTTTATACTGATTAGATCGTTATTTGGAAAACAATTTCCAGATAATACGGAAGTAGGCATATAACGCTCTAAGTCAGGATCTCTAAGTGCATATTTGAGAAAATCTAATAAAGCTTGTTTTTCCGTGGCTGTTAGATCTTCAATAGGACTTAATTCGATCGAATTACTTGAAACGTTAGGATTCTCGCTTTCAGCTTTAAGTTTGTAGTCCAACACCGCCTCTAAACTCGTCTTACTACTTCCATGAAAATAGGTTGCATAATCTGCTGTATTGTAAAGTTGAGGTATCTTGAATTTGTAATTGTCAAAGGTGTTTTGGGTAAATCCACCTCGGCCTAAGTTTCTAGCTGACGAAAGCGCAGTAGGTATCGCATTTGGGTTGCTAGCAAGCATATCCGCTGTTCCTATCCTTGCAAAGCGTTGTCCGCCAAAAGAGGGGAGATGATGACAGTTCATACATTTAGTTTTGTCTCTGTCAAAAAAGAGCGATGCGCCCATCATCTGATTCACAGTAAGTGCTGTATCGTCACCTTTTAGGAATTCTTGAAATGGTGCCTGGTTTGCATATATAGATCTTAGATAAGCACTGACGGCAAAGGAGAATGCACGTGCTGGGTTTTCTTCTACAAATTCTGGGCTAAACGCAGCCTCGAAAAGAGGTTTATAGCCGAGTTCATTAAGTACCGTATCATTTATCACTAGGCGATGTAGCTCCATACCTTCTATGTTCTGTGCCTCCAATCCACTTAGTCCAGTTTCATTGATTTCAGTTGCTGGTGCAAATGGATTTTCAGACCAAACATCTTCTGTGTTTTTGTTTAGTTCTCCTGCACCAAACATGCCGTTCCACATGCCATTGGTGATATAGGAAACATTGACAAGAGACAAGGGTCTGTGTCCTTGAACATCGATCTCATGATCTTGATATTTAAAGTATGGTTTACGATTGCTACCATAATCAATAGCTCCATCTGCTAGCCCTTGAGGACTTCCTGGTGTAAATCCAAATTCTGGAAGGTGACAACTCGAACATGAATACGCTTGAAAACATTCATCGTCTTTGACGAATGGGTTTAATCCCAAGCCCGTTTCATAAAACAATAATTTTCCCAATTCTACTTTTTCTTGTGTGATTGGATTTAATGGATCTTGATTAGGAAAGGAAGAATAGTCTGTACTGGCTGGAAGAATGTAGTAGTTCAGGTCTCCGTTAGGTGCAGCTGACCTGATCTGCATTTTTAGGGAATTGGGATTTATGATATCATCCATAATTACAGTTTCATCCGGCATACAAGCTGTTGTGAAAATGAATAGAATGATTATCAACCTAAAAAGGTTTGAGTTTTGGGGGAGAACATGGAACATAGCTTCCTACATTAAAAATGTACAATGAGATTATTATCTTGAAAATACAAAGATTCACAAGTAATTCAAAATTACATATTAGTAATTATTATATTTACTTAATTACAACCTTGTAAGCTAATAGAGAATTGATCATTGTTTGGGTAACAATTGCCAGATAATATGAATGCTGGTGTGTGTTTGGTAGCCAAATTAGGATCGTAAAGGCCATTCTCAAGGAAATCTAATAGATTAGCTTTTTCTTCTGCTGTAAGTGATACAGGTGTGAAGCTAGGAGATAGTTGACTAACATTTTCGTTTTCTGAAACTGCTGATAGTTTGTAGTTGAGGACTTCTTCCAGTGAATATTTTGAAGAACCATGGAAGTAAGTAGCATAATCAGCTGTATTATACAGTTGAGGTACTTTAAACGCGTTCATTTGACTGCTCTCCCCAGTAAAGCCAGCTCGACCCATATTTCTAAAATCATCGGCAGAGGTGCGAATAGACGTTGGATGTTCTTGATATAAATCTTTTGTTCCTAGCGCATGAAAGGAATAGCCGCCAAGGTTTGGTGCATTGTGACATTTGGCACAACCAGCTTTTCCAAAGAAAAGTAAAGCTCCCTTTTTTTGATCTAGTGTTAATGCATCCGTTGTCTCATCTTTCAGGTATTTTTGAAAGGGAGCGTCTTGTGCATAGATACTTCTTAGGTAGGCAGAGATAGCAAAACTAAAAGCTAGTTCAAGATTTTCTTCTACATAGTTTTCTCCAAACGCTTCATCAAAATATTCTTGGTAGCCATTATTTGTTAAGAATTCTTCATCAAATTTGAACCTATGGATGTTGATATTCTCAATGTTTTGAGTTTCAATACCAGGATATCCGAGATGATTTAATTCTGTTAATTCTGTATAGTTGTTTGTTGTATGATCTTCCCAAAGTGATTCAGTTCCAGTATTTAGACTTTCTCCCCCAGAAACACCGGCCCAGAGTGTGTTTTTGACATAGCTCACATTTATTAATGAGAGTGGTCGAGCACCTTGAGCATCTGGTTGATTATCTGCATAATCATTGTTTTTATACCTGTATTGTCCGTAGCCAACACCCCCGTCCGCTATAGCTTGAGCAGATCCTGGTGTAAATGCAAATTCAGGAAGGTGACAAGATGCACAAGAATACGTTTCGTAACATTCAGGTTGATCAATTACGGGAAAAGCACCCAATGCTGTTTCGAAAAACAACATTTTGCCTAATTCGACTTTCTTTTTATCTAAAGTGTAAGGAAGGTCTGTGTTAGGAGAAAAACTATCATAGTCATTATCACTCGGAAATACATAGTAATCTATGTTGCTATTAGGGCTAGAATTAGCAATAGCAGTTCTAAGAGGAATATCAATAGAATCAACTCCTGTGTTGATACAAGAATGAAATCCAATGATTATTAATATTAAAAAAAATATTAATCTTGTGTTAGACATAGTTTTTCTCGAGGACTTAAGTATTATAATTTTTTCAAAGATTGTATAGCAAATATAGAATATTATATTTGAAAATGATAATTGTTTTGTAAGTGAAATACCATAAGAGACCTTTCAAAAAGTGTTCAAACTATCTTTATAATGAGATATACCCTTCAAAGGGTATATAGCAGTAGATAATTTTTGTTTCGCTTTAGATTTTTGAAAATATTTAAGTAATTTAAAACTGCGTTTTTACAAAAAAATATATGAAGGGACTTGAATCACATTATGACTGTTTAGCAGAAAAATATGCAAGTATTCATCCTTTGCGTTTATCCCTTGTGGATTTTATTGAAAGAAGGATATTTGCCGAGAAATCGCTAAAACCTTTTGGGCAAGTCGTAGATTTTGGCTGTGGATCAGGCGAATTGCTTGAAAATCTTTCAAAGCGTGTTCCTTTTCCTGATTTGCTCTGCGGTGTTGATATTTCCTCATTGATGGTTCAAGCTGCAAAGCGTAAGGGTATGCATGTGATTCATGCAAATTTCGAGGATGTATTCTTTGAACGTGGATCAGTTTTTTTAGGCGTATTTCAAGAATCCATTCATCATGCAGATCTAGATCTATTAGGAACTAATTTGGATCGCATGATGTGCCCAGATGGTAAGCTTATTGTTTTTTATCAAAGCGATTGGTTTATAGAGCCAAAATTAGAGGCCATGGACACTTATATTGATGTGGCTCGTATGAACCGAAGAGGACCCGAAAATATAATTACAGCACTTAATAAATTTCATTGGAATTTGATTGAAGATGAGTTGGTTGAAGATAGGTGTCCAGTCGACCTGGAATTTATAGAAAATGCTTTGTTATTAAATGCTTTGTCTTATTGGGTCTCTTTTAGTGATAGAGATAAAAAGACTTGTTTAGCGCAAATTACTGAGTCCCATGAAAACACTCCATTGTTTCTCAACAGGAAGATAAGAGCACTTGTTTTTAGCCGACATTAGCTAAGTAATATGAGTGAATGTCATTAATTTTTGCACTTCTGACCTCCCTTTTCTTAAATATTGCATTTTTGTTTAAAGTTATTTTTAATATTGGACTGAATTAAAGACAGGTATACTATGAAATTTGAGGATTTAGGTTTAAATGATTGGTTGTTGGAAGCTCTATCCTATATGGGTTTTAATGAGGCAACACCTATTCAAGAAAAGACAATACCTTCTATTCTAGATCGACGGGATCTTATTGCATGTGCTCAAACTGGCACAGGAAAAACAGCTGCCTTCATATTGCCAATATTGCATATGCTAGAAGGAAATACGAAGGCAGGCGTGAAAGCTATGGTTATAGCACCGACTAGGGAGCTTGCCTTGCAGATAGACCAGCAAATTCAAGGATTCGCTTATTTTACAAATTTAAGATCTATCGCCGTATATGGCGGTGGAGATGGTGCAGATTGGGATCAGCAAAAGAAAGCTTTAAATATGGGAGTGGACATAGTTGTGGCAACTCCCGGGAAGCTTATTTCCCATCTTAATATGGGATATACTGAATTCAAAAACTTTGAATGTCTTATACTAGACGAGGCTGATCGTATGTTGGACATGGGATTTTCTGAAGACATCAGAAAGATAATTTCCTACTTGCCTAAGAAAAGACAGAACTTATTCTTCAGCGCAACCATGCCACCCAAGATTCGAAAACTAGCAAAGGAAGTTTTAGAAGATCCTCTAGAAGTATCTATTGCAATTTCTAAACCTGCTGAAAATATTCTTCAGGCGTCTTACTTGGTATATGATGAGCAAAAAATACCTCTATTAACAGAGTTGTTAAAGGGCAAAGAGAAGTATGAATCTGTTATTATATTCGCTTCTAGAAAGAAGAAGGTAAATGAAATTTGTAGAGCACTTCGAAAACATCTAGATAGTGTGGAAGGAATATCTTCTGATCTAGACCAAAAAGAACGTGAAAAGGTTGTTGAACGTTTCCGATCAAAAAGGACACGAATTGTTGTATCCACGGATGTATTAAGTAGAGGGATTGATATAAAAGATATTAATCTAGTTATTAATTTTGACGTTCCAAACGATGCAGAAGATTATGTCCATAGGATTGGACGTACCGCTCGAGCAAATACAAGTGGCGTTGCAATTACTCTAATAAACAAAGATGATATGTCAAGCTTCAATAAGATTGAGCGTCTTATTGAAAAAGATGTGTTCAAAGTCCCATTGCCAGAACATTTGGGGGAAGGTCCAAAATGGGATCTGAGTCGCAGACATTATGGTAAGCCTAAAAGGCATAAGTCTCATAGGAACTAGATAAAGGCCATTATTATTTAAAATATTGTTAAAAAGATACCAAAACCCACAATAGAAAGTTTAATAATATAATTTGACTTTTGGTAAGAAGAAAATTAAATTCAGAATTTATGAAACAAAATATCCTAATTTTATCCCTCGCAATTATCGTGGCATCCTGTACTGGATTCATGAACAACAGTGCACAAGAAAGTACAGACTGGTTAGTGAATCTTGATGACGCTGTTGCTTTGTCAGAGAAGACCGGTAAGCCTATCTTAGCTAATTTTACAGGAAGCGATTGGTGTGGATTTTGTATAAAATTGAAAGCAGAGGTGTTTGATACTCCTGAGTTCAGAACATGGGCAAATGATAATGTGGTTTTACTTGAATTAGACTTTCCGAGGAGGACAGCTATTTCAGATGATCTCAGAAAGCAAAACTATAATCTCCAAAGACAGTTTGGAGTACGTGGTTATCCGACGATTCATTTTTTCAATGCAGAGCAGGACGGTGAAGCGTCTTACAGTTTTTCTAAACTTGCTCAATCGGGCTACCTTAGAGGTGGAGTTACTGCATGGCTTACAGATGCAGAAAACAAATTGAAATTATAAAAAAAAGGGGCGATATATTCGCCCCTTTTTTTATTCCATATTGAATGCTAGAAAACCCCTAGCGAGTTTAATTGCCATATTCTTATTCAAATCCTTTTCTTCGGTAATTGAACTACAGATGAGAGTCATGGTATGTTCTCCCTGTGTAAAGGATAACATTCTTTGTTTTTCTAACCAAACAGCCCCTTGCCCTACACCATCAACAAGCGTAACTTCAACATCAGGTATAGAAAAGTATTTACTGTAGTACGCGTCTATTGCAGCTTGATCGGCTAAATTTGAAGGAATTGAACTGATATAAATAGCTGTTCCTACACCCCGCTTTGAGAAATTTGTCTTTGCCCCGTATTGATTTGTCAATACCTCACATTTTCCAAGATAATCTCCTTCTCCGATATCAAATAGATCTGCTAGTTGAGCCTCAAAGAATTGGCAGGGATCTTTCTTTAGCGAAAACGTACCCTTTGTATTTTCTTGTTCAGGGTTTACTGCATTTGTTTCACCATTAGAAGGCGCTTCTTTAGTGCAAGAACACAAAAAGAGCAGAAGGCTTATTGAGACAATATTTATAGTGTATTTCATGAACGGGAATTAAAGAACATCAATTAATTCTAAGTTGAAAAGTAAAACTTCATTTCTGCCAATAATGCCACCAGGAGGAGGATTATTACCATAAGCATATGCAGATGGAATTATTAAAGTTATAGATCCACCTTCTTCTATAAGCTGAAGACCAATTTGCCAACCTTGTATTAGATTTGCTAATGGAAATTCTTGAGATTGCCCTCTATCATAAGAAGAATCAAATTTTTCGTCTTGTAGTGTAAAACCTTCATAGTGTACTTCGATAATACTAGAGATATTTGGTCGTTCGCCTTGACCCGCTTCCGTGATGATATAATGAATACCTTCAGCAGTGACTTCAGTCACTAAGTTATTGTCCTCAATGTATTGTTCAATCAAATCTTGATCCTTTTCATCTTGCTCTTTACAGGCAGTGAAGGAAACAATTGTAATTAGAGAAAATAGGATAGCCAATTTGTGCATGAATACGTTTTTTAATTTTTCAAAGTGGAATTTACAAATTATTAATAATTGATAGTAATTCTTTTGTGATTTGATTTTTAATTTAGTCCTATGGAAAGAAGAACATTTTTAGATTTCATCCTCAAAGGAGCTGCTGTCTCCGTTTTGCCAATGCCATTGGTATCATGTGCTACAGACTCAAAGTCAACGATCATATTCAAAGGACTTGATCCGCAAACTGCAGATCTTTTCCAGCTGATGGATGGCTTGAGTTTTGAATTATTGATCAAACAAGGTGATCAAATCTCTGAAAATGATCACTTCGGTTCTAATAATGATTATACAGCAATTGTTCCAAAACCAGATGGAGATGGTTATATGCTTTGGGTTAATCATGAATATTTGAATCCTTTGTTTGTGCATGGGAAAGCGAATGGGGTTGATAAAACTCTAGAAGATGTCCACCTGGAGATGTATGAAGTAGGTGGCTCTTTAGTTGAACTGACACGGCAGGAGGATGCTTCTTGGCAAATCGTTTATGATAGTCTTTATAATAAAAGAATTCATGCAAGAACCAGAATTCCTTTTTCAAATGAAACAGCTATCCTTGGTGAGACCCAAGCTATGGGTACCTTAGCAAATTGTGCAGGTGGACGAACGCCATGGGGCACAGTTCTCACCTGTGAAGAGAATTATGATAATTTTTATGGTGAACGCCATCCAGTTGATGGGTCTATTATTCCTTCGGATGAATTTGGTTGGGAGAAGTTTTACGATAATCCTCCCGAACATTATGGTTGGGTAGTAGAGGTGGATCCAATGACAGGCGCAGCAAAAAAGCACACAAGTATGGGACGCTGTTCGCATGAATGTGCTACCGTTGTTCAATTAGAGGACAAAAGATGTGTCGTTTATACTGGTGATGATGCAAATGATGAGCATCTGTATAAAATGATTAGCAAAAACCCAAATGATCTTTCCGAGGGCAGCCTCTACGTTGCCAATTTAGAAAAGGGAAAATGGCTTTCATTAAATATTGAGGATCATGAAGTGCTAAAGGCAAATTTTACGGATCAATTAGATGTACAGATCAGAATGAGAGAAGCTGCTAAACTTGTTGGAGCTACTCCATTAGCTAGGCCTGAAGATATAGAAGTTGATCCCATCACAGGACATGTTTTCGTTGCCCTGACCAATAATAAACCCAAGGGTGATTATTTGGGCTCCATAATGAAGATTATGGAATCGAATGATGATTATAGTAGTATGACCTTTAATCATGAAACCTTTTTAACTGGAGGATCAAACACTGGATTTGCTTGTCCAGACAATTTAGTATTTGATAAAAAAGGAAATTTGTGGTTTACAACGGATATTTCAGGCTCTTCTATCTCAAAAGGGCCATATGAAGACTTCGGCAATAATGCGCTGTTTGTTGTCCTAAGATCAGGGGATAATAATGGTGAAATTCTGCGAGTAGCAACAGCTCCTAAAGATGCAGAACTTACAGGCATAAGTTTTGCACCTCAATCCAATGAGATTTTTGTCTGTGTTCAACATCCTGGAGATAGCAGTACCGGATTAGATGCTTTGAGTTCTTCCTGGCCTGGTGCATTGGGCGAGGTGCCAAAATCAGGTATTGTAGTGGTGAAAGGACCTTTTTTAGATGACTTATTGGCTTAATTTTTCAATTGTTACTTTCGTGACGTTTAGATGCAAGATATTATAATTTATTATATGCAATTTTGTCTTATACTAAATTTAATGTTTTATGAAGAATATTACTCTAATCTTTTTTATGTGTTTAGGCAACTTTGCTTTTTCCCAATGTTTCGTGGGAGTTAATGCCGGTACAAGTCATTACTTCGGTGATCTAGCTAAGGCAAGCTCTCCTTTTGCATCCGGAAATACAAAGGCTGTTGTAGGTCTTGAATATGGTAAGTCGGTTAGTTCTAACTGGAATATTGTCTTTGGATTCAATGTAGGATCTTTAGCTGCAGATGATCTGTCTTCTGTAGATGCGAGTCATGTAAATCGTGGTTTTGAATTCAAATCAACAGTAATCGAGTTTCAATTCTTAATGGACTACAAAGTATTGAATCTAGAGATGAATGGCGGTTCAAAATTACAACTAGGTATTTCTTCTGGTTTATCAATGGTTTACTTTGATCCCAAACATACGGATGATTTTGTTGCAAACCTTGTTCAGGACAATGAGAGTTATGCTCCGTTTAGCTTGGCTATTCCCGTAAACCTTTATTTGGGCTTATCTGCTGATGATGTGGTCTATTTTACGCAGGTGGAAACAAGAAAAACTTTTACTGATCATCTGGATGGCTTTAGCAATTTAGTGAATTCTGATTCCAAAGATTCATTTGGGTTTTTTAAGATTGGTGCAAGGATTCCCATTCGGAATTTGACTGGTAATGATTGCTTATAATCTATAAAAAAAAAGGACTGTTATTACAGTCCTTTTTTTTT
>JBELIG010000024.1:0-7203 GCA_042091035.1 Sphingobacteriales bacterium | reverse complement strand
TCTAATTCTAATTCTTCTGTGTCTACGTTGAGCTCTTCTGTTTTTTCAATTTCAAATACAGATTTTCGCGTAAATAGAAACTCAAGTGATCCTTTAGGAACTAGGGAACCACCAGACTTATTAAAATAGGATTTTACATTAGCTACAGTCCGATTGTTGTTGTCAGTAGCACATTCCAATACTACTAATACACCATGAGGTCCTTTGCCCTCGAATACGGTTTCTACGAGCTGATCGGCATCTTTACCTTCGGCTCTTTTAATGGCAGCTGTTATGTTATCCTTAGGCATGTTTGCAGCCTTAGCATTTTGGATAGCTGTTCTGAGTTTTGCATTCGTTTCCGAATCAGGTCCTCCATCCTTTGCAGCTACTGTAATTGCTTTTGCTAATTTTGGAAAAATTCTGGACATTTGTCCCCATCTCTTTTCCTTGGCTGCTCTACGGTATTCAAAAGCTCTTCCCATATATTTATATAGACTTAGTTGATTTAAAATTTTTCCAAAAAATATACTATTGAGATCAAAAATACAAATTGACTAAAAAGTCTTTAGTTTTTTGTCAAGACAAATTGTCAAATAGTTTAAATTATGTACAATTTAAGGAAAATATTGCTTGAGTATGCAAATAAGAAATTCAGTTTTGATAGAAGTTTGTGTGGATAATCTAGAAGATGCATTAAGAGCAGAGGACAATGGGGCAGACCAGATTGAACTTTGTTCTAGACTTGATCTTGACGGACTAAGCCCGAGCTCTAAATTACTAGATCAAGCTTTTGCTAAGCTTTCTATCCCAATAAAACCGATGTTGAGACTTCGAGGGGGTGATTTTGTATATAATAGAAAGGAAAAAGATCAAATGCTTCAGACCCTATTAAAACTAATAGACTATAATTGTAAGTCAATTGTATTTGGTGCCCTAAATAGGGATGGGGGTATTGATACTACTTTTCTGGATGAGATCGGTGATAATATTGGATCGCATGTCATTTGTTTTCATAAGGCTGTGGACTATTCGAATGATTTACTTTCTGCCTGTTCTGTTTTGGCCACTTATGAAAAAGTTGCTGCCTTACTCAGCTCTGGTGGTTCGAATACAGCTTTAGAGGGAGCAAATATTTTAAATAAGATGAAGTCTATACTTCGGCCAGATCAAAATTTAATAGCTGCAGGCAAAATAAGACCTGAAAACATTGCCAAGCTTCATAAATTAGTTAATTTGGAGTATTATCACGGCAGAAAAATCATAAATTTTTAGAATGCATAAACTCATGCCATTTCATCTTGCAGTACCTGTTCATAATTTGGAAAAGGCAAGATGGTTTTACGGAACAGTAATGGGCTTCGATGAAGGAAGGTCATCTGAGCATTGGATTGACTATAATTTTTATGGGCATCAATTTGTCGTTCATTTAGATGATCGCATGCAAGTAATTACTGATCATTCTTCAAATTCTGTGGATGGACATGATGTTCCAATTCCTCATTTCGGGGTGGTACTGACTATGCAAACTTGGAAAGATTTAGCGGATAAGCTTATGACCAATAATATGAATTTTATCATTGACCCACATATTCGCTTTAGAGGGGAGTCTGGTGAACAGGCGACCATGTTTTTCCAAGACCCAAGTGGTAATGCACTTGAATTCAAGGCTTTTAAAGACCTCAATATGTTATTTGCTAAATAGTTTCCAATGCTAAAAACTAGATTAGCAAAGTGGTCCTTGTTTTTTGGGAAGCCCCAGGATTCTGAAATGGTTCGTGCTACGCTGCAAAGGTATTCTGCTTATTTCAGGGCACTAACTTCCTCTGAGAAGAATAAATTCATCTATCGAGTTGCTTTATTTAGTCGTTCTATAAAATTTGAGGCTATTGGAGACCATACATTAAGTCCACAAATGCGTTATTTGATTGCCTCTGGTTTTGTACAATTAACTCTTGGTTTGAATGCCTTTGTATTTAATCATTTTAGAAAAATCCTTGTAACACCAAGAGCTTATGATTATCGAGGGTTTAGGAATAAGTTGCTGGGGCATGTGGATTATTCTAAAAGACTCATTACATTAAGTTGGGCAAACACAAAGCATGGCTTCGAGGTTGAAGATGATGCACATAATGCTGTATTACACGAGATGGCTCATGCTATAGAGTTTGAAAATAGAAAATGGCTCAAAAGGCTCCATGATTCTAGAAATAGAGGAGGGATCTTAAATCTGATTATTTCTGTTGCTCTACCCAAAAGATATATGCTTTTTAACGAAGCAGACTATAGAGCCTGGCTAGATATTGCAAGAGCCGAAATGCATGTAATGAAAATGGAGCGAGATTATTTTTTGAAAGATTATGCAGCAAAGAATATACATGAGTATTTTGCATGTGCAGTAGAAGCATTTTTTGAAAAGCCTAAAGCTATGTATGTTGCAATTCCGCAAGTATATATGATATTAAGAAAATTATTGAACCAAGATCCAATAGATCATAATAAACCAAGATTAAATTAAATTGATATGTTCGATTTTAAAGCTATTCTGTCTGTATCCCTAATTCTGTTTTCAGTCATAGATATTGTTGGAAATATACCAATTGTAATTAGCCTCAAAGAGCAAGGTAAAAAGATAGAGGCCGCAAAGGCAACTTTTGCTTCAGGTGTCTTGATGCTACTCTTTCTATTTGGAGGTGAGAAGGTCTTAGGGCTTTTTGGTGTAGATGTTAAGTCCTTTGCCGTAGCAGGTGCAATAGTAATGTTTATCATTGGTCTTGAAATGATCCTTAACCGAGAAATATTCAGAAACAATGATGAAAGTTCAAATGCTACATCCATTTTTCCATTGGCATTTCCTTTAATAGCTGGCGCGGGAACACTCACCACAATCATCTCTCTTGAAGGTGCTGGATATTTGAAACAAGATATCGGTGTAGGTATCCTTTTAAATTTGGTGGTTGTGTTTTTTGTCCTAAAATTCTCATCTTCTATTCAGAAGCGTATTGGAAAACAAGGCGCTAAGATTCTCGAAAAGGTATTTGGGATTATATTATTAGCTATCGCTATCAAAATTTTCACAAATAATTCAATTCTTCACGAACTTTTGGAAGCTTTAAGAGCTAATATAAAGTAAGCCCCGAATTAAGAAATAATTAGGATATCATTTGTACCAAATAAATGATTTCAGGGGTTAATAATACTATTAGTCGTATTGTTAATTGAGAAATGCAAGAATCTGGAAATAAGATCGGTTGGATTACAGGAGCCTCTATCGTTATAGCAAATATGGTAGGGGCAGGTGTATTTACAAGTCTTGGGCTGCAGCTTGAATTTGTCCAAGACCCTAATTACATATTGTTACTCTGGGTTTTAGGTGGTATAATGGCATTGAGTGGTGCATTTAGTTACGCTGAATTGGGGGTGCATTTTCGAAGATCAGGAGGGGAGTATCATTTTCTTTCCAAGATATATCATCCTATTCTGGGCTATCTTTCGGGCTGGGTTTCCATAACAGTTGGTTTTTCTGCTCCGATTGCCTTAGCCGCTATATCCGTTGCAGATTATATTCAAATATTTGCGGCGTTACCTATGCGTATTTTTGCAAGTTTTATTATTATCCTAGTTGCTGTGATCCATAGCTTTACCATAAATAACAGCAGTGTATTCCAGACACTCATAACGGTGCTTAAAATCTTTGCAATTGGAATATTTATAGCTTTTGGGTTGTCATTTGCTGATTTGCCAACTATTCAGGATTTCAAACCATTATCTACTGAGTTTTCTAATTATTCATTAGCAGTAGCATTTGTATTTGTTTGCTTTTCATATTCTGGTTGGAATGCAGCTGCCTATATCACAGGAGAAATAGAGTCCTTCAAAAAAAACTTACCCAAAGCACTTATATCGGGAACATTAGTCGTAACAGCTCTTTACATAATTATCAACTTTGTTTTTCTTAAAAATGCTTCTTACTCTGATCTTGTAGGGCAGGTGGAAGTCGGTCAGATTGTAGCCACTAATTTATGGGGAGCTAATGGTGGTAAAATGATATCAAGCATTATAATTTTGATCTTGATTTCTAGTATTAGTGGTATGATTTGGGTTGGTTCGAGAGTGACGCAGGTGCTTGGCGAAGATTATTTGATTTGGAAAAGATATTCTAAACGTAATAAAAACAATGTTCCTGTGCGAGCAATCTGGTTGCAAGCGCTTATTAGCATTGCTTTTGTTTACAGTGGAAGTTTTGAGCAAGTACTGATTTACAGCAGCTTTATTATACAATTATTCAGTTTACTGGCTGTGATTGGTTTGGTTATTTTGAGATCTTCCAAAAAACACAAAGTAGATAAGGATGCTTACAGTAGTCCATTGTATCCACTTCCACAGTTATTCTTTATTCTGACCAGTATGTGGGTCTTGTTTTTTTTAATGCTTGACAAACCCAAAGAGTCTATTTTTGGAGTTTTGAGCTTGTTCTTAGCAGCAATCACCTATTTTATCAATAAGCGACTAAGCAACAAGTCTTCTCATGATTAATGGTTATTTCTAAAATAATATATTGTAAATACCAATTCATTAGTTATTTTTGTTGGTAATTGAAAACAATTAAAACAAAAATAACTAATGAAGCACATCTACTTTTCTATTCTTTTTGCTTTATGCTTGATTCCCAGTATACTAGAGGGGCAATGCGACACAACTGCTGTTGATCAAAGTACTTATTCCATCTTTTTTGCAGACACTTACACAGGAGATAAAATTCCTGAAAATGCTATAGATGGTGATCCTAACACTTTTTGGAATACTGGAGGAAGTGCTAATTTTCCGCATGATTTAATTATTGATCTTGGGGAAGAGAAGGTATTGAATGGGATTTCTATTAAACCAAGAGTTAACTCCAATCTTGGGAAGTTAGAGGAATATCAAGTGTTTTTGTATTCAGATGTAAATAACCCATCACCGACGCCAGAGGCAGGTGGTACATTAGTGTATACTGGTCCATGGCAAGAAATAGAGGAATTTATCTATTTCGGAAATAGAAGTGCTCAGTTCGTGCATCTATCAGCACTTTCAAATTTTGATGGAGGCAATGCCAATAGACTCATGATTTCTGAATTTATAATTTATGAAGATACCAGCTGTGAGGATGAAGGACTTTCGAATCAGATAATTACTTTCGAACCTGTAGGTAAGCAAACCACAGAAAGTGATCCAATCGAATTGATTGCCTACTCAAATCTAGATACTGAAATATCTTTTGAGGTTATTGAAGGCTCAGATATAGTTTCAATCTCAGGGTCTACACTAAACTTTGAAGGTCAGGCAGGTTTAGTAACCTTGAGGGCTTTTAATGCAGGTGATGTATATACCTATCCTAGTGAGCAATTAATATCCTTTAATGTGATTGACCTAAATACTATCTACCCAACTGTTAGCACACGCCTAACAGAGGAGTTCCCGCTTATAAAATCCGAGGATGGTGAATATCCGATTTACATGAGCGCCTCTATTGCAGAGCCTGGATTTTTGAATATAAATTCGGTAACTGCTAGCGTTGATGGTGAAGCATTAGAAGTTGTTTATGCAGATGGATCTTATGTTGCATTATGGGCGCCCGATGCCTTGGGAACCTATGAGGTAGAGATTACAAGTATCGGGTCAAATGGCAATTCAAGTGATGTGTTGACCAGATTCATTGAGGTTGTAGATAATGCTGAGGATATGACTGTATTTGCCTTAAATAAAGTCCTAGTGAATTTCCCTAGTCCAGGCCGAACCATTGTCGTCGATACTTTCTTACCTCAGTTTGTAGGAAGCCATAAAAAAGTAACTGCATTCCTCGATGTAGAATGTCCAGATATCGCAGGTGGATGTGATGATTGGGATCGAAAGGCATATATTGAAGTGCAGGCTCCAAATGGCGAGTGGGTAGAAATTATAAGGTATATGACACCATATGGTGTAGGTTGTTTTCACTCGGCTGATGTAACAGACTTTATGGATTTGATGCAAGGTGATATAAAGTTTAGAGTTTTTGTTGATACCTGGGGTACAGGTGGATGGGACTTTACTTTGAGACTGGAATATGAAGCTGGAGAACCGGAATTTATGTATCGATCAATCACGAAGGTGTGGGATAAGAATAGTGCACCTTTTGGTAATCCAGGAAATTTGCAGCCTATGGAAACGGTAGAAGTACTAGTGCCAGAAAACACCTTAGATGCAAAGTTGAGGCTGACTACTACCGGCCACGGTTGGGGTTCAAACAATACAGGAAATGCTGCAGAGTTTTACTATGCAACGCATAATATTGCTGTAGATGGAGCAAATACATTCGACCAGTATCTATATAATGTTTGTAATCCGAATCCAGATAATTGTTTAAACCAACAAGGTACCTGGTACTTTGAGCGAGCGGGTTGGTGTCCCGGTGCTATTGCACCTGCATTTGAGTTTGACCTTGGTGCTTACATTTCCGCAGATTCTTATACCTTGGATTATATTTTCCAAACCAATTATATGGATTTATGTCACATCAATAATCCAAATTGTGTGTCAGGTGTGACCTGTGCCGATTGTTCAGATAATTTCAATCCAATCTACCTTATTGATGGTTATGTGATCAATTATTCTAATGTTTTTGCAACGCCCGTTTCTTCCAATGAGGAGACACTTTTGGATGCGAATGCATTTGTGGTTAGTCCAAACCCTGTAATGGATCGATTGACTATTCAGACTCGATCAGAACATGGCTATGCTCGATTTTTATTAATCGATGTTGCCGGTAAGATTATTCAGAGTAGAGAAGTGGATGCTATGGCTATGGTGTCTGGTAAAATAGAAATGTATACTGGTGATTTAGAGGCTGGGACCTATTTTGTTCGGGTATATACCGAGAAAGGTTCAAGGACTTATAAGATTATTAAGATGTAAAAAAAAAGCCCCGGATTATTTCCGGGGCTTTTTTTTATTGCTTAATTAATGGTCGACTTGCGCTGATTCCATTAAAGTTAGCTTTTATAATGTAGATACCATTTTCAAGCATGCTGATATTCAGTTCATGATTAAAGTTGGTATTATATTTGTCGGCATACTCTGTAAGCACCTGCTTACCTTCCATTGAATAAACTTCGATTCTTACTCCACCTGACCAATCGTTGTTTAGCGTTAAAATAGCACGATCGCTTGCTGGGTTTGGAGCAATAGTAAGTTGATTATTGATTC
>JBELIG010000252.1:0-4460 GCA_042091035.1 Sphingobacteriales bacterium | reverse complement strand
ATTGCCTTATTGCCAGGAAGTAGAAAACAAGAAATCTCAAAGATTCTGCCTAAAATGCTGCATGTATTGGAATCCTACAAAGATTTCCACTTTGTAATTGCAGCTGCACCTGCTCAAACACTCGCTTACTACCAGCAATTTATTCCAAAAGAACTACTAGAGGAGGAAAGATTGAGTATTGTTCAAGGCCAAACCTATTCTCTATTAAAGAGAGCACATGCGGCCTTAGTAGCCTCTGGAACAGCCACCTTAGAGACTGCTCTTTTCAATGTACCTCAGGTAGTTTGCTATGAAACCAGTACCTTTTCTTATGAGATCGCAAAAAGATTGGTAAAGATCAAGTACATCTCCCTAGTTAACCTAATTGCAGATAAAAGAGTGGTTACAGAATTGATTCAAAAAGATTTCAATGCTAAAATGCTTAAAATAGAACTTGAGAATATCTTAAATACATCAGGCAGGAACAAAATGATTTCTGATTATCAGGAACTTAGAGAAAACCTAGGAAATGCCGGTGCATCCGACAAAACTGCAAAAAAGATATTGCAACTAATGGATTAATCGACCATATTACGGAATGAACAAACACACCGAGATAAATTAACCAAAAAAATCTTTATTCGTGCGTTTGTTTTTGCTATTAACTTCATCACTATTTTTTATTGGAACTACAACAAGCCAAATCAATACCTTTGAATGGCAAAACGCTAGTTACCAAGAGCAAAACCTACCCACAGACAGTATCTATTTTGAAGATTTTTTCCAAGAAGGCCAAGATCCTTCACAAATAATCTCGGAGATAATAAACTCCTTTGGACAAGCAGATACCCAGATAAACATCTATTTCCCCCACAAAACCTATGAATTTTCTTCGTCTTTAATCTTAGAATCAAACGTACATCTAATAGGAGATGAAAGCTCCTTTATTTTTGATCTTCAGGGGCAGGCATCTGATTGTATATCCATAAAAGGCTATATTGATACAGATACCTTCCTTGTAGAAGATTTTTTAAATAAAGGAGACAACTCCTTCTACATTGACCCCACACATAATCTCTCTGTTGGTGATCAAATTTATTTGTTTGATGATGACAATGAACTTATAACTTCTTCTTGGGCCCTTGGAAAAACGGGTCAGGTCCTAAGCATCTCAGAAATTGATGCTGATTTAATTTTCACGCAGGAGAAACTGCGCAGGAACTATGAAACCGGGACTTACCGATATATCCAGCGGATACAACCAATGAAGAATGTCGGCGTTAGTGGTATTCGGGTAGTGCGACTCGATGCCACTAATGCACAGACAAGTAATATTAGTCTTCACTATGCTGACAATTGTATCATTTCCTGCATTGAAAGTTATACTTGCAATTTTGCCCATGTAAAACTTGAATACTCCAGAAAAATCCAAATCCAAGGTTCCTTTTTCAAAGACGGACACGACTATGGATCTGGGGGGAAAGCCTATGGTGTGGTTCTGCAGTTTGCTAGTGGAGATTGTTTAGTACAAAACAATATTTTCGAGCACCTTAGGCACTCTATTTTACTTCAAGCAGGACCAAATGGAAATGTCATAGCATATAATTACTCAAGAGATCCTTTCTGGACAGATGTAAGTTTACCTTCAAACGCAGCGGGAGAATTAGTCTTACATGGCAATTATCCCTATGCTAATTTATTTGAAGGAAATTATTTACGAAATATAGTCAGTGATAATTCACATGGACTTAACGGACCAGACAATACATTTTTCAGAAACAAGGTATATGACGGATTCTTCTTTCTTCAGTCAGTTGTTGAGCCAATACTTATAAACAACATAATTCCAAGTAATTCATTGTACATAGATTTCACCAATACTCAACTCATTTATCCCAATTGGATAAATGATGATATTTACCCTCTAAACGCAGAAGTTATTTCAACTTCAAGTTTATTTTTAAATACAGTTCCAGAATATTTCGATGGCTTAGAATTTCCAGCTATTGATCTATTTCAAATAAATTACCAGCCCTCCAATCCGGCATACTACCGTTATCAAAATAATCAGTTGACAGCATGTCAGCAATCTACTACATCTTATTCAACGCCTACAGCCTTTTCAAAAGAACCTTTTCCTAACCCAACATCGGGTATTCTTGAACTACCAGCTTTTGATAGCGTATTGGTTAATGTATTTGATGCTAAAGGAAATCTAATTCAATCCTATACTAATTCAAGTCAATTGGATTTATCTCACCTTCCTACAGGAATCTATTTTATTGGATTACAAGATGATCTTGATATTAAATTTTTTAAAGTAATAAAGAATTGAGATAGCTATATCCTTCCTTAATTTTACCTTCATAGAAAGTTAACACAAACTATATACGTTTTTTTCAACTAAGCTTTTAATTATTGCTTTTTTGTGTAAACAATTTAGCAAATATGAAACATCTTTTTACTTCATTATTAACGCTGTGTATCTGCTATACTGCATTTTCACAGCAGCCCAAAGGCACTCTGTTCAAAAACAACAGAATTATTGAGACTACCAATCCAAATACCTTTAATCCAGACTGGGCTCCCTTTTATCATGGTGTAGCTTCAGGAGACCCTATGGAAGACAGAGTAATTATCTGGACTAGGATTACACTAGATACAATTACAACTGCAGAGCTTCCTGTAAATTGGAGAATAGGTACAGACCCTCTACTAACTAATATAGTGAATAGCGGAACATTTATAACCAATGCTGATCGAGATTGGACTGTAAAGGTAGATGTAACTGGCTTAGAAGCTGGAACAACATACTATTACGGCTTTAGTTATGATGGAATGGCGTCTTTAACTGGAAAAACAAAAACTACACCAACTAATGATTCTGCCGAGCATCTCAGGTTTGGAGTAGTTTCCTGTTCAAATTTTCAAGCAGGATATTTCAATGCCTATGGAAGATTAGCAGATAGAAATGATGTTGACGCAGTGATTCATCTAGGAGATTACATTTATGAATATGCAGATGGTCAGTACGGAGATCAAGAGCTTATCACGGCAAGGCCTGTCGAACCTGCCACTGAGATCCTTTCAGATGCAGACTACAGAATCAGGTATTCAACCTATCGTCTTGACACAAACTTAATCAGAGTACATCAGCAACACCCTTTTATAACTGTATGGGATGATCATGAGTCTGCAAATGATGCATACAAAGATGGAGCCGAAAATCATGATGAGCTTACTGAAGGAAGCTGGGAAGATCGTAAATCTGCAGCTAAAAAAGTATACTTTGAATGGATGCCTATCCGTGATCAGAATGAAAATAAAGTATATCGTTCCATTTCTTATGGCAATCTTATGGATCTAATCATGTTGGATACACGTCTTGAAGGAAGAGAAGAACAAATTAATGATGTGACTTCTGTAGCATTGAACGATCCAGCAAGAACTATTCTTGGAGCAGAGCAAAACCAATGGTTCAAAAGTCAACTTTCCAATTCAACTGCTAAATGGAAAATTGTAGGTCAGCAGGTGATTTTTGCAGAATTTAATGTAGGCTGGGCAGCATTATTAGACCCTAGTCTTTCCTTTCAAGATTACGAATCATTATTCCTTGATATTTGGGACGGTTATCCTGCAGAGCGTAATGATTTGATCAACTACATTGACACAAACAATATTGATAATGTAGTAATGTTAACTGGGGATTTTCACAGTACTTTTGCCTTTGATGTTCCTTCTTCGCCTACCAATCTAACCTTTCAGGATATTCCAGGCCTTGGTACTATACCGTTTTACCTAGCATCAGATTATGATCCAACCAATGGCACTGGTTCTTCACTTGTTGAATTTGCGACGCCAAGTATAACATCAGCGAACTTCAATGAAAACCTTGATGATGTTACAGCGCTTGGATTTCAGTTACAAATCAATAATCCAATAGACGCAAGTGGAGTCAACCTGGGCAACCCAAATCCTCATTTAAAAGGAGTAGATCTAGTCCAACACGGTTATTTTTTACTTGATGTTCAAGATGATAAGGTTCAGGCTGATTGGTATTTTTCAAATATTACGGAACCATCTATAGAGGAGAATTTTGGATTTGGTTGGTACACCGAAGATCAACAAAACCATTTGGTTTCAGGTGTTGAAAGTCCAGGGAAAACAGAACAAGATGAACCTGCTCCGGAAAATCCTCCAGTGTTAACCTCTGTCGCAGATAAAAAGAATACTAACTTAGCTCTATTACACGTGAGTCCAAATCCATTTGTGGATTCTACAGTAATTCATTACGCGATTCGATCAAAAACAAATGTGCAAATATCTATAGTTGATCAAAACGGAACCTCCACTGAATTACTAATGGATAAAGAATTACCAGCTGGACAATATACTTTTAAAGCTGACTTATCAGGTTTAAAAGCAGGAATGTACACCCTATCAATTCGTACCAATAATCAAGTCAAATCAACGAAACTTAT
>JBELIG010000251.1:0-4473 GCA_042091035.1 Sphingobacteriales bacterium | reverse complement strand
TTATAATCCTAACCAAAGTTTTAGCACTTTTTTTTCATATACATGAACTTTAAAAGCTGTTTAGGCGATTTTTTAGGTTTATTTACACAAAAATCATATCTAAACTATTCCAACAAATACTATATTTGACCTAAATTCTAGCCAAACACAAGCCAATCCTTTTTTAATTTTTTCGAAAAACAACATATGGCTTTCAATAACGACCTGAACACCAAGATAGTAGCCACCGTAGGACCTGCTTCGTCATCCTATGAAAAATTACTTGAATTGGTGCACAATGGAGTATCTGTTTTCAGACTAAATTTTTCACATGGATCACACGATGACCATTTGAATACCATTGAAAAAATAACAAGAATTAATCGTGAGCACGGACTACATATTAGTATCCTAGCTGACTTGCAGGGACCTAAACTTCGTGTTGGACAAATTGAAAACAACGGACTTGAGATAAAAGAAGGCGATATTCTAACCTTCACCAACGAGAAGTGTGTAGGAACTATGAAAAAGATTTTCATGAGTTACGAGCTTTTCGCAAGAGATGTAGAGCCAGGAGAGAAAGTCCTTGTGGATGATGGCAAACTTGTTCTTGAAGTTGTTGAGACAAATAAAATAGACACCGTAAAATTAAAAGTTTTATTTGGTGGAATACTATCCTCTAATAAAGGTGTGAATCTTCCCAATACAAAAATCTCACTCCCTAGTTTAACTAAAAAAGATTTAAAAGATCTTGAATTCATCCTCAAGCAACCTGTCAACTGGATCGCATTGTCATTTGTAAGATCAGCAGATGACCTAATAGATCTACAACGCAGAATCGATGAAAAAGGCCATCCTGCAAAGATCATATCAAAAATTGAAAAACCAGAAGCTGTAGAAGAATTAGATAAGATCATAAAGTATTCAAATGCTATTATGGTTGCTCGAGGTGACTTAGGAATTGAAGTGCCTATGGAACAGCTTCCAGTTATCCAAAAAGATATCATAAGAAAGTGTATCCAAAGAGCTCGACCAGTTATCGTTGCGACACAGATGATGGATAGCATGATCACAAACCCTAGTCCTACAAGAGCTGAGATCACAGATGTTGCAAATGCAGTACTTGACGGCGCTGATGCACTAATGCTCAGTGGAGAAACCTCGGTGGGAGCACACCCTGCAAAGGTGGTTCAAGCAATGAAGAAGATTATTCAGGAGGCTGAGAAACATAGCTTTGTTGAAGATAAAAAGCCAGTACCTTCTCATAAGTCTAGAACATTCTTGTCAGATGTTGTATGTCAAAATGCTGCAGAAACAGCCAATCAAGTAGATGCAAAAGCAATTGTGGGAATGACTAGTTCAGGATACACAGCCTTTAAAGTTTCATCGTTTAGGCCTAAGGCAAAAATCATAATATTTTCTGATCGTATGCATATGCTGTCAACACTTAGTTTAGTGTGGGGTGTTCAATGCTTTTATTATGATAAATTCACAACGACTGATGATACTATAAATGATGTAACATCCGTATTAAAGAAAGAAAACATTGTTCAAAAAGACGATATAGTGATCAATACAGGCTCTATGCCACTTCATAGAAGATTCAGAACTAACATGATGAAATTGACCATTGTAGAATAAACAAGAAATGTCGGTGCAAATCATTCCGTGCTGACTTTTCTTTTCTTTAATTATTGTGCTTTTTAACCAATTACATATTCTAGAATTCACCTTATTATTATTAGAACCTTCTAAAGGAATAAAAAATGAAAATAATCATTCCAATGGCCGGAAGAGGATCCCGTCTTCGCCCCCATACTCTAACTGTACCGAAACCACTTATTCCTATTGCTGGCAAGCCAATTGTCCAACGCATCGTGGAAGATCTTTCTAGTTCATTTAAAGGTCAAATCGACGAAATCGCATTTATAATTGGAGACTTTGGACAAGAAGTTGAAGAAAATCTAGTTAAAATCGCTGAAAGTCTTGGAGCAAAAGGGACAGTATACCATCAAGACCAACCTTTAGGAACTGCACATGCTATACTCTGCGCTGCCGATAGCCTAGATGGAAACTGCCTTATAGCATTCGCCGATACACTTTTCAGAGCAGACTTCTCCTTTGATCCAGAAGCTCAAGACGGATTGATCTGGGTAAAAACGGTTGAAGACCCTTCAGCTTACGGAGTTGTTCAAACAGATGAAAACAACAAGATCATCGAATTCATAGAAAAATCACCCGTTTTCGTATCAGATAAAGCAATCGTTGGAATCTACTATTTCAAAGATGGAAAACGACTGAAAAAAGAATTACAACACCTGGTTGATAATGACATCAAACAAAAAGGAGAATATTCACTGACTTCCGCATTAGAGAATCTAAAAGAAGATAAGGCTGTATTCAAGCCTGCAATCATAGACGAATGGTTAGACTGCGGAAATAAAGATTTTGTGGTTTATTCTAATCAAAGAATACTAGATATCAAAAAGGATTCGGAGCATCTAATAGATTCAACTGCAACTATTGAGCAATCAACTATTATTGAGCCTTGCTATATCGGTCCAAATGCCCATATTTCCAACTCAGTTGTAGGTCCATATGTATCTTTGGGAGAAAACTCTAAACTTGAAAATTGCGTTATTAAAAATAGCCTTATACAAAATGATTCAGTAGTCAAGAATGTTATAGCTGAAGATTCAATGCTTGGTAACAAAGCCAACTTTGAGGCAAAACCACGAATTTTGAGTTTAGGAGATTATACAAATTATAGTGAATGACCATAAAACAGCTTTTACTTATTTCGGGCCTTACCTTATTCTATTCAGCGAACCTTTGGTCTCAGCAAGGGATTTCACAAGATGAAAAGAATGAAGCTTCATTTATTGAAGCTTCTATGCTTCTTGTACTCGATAAATATGAAGAAGCCAATGAGACCTTTCTTAAACTACTAAAAGAGGACAAAGAAAATGCTACGCTAAACTTTCAGATTAGTAGAACTTACCTAGGATTAGAGAAAAAGAATGAAGGCATTGAATACGCTCGAAAAGCAGTTCTGTACGATAGTCAAAATTCCTTTTTCTTTGAACATCTTATTGATCTACTACTTGAAGAAGGTATGATGTCTGAAGCAATTGTATATGCTAAAAAACTCTATTTATTAGAACCACAGAATGAGCTTTATTTCAACCACTGGATAGCTATATTAGCCCATCAAGAAAAATATGATCTGACTGTAAATGCTCTACAAGAAAGAATAGACACCTACGGAGCTTCACCCGATTTGATGCTGAAATTAGCTGGAATACACATGAAAATGGGTAAGTCAAAAAAGACGGAGCAAATCCTGAAGGCTGCTCTAGAAGACTTTCCGAGAGAATCAGAAATTCATTTGCAATTGATTGCATTTTATGTGGATCGTAATGACAGTGAAAAAGTAAAGAAAGGCATTGATCAGTTTAATAGTACTTTCCCTGGTGAAAAAAATTCACTATTGGAAATATCTGGTTTGGGAAAATACCTTAAGCCAAATGATATGACTCAAGGCAACCCGCTTTATGCCACTATTGAATCCGATCAATTAAGCCTAGATCAAAAAATTAAAGAACTAATTCCATTCCTAACAGAGTTCGTTAATAACGACAACCAAGAATCAAAACGTATTCTTCTAGAAGCGATACCTCTATTAGAAAAAAGATACCCGTCCGAGGCAAAAGTACAGTCCATCAAAGGAGATATATACTTTTATTCCAGTGAATATAAAGAGGCCATCAAAGCCTATGAAAACTGTTTAAAGAGTAAGAAAAATCTACTTGTCGTTTGGGAGCATATGCTGTATGCCTATCATAATGATGGGCAATCAAAAAATCTACTTGAGCGATCAGAGAATGCCCTTTTGTACTTCCCTAATCAATCAGTCATCTGGTATTATTACTGCTTAGGATTAGTGGAGAATTATAAATACGATGATGCATTATACGAGATTGATAGTTATAGGTATTTAACTACCAACAACCTTCAGCAAAATATAAATGCTAAGCTACTAAGTGCCCGATGTTACCTAGGAAACAAGCAACTGGATAAGGGTCTGGAGGTACTTGATCAGGCTAAAGCTGAAGAAAAAAAAGCAGGTATTAGCCCAAACAAGGGCAATCCCTACATTGATCTTTATCGATTACTGATACTCTCTGAGGACCCAGCTAAAGAGGCAGAAGCACAAAATCTAAGTATAAAACTAGAACGCTTAAATACCTTACCATTATATCAGTATGCTAAAGCCAAGTGCCTCAGTCAGAGCAATAAATTTGAAGCCGCTTTAAAGGCTATTGATCGAGCTATTGACGGAACCTATCCAAACCCAGCAGATTTTTATGAATTAAAAGGAGATATTCTCTTTGCGCTAGAAAACACAGCTGCTGCAAAAGCGTCATACCTTTTAGCTATTGAAAAAAATGGCAATTTGAACAAAATAAACTCCAAACTTAATCGTCTTAATTA
>JBELIG010000250.1:0-4520 GCA_042091035.1 Sphingobacteriales bacterium | reverse complement strand
TAGGAGTCATCTGCATTTGGAGAATCTGTCAAAGAAATATATTGCTTTAGCCTTTCCTCTGCAAGTGTTTTGTTGGTCCCATTTGGAGGCCTTATATTTCTTGGTCCACTACCTTGAGAATCCGCATATGCTAATGAATTCAATGCTGGTCCTGAAATAGCAGGGTTTGCTTTTGTCCAAGCCTCAAGTGCTTCATAGCTTTCATAGGCCGCAATGTAGGTAATCAGTGGCTCAGTACTTCCAGATTTTTTAGCCATCAAAGCATGCTCAGCTCCTGGCTTCTGAAGAATATCATACCAGATCTTCTCAGAACTTGACATTTTCATTGTGGAAACCTCTTTCATAAGTTCGTCTGAAACTTCACCTCCACTCGTCCATGACATTACAATCTTTGCAGATGTAGCTTTAGGATCTACAGATAATGCTGCCATTGCAAAACCCTGAGCTCTTCCATACTCTAGATTAGCCATACAATCAATTGCTTGATTAGAGAGTTCTACTGCTTTTTTATTTCCACTAGCATCATCCAACCACTGGGCTTGCCCTGTTGTACTCAATGTCAATGCTAAGAAAAATAAGGTAAGAAATTTGAAATTTTTCATTGGAATGTTTTAGTAATATTAATAGTAATACTAATATACAAATCCAAGACTAATTATCACATAACTAATTGACATACAGATATTTAAACAGATATCTTTCGGACCATACCCCGGAATACATATTCATGTAAGATGGATACTGCATACCAATATAGGCGACCATAGGCACCTAGTGGCCTAAACGTAGCAGTTTGAATAAGATATCCGTCTTTGATCTTAAATTCTAGCCAAGCATCACCTGGAACTTTCATCTCTGCATAAAGCAGCAATCGTTTTTCACTTTTACTGGCGAATAAGACTCTCCAAAAATCAATAGCATCGCCTGCGGAGATTTCAGTTGGATGAGATCTTCCTCTGCGCAAGCCCACACCACCTTGAAATTTATCCATAAGACCACGTATCTTCCAAAGAAAGTTAGCGTGATACCAACCTGTCTCACCACCAATTTTCCAGATTCGGTCTAAAGTAGCATCTGTATCTGCAATAGAAATACGCCTAGTATCTTTGAAACATCCGTACTCAGGGACCTTGATATACGTAGAAATATTTTGCTTGAATCGACCACTCACCAAGGAATCTTTCCAAGAAGAAAGGATCTGATTTTGCTTAATACGAACGAAAGCCAATTCAATAGCTCTTTGATAAGGGATTGTTTTTATGCCTAACAAATCTGCTAATTCATTATCTCGACAAACCACTTCGATCTTCATACTACTAACCAAGGCTGTTGCCAATTTGAAGGAAGTAGAGGTCACAAAGTAAAGCCAATAGGAAGACAACTTTGGCGTCATAACAGGAACGATACCGATAAATCTTTTGAGCTTACGAACTGCTGCAAATCCAAGCAACATTTCTTTGTAGGTAATTTTATCCGGTCCTCCGATATCGAAATTTCGATTGTATGCTTTTTTGAAATAGAGTGTATCTGTTAAAAAGCGAAGCACATCTCTCACTGCGATAGGCTGTGACCTAGTGCGCAACCATTGGGGTGCTATCATAACAGGCAACTTCTCAACCAGATCTCTGATAATCTCGAAAGATGCCGAGCCTGAACCAATAATAATCCCTGCTCTAAGTGTAGTCAGGGCATACTGATTGGAGGCAAGTACCTGTTCTACATTTTTTCTAGATGCAAGATGCTTAGACAGGTTTTTATCATTTGAGATTCCAGATAGATAAATAACTTGTTCTGCTTGGGTTTGTTCCAGCGCTTGCTTAAAATTTGCGGCACAGCGTTCTTCCAATTCATCAAACTTGGTAGAGGACGACATGGAATGAATCAAGTAATAAGCAGCAGAGATATCCTTGGGGATCACCTGATCGGCTAATGGTTCAGAAAAATCCACTTGAATAATCTGAATCTTTGGCAAAAATTCTTTAGCTACCTGAAATCGGTTGGGATCTCTAACACAACAGATAACAAAGTATCCTTTATTGACTAGTTCTATAAGAAGTCGTTTTCCTATATAGCCGTTCGCACCAGTTAAAAGAATTTTTTTCATAGAAGTATTGCTTACAAGTGACTGAATTATAGTAACAAACAAAAAAGAGCAAAACCTAGTTTAGATTTTGCTCTTAGAAATTAGCTTTTGATATCGCTATTCATTAAAAACTTCAAGAATAATTCTTAAGAATATTCTAGGGATAATTGTTAAAGCCATTCACTACTTATATAGGTACATAAATAGAATGAAATGTTGCCTGTAGTTTAATTAAAGGTCTTATTTCTATCAGTATTTAACACTTTTTGAAAAAAAACAGTATTTAGGGCACGATATAATTTGTTAACTTGACAAAGATCAAAAATCATACCCAATGAAAAAGTCTATTCTCCCAATACTGCTTTCACTATTTCTGAATCCTTTCTTTTGCAGCACCCAAACACCTGTAAGTCAACACGGTGAACTTAAAGTAGACGGAAACAAAGTACTTGATAAAAACAATACTGCTGTAAGTCTTGCGGGCATGAGCTTGTTCTGGAGTAATACGAACTGGGGAGGAGAAGCTTTTTATACGGAAGCTGTTGTTGATTGGTTGATTGAAGACTGGGATGTTAAAGTTATCCGAGCGGCAATGGGTGTGGATGATAATGGTGGATATCTAAGCGATCCAAATAATAAAGAACGGGTTAAATTAATTGTTGATAAGGCTATTGAAGCGGGCATTTATGTGATTATAGATTGGCATTCGCATCATGCACACGACTACGAGGCAGAGGCAATAGCCTTCTTCGAGGAAATGGCGCAAACCTATGGTGAACATCCGAATGTAATTTATGAGATCTACAATGAACCTATGCAGATCTCTTGGTCGAATACTGTCAAACCATATTCGGAATCTGTCATTGCAGCTATTCGTTCTATAGATCCGGATAATTTAATTATTGTGGGCAGCCCGACTTGGTCACAAGATGTGGATGTCGTTGCCCAGGATCCTATTGAAGGATATGCAAACATTGCGTATACCCTTCATTTCTATGCGGCCACACACGGTCAGTACCTTCGGGACAAGGCAAAAGTGGCCTTGGACAATGGTCTTGCCCTATTCGTAACGGAATGGGGTACTGTTTCCGCAAATGGGGATGGTGCAGTGGACGAAGCAGAAACTGCTGTCTGGATGGATTTTCTATGTGAGCATGCCATAAGCCACTGCAATTGGGCCTTAAATGACAAGGTTGAAGGAGCCTCAGCATTGGAAGAAGGAGCAAGTACAAATGGAGGCTGGTCAGCGAACGACTTGACTGCTTCGGGGAGTTTGGTTAAGGAGATAATAAAGGACTGGTGTCTTTCTGTCGACACGAACGAAGCTAAGCCCTTAAATTCTATAAAAGTGGCCCCAAATCCAGTTGAAAATCATCTAAGAATAAACCTAGAGGAAAGTCAGTTGTTTACACTTTTAGAAATCATGGATATGAGAGGGAATGTTGTTCAAACTATACCTATAAATCCAGAAGTTCACAACTTGGACATAGAAGTAGATCATCTACAGTCCGGATTGTATCTGTTGCGATTACTTCGTGATTCAGGTATAACAGTTGAAAAAATTATAAAGCTATAAATACGATTAATTCATGAACAAGCTTACCATTATTTTGAGTAGTCTTCTTGTGGGGACTATCCTGTTCGCAGCTTGCGACAATGAAAAGGTAACCCCTCCGAATGTAGATTGCCTTACGCTTGAGAATACTTATACAGGTGAGGTTTCTGCTATCCTTCAGGCTTCTTGTGTGAATTGCCATGCTACAGGCTCTTCAGCAGCACCCTTTCCGTTAGAGACCTATGCACAACATAAAATATATCTGGACAATGGACTATTCTCTGACGAAGTACTGGAAGCTGGAGGAAGAATGGCTGCTTGGGGCAACATGACCGAAGATGAGATAGAGATCGTTCGCTGCTGGTTTGATGCTGGATATCCAGAAAATTAAAAAAAGCTGAGCGCAATGCTCAGCCTTTCTAATAACCCAATGACTTCTGGTTTTTTGGGCTTACGCAGCTAAGCTGCTGGGGTGTTCAACAAAAAAGCCATCGGGTACTTCTTCTGAATCAAGTACAGCTCCTGTACAGATATATAGCCTACAAATTTCCTCGTTAAAGTCATCCAAGACCCTATACTCCTCAGCCTGATTATTCAAATTATAGGCTGTCTGATAAGAATCAAATTCAAAAGTGATTGAAGCGCTAGAATAATGTTTCAAACCATCCAAATACGCCCTCACTCTCTGATTCCCTTGAAGCTGCACCGGATTACTCGGACACAGTCCAAAGGGTCCAAAAAGCATGCACTCAAACTTGCTATCATAGTCCTTGTTGATCTCATAATGCCTTATTTGATCACTATCCAAGACCCTTTTTAATTGCTCCCTTAATTGATTCAAATTGGTTTTTCTCATTGTGTTTCTCTTTGGTGTGATGTTCA
>JBELIG010000249.1:0-4540 GCA_042091035.1 Sphingobacteriales bacterium | reverse complement strand
AGTGCGTGTAAATGTTTTCTCATGTTTAAATAATTAATTATGTAGAACGTTTTTGGATTCAAACACAAAATAAAAACTCAAACAAATAAAACAAATTATTATATGTAATTAATCAATTAAAAACTGTCCATTTTATAACCAAAGCATAAAAAAAGAGCCACTTGAATCAAGTGGCTCTTTTTTTTTATTGACCGATTATATTGAATTCTACTCGTCGATTTTTCCGTCTACCTGCATCTGTTTTATTGGTATCTAAGGGATTTAATTCCCCTTTACCAATAATCGTCATTCGGCCATCTTCAATATCCTTTGCTCGCATATAATCAGCACAAGCTTGGGCTCGATCTATCGAAAGTATCATGTTGTTTTGCTTACGACCGATATCATCTGTGTGGCCTGTTATCTCGATTTGGAAATCTGGATAACGCTTAAGTAAATCAATTACCTGATCCAACACATCATACGATTCGGCTAATAAGGTGGATTTTCCAAATTGGAATTCAACGTTATCACCTGCATATTCAAGCATTTCTTTGTCTTCCTTATTCATCTCGGGACATCCACCTGTTTTTGCTGTTCCAGCCATGTTCGGACAAAGGTCTTTGCTGTCAGGTATTCCATCTCCATCAAAATCTCCATCGGGACAACCCAACAATTCAAGGGGACCCTTTTCATCTGGACATTTATCCTTACTATCCACGATACCATCACCGTCACGATCTGAAAGCGGACAACCTCTATTATCGATAGGACCTGCTTGATCTGGACAATCATCATTGAGATCTAATAATCCATCACCATCACGATCACCATTTGGACATCCATTATTTTCAGGAGGACCTGCTTGATCTGGGCAAGCATCTAATTCATTTACTATACCATCACCATCTCTATCGATATCTGGACAACCTTTATTTTCAATGGGTCCAGGAGTATCAGGGCAATCATCTTCACTATCCTTAACGCCATCCATATCTCTATCTGGACAACCCCCTAGTACTTTAGGTCCCGACTCTTCTGGACATGCATCTAAGGAATCCGGAACACCATCACCATCAAAATCTTCTTCCTCACTTTCTTCAACAACCTTTCCAAGAATAAATGTAGCGCCAATCCCTAATTGCAAATTATTTCTATTTTCTTTTTGAGAGAATCTATACTCTGCCTGTAGACCTATCAATGAGTGCGGTGCTAAACGAAATTGTGTTCCTATTCCAAGTGGAAACTGGATATTAGGGTCAGCATCTTTTTCTAGTGCCAGACCACCTCCAAACAATACATAAGGAATCAACTTTGAGTCAGGGCTGTAAGGCTGAATCCGACCTACGGCATCGATGCTGAGCATATTTGAAGCATTAGATTTACCATCAAAATTGGCAAGATTATATTTTACAGGAATAGAGAATGTGAAATTCTTATTTATAAGATTTGAATACCCAAATTCAATCCCATTGGTCCAACCTACGGAATCTGTAGAAAATCCGTTAGGCGCAGCATAATCTACAAATAGAACGCGGAAATGCATCCTATGTGGCATGGTTGTTAAATCTTGAGCAAGACTAATAGAAATACTCAGGAACATAAAACCTATCATTAATAAAACTGATAGCTTTCTCATATTTTAAATTTTCTCATAAATGATTGACCTTCCTATAAATAGACAGATCTATATAAGGCAAAAAAAAGAAAATTCCATTACATTTTTTGTATTCTGTTGCTCATATATGACACATAGAGCTATGTTGTATGAGAAAATCTGAGTTTTAGTCCTGCAATAATCGTTTTTTCTTCAATTTCTTCCAGTCTGAGACCACCAATAGAAGCCTTTAATTTTAATAAGGTAGCCTTCACTTCGTTCTTACGGATTGCTATACGAATCAGAGGGACCTCGGCAAATTCCTGATTTAATACATTTATGGAGTACTTTTTTAGAGTATTCATCACATTACTCATAATTGAGTAATCGAATTCAATCTCGTAAACATCTTCGACTAATTTGGTAATCTGTTCAGCTGACTCTAAGGCAATAGCAGTGCTGTTTCTGTAGGCATTTATAAGTCCAGATGCGCCGAGCAAGGTGCCGCCAAAATATCGTACAACAATAACCATCACATTGCTCAAACCTTGCTTATCGATCTGCCCCAATATTGGTTTACCTGCTGTACCTGATGGTTCACCATCATCATTTGCCCGGTATTGGTTTCCATCTGTACCCAAACGCCAACCAAAACAATGATGCCTAGCTTTGATATGTTCTTTCCGAACCTGCTCTTGAGCCTTTTGTATATCCTCTTGTGTATAAACGGGAAAGGCATAGGCTATAAACTTTGAACCTCGATCCTTGAACTCCCCTGTAACTGGATTAACTATAGTTGTATATTCGTCCTTCATCCCAAATCGTATCAATGTATTATTTTATAGATCATCTCCTTGCAAAGATCACCATCAGGCACATTAGTAAGGTTCATATCTACCCCTTTTGACTTCAAATCATACTCATGCAGAATGCCAATAATTTCTTTAGTTTTTGAATATGGAAAACTTCTTGCAGCAGCTCTATAATCTTTAAGAAAATACCTTGACTTTAGATTCAGTGCACTAAGAATTGCCTGCTCATCGAGTTTTGCAACACCATGATAAATCAAGACTTTCGAAAAGAAATTGTAGAGAGATCCAACAACAAGTACGAAGGGATTCTTTTTAGGTTGAACAGAAAAGTAATTAACGATCCGATAGATTTTTTCTTTATCCTGCAGAGCCAAAGCCTTTTGTAGTTCAAATACATTGTAGGATCTGCTGATACCAATATTCTCTTCAATGATTTTCACATCGACTAAACTAGAAGGAGCAAGATTGATTGCGAGCTTGTCAAGTTCATTGACTACTTTACCAAGATCTGTACCTAAATACTCTGCCAATAGTTCTGCAGCAGATTCATTGATTTCTAACTTAATACTTTTGATATATTTTTTGATAAAAGCAGGAACCTGATTATCGTATAAGCGCTTTGATTCAAAGACCAAACTTTTTTGCTTGAGTAATTTACCCAGCTTGGTATTCATTCTTAGCTTCTTATGCTTGTGGCATATTAAAAGAACGGTCGTCAAAGCAGGCTGATTAACATAGCTTTCCAATGCAGCTATGTCCCGCATAGATTGCGCTTCTTTGATGACTACCAGTTGTCGAGGGGCCATCATAGGCATTCGCCTTGCTGCATCAACCACCTGCATTGCCGTTGTTTCTTTCCCGTAAAGAACAGTTTGATTGAAGGCCTTTTCTGTTTCATTCAAACAATTGGCCTCCACAAAATCAGTTATGGCATCTATGAAATAAGCTTCTTCACCATGAAGGAAGTAAACAGGCCTGTAATCACCCTTATTCATTTCCTTTATGATATCTAAATAATCCATTCGAGGTTTTTGCAGATTGATAAAGCAACAATCTACAAAACAAAAAGCGCTTTTCTAAATATTAGATTTTATAATCTCCTCAACAGCTTCTATCCAATCAGGATCATCATTAAGACTAGCAACAAGATCAACCTTTTCACCACCCATTTCCTCAAATTCTTCCTGATATTCAACACTAATTTCAACAAGTGTTTCCAGACAGTCCGCAACGAATGCAGGTGAAAAAACTAAAATGCGTTTTCCCTCTTCTTTTGCAACTTCCTCAATCTTAGTTATTGTATATGGCTGAGTCCAAGGATCTTTACCCAATCTAGATTGAAAACATGTAGCATATTGCTCTGGCTTCAAATCCAACTCTTTAGCTATCAGTGCAGTCGTTGCATGGCATTGAGCTGAATAACAAAACTTATTTGATTCGCATATTTCGGAGCAACAGTTTTCTACTTTAAGGCAATGACTTTTCGTTCTATCCCCTTTCCGAAGTTGCCTTTGTGGAAGTCCATGATAGGAGAACAATATTTGATCATAAGAATCAAGATCAAACTTCTTAGCATTTTTGGCAAATACTCGGATCATCTTCTCATTATCATAGAATGAGTTCACGAACTTAACAGGCAGAATAGTATCGTCTTTACGCATTATGCGCATAACCTCGTCAATTACCGATCCAGAGGTAGCGGATGCATACTGAGGAAACAAGGGAAGGACAATTATCTCATCTACCTGTGCATCCAACAACTCATCTAAGGCAGATTTAATTGAAGGACTTTGATAACGCATTCCCAATGCTACTTTAAAATCAGACCCCATACGTTCTGCCAGCAATTCTTTAAGACGAAGGCCATAGAGTAACAATGGAGATCCTTTTTCTGTCCAAACTTCCTTATACAGCTTTGCTGATGATCCTGAGCGAAAAGGTGCTATTATCCCTCTGACCAAGATGTTTCTCGGGATTGCTGGTATGTCAATGACCCTTCGATCTAACAAGAATTCTTTTAAATACCTGTAAACTGCCGAACGGAGAGGCTGATCTGGGGTTCCCAGATTAACAAGAAGTACACCTGTTTTACTTTGCTGACCCATCTAATACTTAATTGTTTTTTTATCTGATTATAGACTAACAACAAAGA
>JBELIG010000023.1:0-24402 GCA_042091035.1 Sphingobacteriales bacterium | reverse complement strand
TGAGTATCAGTATGAGAAATTGCGATCATCTCACAATTATCACCTGAAACAGTTGGCTCACCAAAGTCAGGAAGTGCACCATCAACACAAGTTGCATCAAGATCCCCAGGGAATGATACAGACCAGTTTGATACGTGAGAAATATTGATCGTCTGAGATCCAGAAACTGGACCATTACCTGAAGGATCATTTACCGTCCAAGAACGAGTAATTGAACCAACACCACACTGATCAACACTATAAGTATATGAATAGTCAAGGATAGCTTCACAGTTATCACCGTAAGTAGCTATTCCAAACATATCATCAAGGATAGCACCATTGCCATTATCTAGTTCTGCAGCTATATCAGCATAGTATACATCACAAGTAATGTCAGAACCTGCAGGAACTGCAAGGAATGGAGCTAACTTATCTTCTACAAGAACGTCAACCATACACGTGTTAGAGTTACCGTTACAATCGTCAACCTTTAGGATAACTTGTGTAGTAGCATCTATATCGTCACAGTCGAAAGTAATAGCATCAGCAAATGCAGCATCATCCATTCTACGAACTTCAAAACCGTCTAAACAACAGTTATCGTGAGATCCGTCATCGAATGTAGTAGCAAACACAGTTGCAGTACCATCAGAACCTAGAGCAACTTGAGTAATTTCATCACAAACTGGTGTTGGAGTTACATCATCAACAACAGTTAAATTATAAAATTCTTCATTGTAGTTTCCACAACCATCAGTTGCAGTAACAAGAAGTTCATGGTTACCAAGACCAAGACCAGGAGCAGGAATATATCCACCAGTGATAGCACCGTTAGAATCATATGTATACTCTAACTCTCCGAATCCAAATGCGAACATGTGAACTGCATCAACACCTGTACAATTATCAGTAATTGAAGGAGCAGCAATCCAGCTTAAAGACGCACAAGAAGCTGAAGAAGTAGAAAGTGTCAAATCACTACCATCAATTGAAGGACCTTCGCCATCCATTAATTTAATGATTTGTACATTATCTTCACCAGTTTCATCTTCTGTAAGAATTTCACCTGTACACCAATCAAGAACCGTCCAAGTACGAACGATTTTTTCCAGACCTCCACAAGAAGGCAGGATTTGATCACTGTAAGAGAAGTTGTACATACAAGCATCAGACTGCACAGCAGTAGGATACCCAGTAAGGCCAGGACCTAAATCGGCAGTTGAATAAGATGCACAATCATAATCAGCATCTGCAGGGAAAAACATCTCTGCACGCTCAACTACGATTGTAACTATACAATCTCCAGTTGAAGCATTACCTGAACCATCAAGTGCAGCATAAATTCTTTCCAAAACTTTTTCACCATCACAAATATCTGTATCCGCCCAAATTTGGTCAACAAGGTTAACCTCAGCGACAGAACAGTTATCATTAAATGAAGGAGTAGTTGCAGCAGCAGAAGGAACATCCTCATCACAAGCTACTACAAATTCGAGATCTTGATCACACTCAGGACCAACTGCATCATTCAGTGTCATTGAACCTGAACAAGAATTACCAGAAGCAGTTTCAGTTACTTCATAGTCTAGCGTTTCACCAAGGTGAGCCGCAGCATCAATAGTCAATTCATTAAGACCTGATGCAACAAGATCAAAACCATCGTAGATATCTATCTGATAGTCAAGATCTGTATCAATAGCTTCCAAAAAGTCATCTGCATTAAGGTCAGCCTCACATGCAAAAGTAGCCTCTGGATCTACAGACACCGAAATGTTATCGTTACAAGCTAATGTCTGGGCATTGGAGTTACCAAAGGCAAACATCAAAGAAGCGAAAACAAAAAGTGCCTTAGGAAATGTAAAACACAATTTTTTCATAAGATTTGATAATTTGTTGTAAAGAAATAGTTTGTTCTAATTCTTCAGTGATAAAATAGCATTAGTCTATTATGACATAGACTTCTACAAAAGTACGACCTTACTCACTCAGACCAAATACCTATAATTGGTTATAAAGCACTAAAAACCAATAAAAAAAGAGACTAAATTGCAGTTAGCAAAGTAGTCTCTTTCGTAGCTCTTTTATTGAAACTTATTTATTGACTTAAATGATCGCTATCGATCAAACTTGTTTTTCGGTTTTCAGTCAAAGCATAATTGAAACCAGGGTGGACTGAATATGCTCCATATTCCCCAGATTTATTCAAAGCAATAAAACCTACTTGGATATTTTCTATATCCTCATTTTTACTTATTCGAAGTACAGCCTCCTTGCATGCGTCAATAGGACTATAACCATGACGCATCAGCTCAACAACGATTGCTGATCCAGCTATTTTTATAATAGATTCCCCTAAACCTGTAGCTACGGCTCCACCCACTTCATTATCGATAAAAAGACCTGCTCCAATGATAGGCGAATCTCCAATTCTACCTCTCATCTTAAAGGCCAATCCAGAAGTCGTGCAACTCCCAAAAATATCCCCATTATCATCCATTCCTAACATCCCAATAGTATCATGATTCTCAACATTAATTATTGGTTTATACTTTGATTCTTTTTTCCATTCCCGATATGATTTTTTGCTATTACTAGTATTTAAATTTTTCTTCTTAAACCCCTTAGAAATAGCAAAATCGAAAGCTCCTTCAGCTGCAAGTAAAACATGGGGGGTATCTTCCATTACTTTTCTTGCGACAGAAATGGGGTGTTCTATATTTTCTAACATACAAACTGCTCCGCAACTTCCATCCGAGGACATTATGCAGGCATCTAATGCTATTTTACCTGTACTATCTGGCATACCACCTAATCCCACCGATGTGTTTTGGGGATCGGACTCAATGATCCGCACTCCTTGCTCAACAGCATCTAAGCCACTACCTCCCGATTCAATGGTCTTAAGTGCTTCCTTATTCGCTTCTAAACCATGGCTCCAAGTACTTAAAAATATAGGTCCTTTACTTTTATAAAAATGTTGGAACCTCTTCTTTTTATTAAGCTTTTTACTCAGAAACAAACTGGCTGCAGCAATCCCAGCATTAAAAATAAAACTTCTCCTTTGGTTCTTCATAGATTTTGTAATTATATATCATTAGCAAGCCTAACACCTTGATCAATAGCTCTCTTCGCATCCAGCTCTCCTGCCTGAAAAGCCCCTCCTATTATGTGGATATCGGAATCTACCCCAAAAGAATCAAACAAGTTTCTGTTGGATAATTGGCCCGCACAAATGATCACATTATCAACATCAAGAACTACTGCTTCATCCTTTATATTCAGGTGTAAACCCAGATCATCTATCTTTTCATATTTGACCCCATTAAGCATCTTCACTTTACTTTTTTTCAATTTACTTCTGTGTATCCATCCAGTGCTTTTGCCAAGTCTTGCACCTACCTTTTCATCTTTACGCTGCAATAAATAAACCTCTCTTTTAGGTTTAGAAACTATTGATTTTTCAAGGCCTCCATTATTCTTAAAAGCCATATCAACCCCCCAATAAGCCATAAAATTTTCTATGCTTTGCGGGTTTGGTCCTTCATGCACGTCATGTAATAAAAATTCAGCAACGTCAAACCCTATACCTCCAGCACCAATAATAGCAACTCGTTCTCCTGGCACTACACGCTTTTTGAGAACATCTAAATAACTTAATACTTTGGGATGATCAATACCAACTATTTTAGGGACTCTTGGAAGTATACCTGTAGCTATAACAATTGAATCAAAACCTTCCGATTCCAACTTTTCTTTGTCTACACGTTGATTGAGACGAGTATCTACTCCATTGACTTCTAGTTGACGAGAAAAGTACCTCAGCGTTTCATAAAATTCCTCTTTACCAGGAATTGTTTTTGCAAGATTAAACTGACCTCCAATCTTATCTGAAGCCTCAAACAAAACTACATTGTGTCCTCTACCTGCTGCCGCAGCAGAAAATGCCAAACCAGCTGGCCCAGCTCCAACCACGGCAATTTTTCTTGCTTTATCCGCAGGTTTGAGCTCAATCTCAGTTTCATGACAAGCAACAGGATTCACTAAGCAAGAAGCTATTTTTTTTGAAAAAACATGATCTAGACATGCTTGATTACAACCAATACAAGTATTTATTTCATCGGATTTATCTTCAAGTGCCTTCTTAACAAAATCTGGATCTGCTAGGAAAGGTCTTGCCATTGATACCATATCAGCCGAACCATTTGCCAAGATTTCCTCAGCCACCTCGGGTGTATTTATTCTATTGGTAGTAATTAGTGGGATATTAACTTCACCCATCATTTTTTTTGTAACCCATGAGAAGCCACCTCTCGGAACACTTGTAGCTATGGTAGGTACACGAGCCTCATGCCATCCAATACCTGTGTTAATAATAGATGCCCCAGCGGACTCTATTTTCTTTGCAAGCTGAACAATCTCCTCCCATGATGATCCGCCTTCTACAAGATCAAGCATAGACAAACGAAAAATAATGATAAAATCAGGCCCGACCGCTGCACGAATAGATTTAATTATTTCTATTGGTAATCTTGATCTATTCTCAAAGGAACCACCCCATTTATCATTTCTTAAATTTGTGCGTTTTGCCAGGAATTGATTAATTAAATATCCCTCTGAACCCATAATTTCTACACCATCATATCCTGCATGTTTTGCAAGTTTGGCAGATTTAGCAAAATCTTTTATTGTACTTCGAATGCCTCTTTGACTAAGCGCAAAAGGTGTAAATGGATTGATAGGTGCTTTAATCCTGCTTGGTGCTACAGAAAATGGATGGTAGGCATACCTTCCAGCATGCAGAATTTGCATACAAATTTTACTATCGTATTTATGAACAGCATCTGTAATAAGCCTATGTTTTTTAGCCTCCCGAGTGTTGGTCATTTTTGCCGAAAAAGGTGTTAGCCAACCCCTTCTATTCGGAGCAATTCCACCAGTTACAATCAAGCCAACACCACCTTTTGCTCTAGCTTCAAAATAGGCAGCAAGTCTGCTTAAATCCGGCTTATCTTCCTCAAGACCAGTATGCATGGAACCCATCAATACTCTATTAGAAATCTTAGTGAACCCTAAATCAAGGGGTTCGAAAATGTGAGGATACTTATTCATATATTTTAATACTTACCTTTGCGAAAATATAAATCTGAGATTTCAGTTATATGCTTAAATATATACAATTAATCCAAGGGCTTGTCATTAATAGACAGTAAGGGACAAAAATTATAGCCTAAAACAAACTAACGATTTACACTTTTAAATCGTTGTCCAAATTATGAGAAATTGTTTACTCTTGTTTTTATTCTCTTTTTACATATTAAAGCTTGGTGCACAAACACCTGTAAACAATCATTTAATTGTCGAAATTAAAACGGATACACTTTGGCAAAGAGTTGACTCCTGCCTTATACTTCCCAGTTCTGTAGAAATCGCAAATTCAAAGGGCCAGAAACTAATTTTAAACGAAGATTACCTATTCCAATCCAATCGTATAAAACTCCTAAAAACAGATTTTAAAAAAGATGCCCCGCTCAATTTATCATGCAGGTGTGTGAATGACCTTAGTCTAAACCAAAAAAAAAGTCTTCTTAATGAAAGACAATTAGAAGATTCCTATCGATTGATTTACGAATTTGAGCAAAAACCTAATGATTTACAACTACTAAACAATGGGAGAGGTCTAAAAAGTAGTGGAGTTTTTAGCAGAAGTATCGGAATAGGCAACAACCAAAATTTGGTATTAAATTCCACTTTCAATCTTCAACTAAATGGCGACATAGGTGATGACATTCAAATCAGAGCAGCTATATCCGATGCTAACATCCCAATCCAACCAGAAGGAAATACACAACAGCTTAATGAATTTGATCGTGTATTCATTGAACTCAAAAAAAACAAAACAAAATTACTGCTTGGAGACTATCAACAAGGAAATAGAGAAAGTTACTTTCTTAAATATTTTAAAAAACTACAAGGAGCACAATTCACCCAAGAAAGCTTTGAATTAGGTAAAGGGGAGCTATCTATCCAAAGTTCATTTGCCTTAACAAAAGGAAAGTTTGCCCGAAATGCTTTTGCCGGAGAGGAAGGGAATCAAGGACCCTATAAACTTAGAGGTGCTGAAGGAGAGACCTTCATTATTATACTCGCAAACACGGAGAAGGTCTATATAGATGGTAAACTATTGACACGAGGATTTGACAATGACTATATCATCGATTACAATGCAGGAACCATAACGTTTACTGTCCGTCAACCCATGACTACGGAACGTCGAATAATAATAGAATTTGAATACAATGACCAATCCTATCTTCGATCACTATATACCGTCCAAACGGAATACAAAAGAAAAAACCTTAGGTTATATTCAAATGTATATGCGGAGCAAGATGGAAAATCAAGAGTTGGAGAAGGTCCTTTAAGTAAAGAACAACAGACTATTCTCGCACAAGCAGGTGACAACCCCTTTCTCGCAGGCATTCCAGCAATTGATACAGCTTCTAATTCGACAAACCCCATAAGCTACATACTCAAGGATACCATTATAAACGGCAACTCCACTCAGATCCTAGAATATGCAACTGGAAACAACGAAGAGCTAATTTACTATACTGCATTCTTTTCAAACTTAGGCACAGGGAATGGAAGTTATCAACAAACAGATCTTGATGCAAATGGACTAGTTTATCAATTTGTAGGAGCTGATGCAAATGGAAACCTCAATGGGGCTTATGAACCTATTCGACTTTTACCACTGCCACAGGCAAAAAAGTTAATAAACTTTGGTCTTCAGCAAAGTCTTGGAAGTACTGGTAATTTCAGCACAGAACTCGCATTATCACAAAATGATCAAAATAAGCTATCTCCTTTAGACACGGAAGATGATTGGGGCTTAGCACTTTTTACGACACTGAATAAAAATTTTAACCCAGATAAAAAATGGTCTGGGTCACTAAATGCAAGCCACGAATGGAAACAAAAGAACTTCAAAGCGATCAATCCTTACAGACTACCCGAATTTAACAGAGACTGGGATATAGGTAATAATAATGCAAACCTAATTCCATTAGAAGAGCACCTCGGAAATGGCATATTAAGTGCGCTAAACAAGTCAAAAGGTATAAAACTAGATTATGAGTTTAGTATGCTCGCTCGAGGAGACGAATATCTTGGATTAAAGCATCTAGGTAGATTTGCTCTCGAAAATAAAAAATGGACGTTGGATGGTAAAGTATCCGTTTTAAATTCAGACACAAACTTTTCGAGCAGTCGGTTTCAAAAACCTTCTATATCGCTGGGGCGAAGACTAGGGAAAGAAGACAATTTTGAAATTCAATTCAATTGGTTTGAAGAGCGGAATGAACGTTTAGACCTAGATTCAGATTCTCTGCTAAATTCTAGTTTTGCTTTTAACCAAGCAGAAATGAAGCTAATACTTCCAGAGAAGTATAATTTCAGCTGGACATTTTACACCCAAAACAGAAGGGACTTTAGCGTTATGGACCAAGAGCTAGAAATGTGGAAAAATGCATATAATGTAGGACTAGATGCACAACTTAAAAACATAAAAAACACCCAACTAACTGCACAAATAAATTACAGGAAGTTCGATAATATATTAGAGGAACTCCCAGAAGAAGATGGACAGCTAATGGGAAAAATAAACCTCAATCAACAATTTTTAAAAGGTGTCATCCGATTCTCTACACTGTATCAGTTAAGTTCAGGACAGGAACAAAAAGTACAATTTCTTTACCAAATGGTAAATCCAGGCGAGGGTAATTTCCAACATATTGATTTCAATTCAGATGGAGTCGAACAGGCATCTGAATTCGTAATAGCGCCAAATCCTGACCAAGGAACACATATCAGAGTTATCTATTACTCCGATGAATTCATAAAAACAAACAATGCATTATTTAATCAAAATATAAGCCTTAGCCCTAAAGCCTTGTGGTTTGACAAAAAAGGAGTCAAAAAAATAGTCAGTTACTTAAGTATACAATCAAATTGGCAATTGGAGCAAAAAGTACAGGATACAGAAGGCATCATTTATTGGCATCCACTTCAAACAAACATAGATCAAGAGCAGATTGTAAACGATCGAAGCAATATTCGAAATAGCTTTTGGATAAATCGGGGTGGAAAAAAAATGGATATTCAATTTGCACAAACCCGAATTTCTTTAAGCAATCTTTTGATCACTGGTTTAGACCAGAGAAAGACTGAGGATATATCCTTGAGTGTCCGTTGGAATATCAACAATAATATTAGCCTTAGAATAAATGCAGCGGAGGGATATAAATCTGCTGAAATTGAGCAGTATACAGATCGAAGTTTCAGAGTAAACACTCAAAAACTTAAACCAGAACTGAGCTACTTTCCATCGGAAAACAGCAGAGTAATTCTTAATGCTGAACATGAGTCCTTCAAGGACATAGACTTCAATGTAGACAATGGAAATATTCAGCGGTTTAAGATTGAATCACAAATCAATAGTTCTCTTGGTTTATTTGAGGGAAATTTTTTATTTTCGAATGTTCAATACGATGGGAATCCTAATAGCCCTATTGGTTTTGCTTTACTTAACGGACTACAATCTGGAAAAAACTACCAATGGGTTCTTGGTGTTAACAGAAAAATAAACAAAAGTTTGCGCCTTGGGTTAAGGTATGAAGGCAGAAAGAATGGAATGCTCGAAACTATCCATACGGGTAATCTTCAATTCTCAGCGTTCTTTTAGCCATTTTCTTACAAAAAATAAACGATTGATTCTCTATTTTTGTCCAAACAACTGTCCTGATAGTTAAAACTTATACGATGAAATATTTTATTTGCTCTCTGATCTTATCTCTTTCAATCGGTTTTGCGAAAGCCCAAAACACAACGATATGGAAGGATAGCGATCAAAAACCAATCGACAACACAGCATTATTAATTGAAGAACCAAGGTATCTTACTATTGATATCCAAGCTCTACAAATTGCTGCAAGTGATGCCCCAATGGAATTCACTACAGCTGCTAAGACATCCTCAACCGTTGTAAATCTTCCATTGCCTAATGGATCAAACCAATTCTTCCAATTGGTTGAATCACCTGTTATGCACCCTAATCTTGCTGCCAAATTTCCGGAGCTTAAGTCATATAGAGGGTTCGGAATAAATGGCAAAAAAGGTCTATTATACTTAAGTGTAACGCCTTTCGGCGTCGTCGCATCAATAAATAATGAAGATGGTCTATCCATAATTGACTTACCAGAAGATGGTTCAGGGATACACCAAACTTATTACTTCAACCAAATGGATCATCAAGCCTACAGCCAACTATCTCCACCAATGGCATGTGGTTTCGACCCATCATCCATAGAAGAAGATATACAACCTGACTTTTCAAATAGTTCTATAATGGCTCCTCAGGCAGATGTAGCTGAACTTAGGATATATGAACTTGCTTTAGCTTGTACGGGAGAGTACGGAACTGCTAAAGGCGGCACTGAAGCAGCAGTTATGGCATCTTTTGTTCAGGCACTTACACTATTGAATGGTGTACTTCAGCCAGAACAATCTATGAAGTTTGAGATGATTGAAAGCAATGACCTTTTAATCAATCTAGATCCTAACACTGATTTCTTCCAGAATTCAAATGTGGGAGGACAATTACTACAGCAAAATCAGAACTACCTAAATCAGGTAATAGGAAATAACAACTTTGATATCGGTCATGTATTTACTATGGCTTGTACCGATGTAGGTGGTGTTGTAAGTGGAACAGCATGTAATGCTCCAAATAAAGGAAGAGGTGTTACTTGTCACTATGCCAACATGACGAACATTGTATATAATGTAATGGCACATGAGATCGATCACCAGTTTTCAGCAGGTCATACTTGGGGAAATTGCCCCGGTATTGAAGGCCAGCTAGCTTCAGGTTCAGCATATGAGCCAGGTTCAGGATCTACAATTATGTCCTACCTTGGATCATGTGGTGCAGAAAACATTTCGCTTGGATTTGGACAGAACAACACATACTATCATGTAAAATCACTTGAACAAGTTAGACAATACAGTGAGCAATCAACAGGTAATACTTGTCCGGACGTTATTCAAGTGGATAATAAGAGACCAGAAGTAACACATAATCACGGTGAAGGTTTCTTTATTCCAAAATCTACTGCATTCGAATTAGAGGCATTTGGAACGGATGAGGATGGTGATGATTTGACTTATTGTTGGGAACAATATGATTTAGGACCAGTGGTGAGTATTAACGCGCCTCAAAACCCTGATGTTACCATCCCTTTATTCATGTCAAGGACACCAACTACCGATAACCTTAGAAGCTTTCCATCTCTAAATACAATTCTTCAGAACCAAAGTAATAATGGAGAACGACTTCCAACAGTAGGTAGAGAAATGAATTTCAAATGTACTGTTCGAGATAACAACCTTGAATCTGGAGGTTGGAATGCTGCCCTTGTTACCTTTGATGTAGCAAGCAATGCAGGTCCTTTTTCTGTAACCTTCCCTTCTGCTTCTGGCGATGTTATTGAAGGTGGAAATCAAGTGAACATTAAATGGGATCCAGCAAACTCATTCAATGCTCCTGTAAACTGTAACAGTGTTGATATTTACCTATCAACAAATTCAGGATTTGATTTTGATATTTTACTTGCTGCAGACGTCCCTAATGACGGAGAGCACACTTTATTTATGCCAGATATTTCCACATTTGCAGGTCGTATAAAGATAAAAGCATCGGATAATATCTTCTTTGATATTTCCAACTCCAATATCACAGTAACAAAACCTGATACACCATACTACGGTTTTTACATCAACTCAAGTAGTTATCAATTTGCCTGTTTACCAGCTGACCTAGACTATAGTTTTAATTTTGCTGGATACAATGGCTTTGATAATTCTGTAGATCTTGAGGTTGTAAGTACTGTACCTGCAGGCATGAATCTTTCATGGGAAACCAATTCAATGGCAGTTGGTGATGATCTAGGTTTAAATGTTACTTTTGACGATGACTATCCAAATGCATATACAGAATTAGAGATTAGAGGTATTATTGAGAATGATACCTTTTATCAATCTATTTTCGTTGAAACAGAAAATGCAGACTTTTCTGCACTTGAATTACTTGGACCTGCAAATCAGATTACACAACAACCACTGGCAACGTCTTACAACTGGGTAGAAATTCCTAACGCTATTAACTACGACATTCAAATCGCAGATAATCCTAGTTTTGCACCAGCAACGATCATTGAAGAAGAATCAGGCTTAACAGATAGCTTCTTTGATTCTGATGAACCACTAAATAAAGGTACTGTCTACTTCTGGAGAGTAAGAGCCAATGCAGATGTATGTGGTAAAGGAGAATGGGTAGGACCATTTTTGTATCAAACATTTACAGAAAGCTGTAAGACCTTTGAGCCAAATGGACTTCCAAAAAACATCAGTCCACAACTTCCAGTGGGAGGATCGGTAACATCTGAGCTGGCAGCAGTTGATAATTCTTTGATAACGGATATTAATATTGCTAACCTTGATGTATCGCATGATAAGTTAAAGGATATCCAAATTTCAGTGCGTTCTCCTCAAGGTACTGAGGTAATGCTTCATGACGGAACTTGTATTCTAACAAGTATGAAATTAAGTTTCGATGATGAATCCTTGACTGATATTCCATGTCCAGCAAATACAGGTGATCTAGTTCAACCTGTAGGAAGTTTGTCTGATTTTGATGGCGAAGACCTAATAGGAATATGGGAATTGGTAGTTACTGTTATCGATGAAGAAGGAATAGGCGGTAAGATCACTAACTGGGAACTAGAATCTTGTGGAGAATTGATTCCAAACAATCCATACATCGTAAACAATGAAATCCTTAAAGTAAGAGACGGAGAAGGTCGTTGGATCGAAAACGATGTGCTTGCAGTAGCTGATGAAGATAATACAGCGGATGAACTTATATTCACGATCACAGAAGCGCCAAAACATGGTGAAGTTCACTGGTCTGGTAATGCAGTTCCTTTGGGTGGTATCTTTAAGCAAATTTCTATTGACCTAAATCACGTTGAATATTTCCACAGTGGTGATGGACAAAATGATAGCTTTAAGTTTATTGTAACTGACGGTAATGGAGGACTACTTCAAGAAACAACAGTAATCATTGAACTAGATCCAAATGCTCCAACAGCAACTAACGAAATCATAGAAGATGACTCTGATTGGTTGGTTTATCCAAACCCATCAAACGGTACTATCACCGTTGGTCTTTCTGGAAAATGGACAACTGATCTAAGTCAGATAAAAATTACAGATGTTAAAGGTGCCCTAATTTATAGTGAAGGCATCCAAACTAATCTGATCAGTAAATCAATTGATCTAAATCACCTACCAGCAGGTGTGTATTCAATTCAATTGGTTGGCAAACAACAAACTGAAACAAAGCGAATTGTTATCAGTAAATAATAAAAAAAAGGAGCCTTTTTCAAGGCTCCTTTTTTTATACCCTTTCAAAAGTTCCTCTAACATAATATCGCCAAAGAATAAGAGCTCTAACTACCAAGAAAACACATAGAGCAAACCAAAGACCATGGTTTCCATAGGTAGATTGAACAGCATAGAATACAGCAAGAAATACAAGTAAAGAAATAAACATACCATTTCGCATTTCCTTAGATGCAGCGAGACCAACAAATATGCCATCCCATATATAACAAGGAGTGCCTAATATTGGAAATATCACCATCCAAGATAGATATGCTAGACTTGCTTGAATAAGCACCTCTTCATTGGTGAAGATCTGTAAAATACTTGTTCCAAAAAGTCCATAAACCAAAGCATAAAGAAAGGCAAAACCCATCCCCCACTTAAAAGATTGACGAACAGCTAGCTTTAACTTTTTCTTATTTTCTGCACCTAAATATTTTCCTACTATACTCTCAGCAGCGTAGGCAAATCCATCAACACCATAAGACATCCAATTCAAAAACTGCATGAGAATTGTGTTTATCTCTAAGGTATTTGCCTGCATTTTTGAAGATTGTGCATAGAAAAATCCAAATACAAAAGTCAAACAAAATGTACGTATAAAAATATCTCCATTTATCCTCAAGAATGATACAAGTTTGTCCACCCTTTTAAGGTAAGCTAAGTTCAAAAATCCTAGATGAGTTCGATACTTTATAAAAAACAATACTAGTGCCATTACCAATCCAGTATACTGGGCAATAACTGTCCCCCATGCAACCCCTTCTATACCCCATCCATACTGCTTTACTAAAAGAAAACTCAATAAAATGTTTACGATATTTAGCGTAATAGTTATTATCAAAGGAAAAATAGAATTCTGCATCCCAAAATACCATCCAAAAAATACAAACAGGAGCAAGGAAGCAGGTGCTGCTAGTATCCGTATAGAAAAGTAACGAAAGACCAAATCTATCTGTTCTGTTTGAACATACATCAGATCCATCGCCAAGCCTCCAAGAACACCACTAAATAAAACCAAAAGAAAAGAAATCAACAAAGCAAGGAAGGCCGCTCGAAATAAAGTGCTTATTTCTTCTGTGCGATCCTTCGCCCCAAAGGCTTGAGCAGTAAAACCTGTTGTTCCCATTCTTAAAAAGCCAAAATTCCAATATAGAAAGTTAAAGATCATAGCCCCTATACCAACAGCCCCAAGATGCTTTATTGATTCATGGCCCATGAGTGCTGTATCTACGGACGATAAAAGGGGTACTGAAATATTACTTAAAATATTTGGAATCGCTAAGCGTAATAATTCCTTATTTATTTGTTTTGACTGAACCATGTTGGGAAATTACAAAAAAGAAAATCATAAATCCTGAAACATATAATCCTGCAAATTACTGATAACTATTTCCAAAGCCTAAAAGCATTTCAGACGCTCATTTATTGAACTTAAAAAACAACAAATTGATTATAATAAAATAACTACCTTAGTATTCTATTGATATAATCTGGTCTTATATTTTATGATTAAAGTCGGCATATTTTTTGGAGGTCCATCCCGTGAGCGGGAAATCTCTTTTGCAGGAGGAAGAACAGTATATGACAACCTCGATAAATCACTTTTCGAACCTATACCCATCTTTGTGGATAGCTTTGGATGCCTTATCGAATTGGACTGGTCCTTCATTTATAAAGGTACTATAAGAGACTTCTTTCCTCCGGTAGAATACCTTCCTGAAACGGAGCATCAATTCCAAGTGTATTTGGAAAGCCTAAACCACCTAAGTGAACGTGAACTCCAGGATCTAAGATCTTCTGTTGGTAAAACAATTGCTTGGGATCAGCTTAATGATCATATAGATTTTGCCTTTCTTGCTCTACACGGAGAATTTGGAGAAGACGGCCAAATACAAGGTATGCTCGAAGCTTTTGACATCCCTTACTCTGGATCTGGAATTAGAGCCTGCTCTATTGGTATAGATAAGGGATTTCAGAAAAAAATGATGGAAGTAGCCCAGTTCAATTGTCCAAACATTATAGAGTTGGATCGTGAATATTGGCTGGATGCAGATCACAAAGCAATTTTTGAAAATGCCAAATCTGATATTAAATACCCCATAGTTATACGACCTGCAAAGCAGGGTTCTTCCATTGGTGTAAGTATACTAAAAAGCGATACCGACTTTCAAGATTTTGTTGATGCTGTTGACCTCGCTTTTTTCAGGCAATGGGTTTACCGGGAACAATGGCTAGGTATGAGTCAAGCAAAGCAGATTGAATACCTAAGAAATATGGCAGATATCCGGGATGGCCTAGGCTTCCCAATGGATGTTCTCAATAAAACAATATACCACCCAGAACAACTTTTAAACACTCTGAACGAGTCGTTTGAAGCTGGCTCAGAAAAGATACTATTAGAAGCATGGTCTAATGAACAGAAGGTGATTCTTGAGTCCTTTATAGAAGGAAAAGAATTCTCCTGTATCGTGGTTAGAAAAGAAGACGGCGGTGCAGCAGCCTTGCCGCCTACTGAGATTGTAAAAGGAGGTGAGTTATTCGATTATCGCTCAAAATATATGCCTGGGCTTTCAAGAAAGCTCACACCTATAAACTTAGATAAGCACGAGGACATCCGAAACATAATGAATGAATGTGTTCGTCTATTCGAATACTTACAATTTCATACCTATGCAAGAATTGACGGATTTATAAGTCCTAATGGAAGCATTTTCCTTAACGACCCGAATACAACATCAGGTATGTTACCTTCCTCGTTCTTCTTCCACCAAGCTGCTGAAATTGGTCTGAACCCTTCGCAGTTTTTAACGTTTATCATTCGTGTATCCTTGATGGAAAGAATAAAGGATTCTGTCAGGAAAAACAAGGCAGGAGTTCTTTATAAGCAACTCAAAGAGCAGATGCAAAATCAGAAGCATAAAGCAGCTTCAAAAACAAAAATTGCAGTGCTTTTAGGAGGATACTCCTTTGAGAGACACATCTCTGTAGAATCTGGAAGAAATATTTTTGAAAAACTTGCAAGTTCAGAAAAATATAGCCCAGTACCTGTCTTTGTAATGAAAGATGGAGATAGCCATAGATTATTCCAGATTCCTATAAATCTATTATTAAAGGATAATGCTGATGACATTAGAGATAAGATCCTAAAGAATGTACATCATCCAGTGATTGATGAAATCAAGTCTAATCTACTTCAGATGACCGAGACATATTCTGGAGCCGATACTATATTCGATGCAGTTGAAATCACTTACGAATCCCTTAAAGAAAATGTAGCTGCTGCATTTATAGCACTCCATGGGAGACCTGGAGAAGATGGAGAAGTTCAAGCAAGATTGGACAGAATCGGTCTACCCTATAATGGTTGTTCGGCAGAGGCTTCCTCCGTTACTATAAACAAATTCAACACGCTTCAAAAGCTTAAAGATCACGGCTTTTCAGTAACAGATCAATTGCTACTTTCTAAAGATGCCTTTGAGACAAATAGATCTGAATTTGCACAACAGGTAGAATCACAAATGGCCTATCCGTTTATCGCTAAGCCAGTGGATGACGGTTGCTCTTCAGCAGTAAAGCTTATCAAGAATCAAAGTCAACTTCTTGCATTCACAGAGCTTATGTTCCGCTCAGATAATACCTTCGGTAAAGAACAACGTTCGATACTTGATCTTGATGAAAAAGAGGAGTTTCCTATCAAGACTGAAATTCTCTTTGAAAAATTAATCCAGCAAGAAGGCGCAAAACACTTTCTTGAGATTACAGGAGGTTTTCTTACCAAAGAACATTCAGGCGAAGTGAAATACGAAATGTTTGAACCCTCTGAGGCACTTGCAAGTGGAGAGATTCTTTCTTTACAGGAAAAATTCTTAGCTGGAGAAGGTCAAAATATTACTCCGGCTAGATATTCAAAGAATCCTAATGAATATTCTTATATTGCAGAACAGGTGAAACATACACTACAAAAAGCAGCTGAGGTGCTAAATGTTCAAGGATATGCGCGTATCGACGCCTTTGTCCGGATCTTTGATGACAACCGGGCGGAGACCATTATCATTGAAGTCAATTCACTTCCGGGAATGACACCAGCCACTTGCATCTTTCATCAGGCTGCTATAAATGGGTATAAACCTTACAATTTTATTGATAAAATTCTTGAATTTGGCTTCCATGCAAGAGCGAATAAAACATTGGTGGAGTAATACTTTCTTACCCGCACTAAAAGCAATGCCCAAAAATCTTCAGATCTTTTTGTCAACTCCTATGGTTCTAAAAAATCTGGGACTGATGCTAATAACTCTATTAAGCTTTTGCTTTATAGTAATCTTAGGATTAAACATCTACACGCAGCACGGTGAGTCCATTTACTTGGACAACCTTCAACGGCTCCCTATAAAGAAGGTTGAAAAAATGGCTCGAAAAGGAGACTTTAAAGTCGTTGTATTTGACTCTATTTGGAAACCAGATATTAAGCCAGGTGTTGTATTAGAGCAAAATCCAATTCCTGGATCAAAGATCAAAGAGGGCAGAACTGTTTATTTAACTATTAGTTCTTCCACACCTCCAAAAGTCGAACTTCCACTCTTTAGAGATGCCGCATATATGTATCAATCCTACAAAAGGATTCTAGATGTGCGAGGAATTAACTCTGTTGTAAAAGAAGAAATAGTAGATACAAAACAAGCAAAAGGCACCATCCTTTACATGTATCATGATGGTAAAAAAATAGAAGAAAATGTGCTCAAGGAAGGTTATTTAATTGAAAAGGGTGATGCGGTAGAATTGGTTATAACCAAACAGGTAATTGCCCAACGAACAGTTCCTGAGCTCGTCTGTCTTAAGTTATCCACAGCAAAGTTCTTACTTGAATCCAGTCAACTTAACTTCGATGCTTTTGAAGATCCAAGTGTTATAGACCTCGAAGAAGCCTTTATCTACAAACAAACTCCAGACCCAGGCACTAACTTGATATCGGGCGACTATGTAAAGGTTTATCTAACCCTGGAGCGACCATTGGCTTGCGGAAGTAACGAACTGATGGAAGATAATGATTCAGAACCGACAGAAGACAATTAATAAGCCTAATTCAATAAGCCTCAATACCTCTAAATATTGGGGCTTATTAAATTAATAACTACTTTTGCACTTTAGAGTGAAAAAGCATGTTAAAATTAAAAGGATAATCCTGTTAAATAGCAACATTGAAGAACGTGAAACGTTTTTTCGTCGATTCAAATAATTACCTTATGTGGAAATCTATATACGCTTTACTTTTTACTTTGTTTCCGGCATTAATGTTTGCGCAGCTCATCGAAGCGCCCCTTCAGAGCAACCCTGCTTTAAGTTTGTATAGCAATGCTTCAGAGGAACAGGCAAGTATGCCTAACTGTCCAAATCTAAATGGAAACTTCAACTACACCTTCAAAAATGATACTGTAAATATTAAAATAGATACAGCAGGTATTGGATATGCTGTAAATCCAGAATTCACATTACTTGATTGCGACGGAATTACACCTGTAGGTATAGTTAGCTTTAGTGGAGATATTCTCTCCTATGAGGCAGGCGATTTTGATGGATTCCAAGAAAAAGTTTGTGTTGAGTATTGCCCAGACCAAGGAGAATGTGCTACGGTCGAATATACTTTTGTAACACAAAGAGAAAGTCAAACACACATCCTCAATAAGATACAAATCAATGAAGAGGAAACAATAGAAGACATCTGCTTAGACGCTAATTTACTACCCGGTGAACTAAGCTGTAATATATTCTACTACTGTCCAAATGGATCTTATAACAGTGATTTATCCTCAAACAGCTGGATGACCTATAATGAAGCTACTTCTTGCTTTAAATATACTGCGGGACTTGGAGAAGGCATTGATACAGTCTGTGCTGTGCTTTGCGATGAATTTGGAGTTTGTGATTATTACAAAGTACCTTTTGAAGTGCAGTCTTTTAACCTAGACCTTCCATTTTGGGATGACTTTTCAAATAATAATGGGCCATATACAAGTTCTCAGAAGTGGCTCACAAAAGATGGATTTGTAAACAATACGATGGCGGAGAATCCACCTTCTGTAGGCATGGTAACGCTTGATGGACTGGATTACTCAGGAGCACCCTACCTTGAGGCTGGAATAGCAGATCATCTAACGTCCAGAGGACTAAACCTTAGTGGACTCAATAGTGAAGATGTAAGCCTTAGATTCTTTTATGCGCCGAAAGGAAATGGATTGTATCCAAATGGTCCAGATAGCCTCAGAGTAGACTATAAAGATATGGATGGTAATTGGATCCCACAATGGGTTCGTTCTGGTATTGAAACGTCAACAGATATAAATGAATCGCCTGAATTTCAGTTTGCAACTCTAAACGTGCCTGAAGAATTCAGATATGACGGCTTCCAGTTCAGATTTGTAAACCAAGTTAGCCCAGTTGGCTTATATGATCTTTGGCACATTGACTACGTTAGGCTTGCTGCTGGAGAGGCCTTCAGTGCAACATTCAATGATGTCGCATTTGTTGATATTCCAAACTCGCTGCTTCTCGAATATGAACACATGCCTTGGAAACACTTCCTTGCGGATATTTCAAATCAAATAGTGGTCCTTGAGTTTGAGTCAATTTTCTACAATCATCAAGAATTCACAGCTAATCCAGCCAACGAGTCAGATATTCTATTGAGAGAGAGGACAACAGGAACCAATATTCCCGTTGATCTAAATGTTATTGATGCACAAAATGTGCCCGAACAAACCTATTCTTTCTTCAGTCAAACACTTCCAGCCAACAATGTTGGAAACATAATAAGTACAATCAACAGCCAACTATCGAATCTTGAAAAAGCAGAGTTAGAACTTGAATATACATTTACACTTCCAGGTCAAGAATCTATAAATGATCAGGTAAGCAGAATTCATCGCTTTGATAATTTCTTTGCCTATGATGATGGCACGGCAGAAAGGCAGATATACTTAGAAAACCCTCAAACGGATAATCCTTCTTTTGCATTGGAATTTGAGTCCAAGATAGAAGATACATTGAAAGCGGTACAATTTCATTTTCCACATGTCAATGGCAATGCAGAAAATCAATTGTTCTCCATTCACGTTTATTTGGACGAATTATCTGATGACCCAGCCTTTAGTATGGAATACTTAAGTCCAATTTATGCAAATACTTATTTTGACACCTTACAAGGTTTTACAACCTATGTTTTGAAAGATATATTTGGTGAAGAAGCAGGTATACCTTTAGCTGCTGGGCAGAAGTTCTATATCGGATTTCAACAATTAAGTTCAACAAACTTTGGTGTTCCTATTGGACTTGATATCAACCGAGATGTTTCATCGAAATTATTTGTAAATGTCTGGGGTGGATGGAATAACCAAGGTGGATTAATTCAAGGAAGTCCTATGATAAGAGCTATAGTAGGAAGTGAAGATGTGATTCCGACCTCAACAAATAAAATAGATCAGGTATACGATCTAAAGGTTTATCCAAATCCTACTTCAGGATCTTTAAATATCAACCTGAGTAAAATTGAGCCAAATACAAGCTGCAGGATATATGATCAATTAGGTAAACAAGTCAAGAGATTCAATTTCACAAATACAATAGCTTTGGATGATCTTCCACAAGGAATGTATTTTCTTAATATGGAGAATGAAGCAGGCTTTACCTATGCTAAAACAAAATTTGTAATAATTAGATAATATGGAAATTTCAGTTCAAGGACTTAAAGCAAAAATGGACAATAAAGAAGATTTTGTCCTTATAGACGTAAGAGAGAAATATGAATACGAAGAATTCAACATAGGTGGAAAGCTTATTCCCCTTGGTGAGATAATGGGTGCTCTAGAAGACTTAGAAGAATTCAAAGGAAAAGAAATTATAATTCATTGTCGATCCGGTAAACGATCGGCGATGGCACAACAATTAATGCTTCAAGCCGGCTTTAGCGATGTAAAAAATCTTGCAGGTGGAGTATTAGCTTGGCAGGATATGTAAAAAAAACCCTTAGCAAATTGCTAAGGGTTTTTTTTTATTTTTTTATTATGATAGTAGCTTCTACACCTTTATCCGTCAACTCCCTTACCAAGGCTTCAGCATCTGCATTACTGTCAAAGCGCTCGACCAAAACGTTAGCCCATGCTCCTTTATCAAAAATCTCAATCTTTGAATTAGCATAGCCCTTTTTAACCATAAGTCGTTGCTGTTCTTCAGCCCATTTCATCTCTTGAAATTGACCAGCCATGACCATGTACTTGCCTCCAGAATTTCCAAGATCACTGTCAAAAGTGTCCTCCTCATAATCAGTTGGTTCTACAACTTCATCCATATCCTCTGTTTCCACTGCATCTGCAATAAGATCATCAGCACTTAGGTCCTCCTCATAATCTTCATCACCTTCAGATTCGTAAGGATCGTCATAATCATAAACATCTGAGTCCTCCTCATAATCATCTTCAAGCGTATTACTTACAATTTCATTACTTGGGTCCTTGTCACTAAATACTTGGTCATAGATCAAATAAGTCAAAGCAGCTAGCACTACTACAATGATTCCGATTAATAAGATGTCTTTCTTCGCCATATCTTGTTTATATTTAGTTTTTTCTATTATTTGTTAAATGTATATTTTGTTCGCTAGATTTAAAAGAAATCACTTAGTAATTCACAATCCCAAAGCTTGCAACATTTATTACAGCAGCTGACAATTGCATTTCTTTCAAAAATTTCAACTTCAAGGAGAGAGTCCTTATTTTCTCTCGCTGACTTTTTGCATTTTCTCCAGGCACCATGAACAAATAAATGTGATCCTCAACTCCTTTCACAAACACATCTACATCAAAAGCAATTAACTGCCCTTTATTAGATACCTGAAATGGATAATTCAGATAAACAGAACCATCTGTATTAAGAACCTTACTTAGTCCCTTAGAAGTTCGAATCAAGGCATCAATTTGACTAGGATTAAATCCAGCTTCAATATTGTGCATATATAATCTCAAGTCTTGCTCTCCAATATTTGTGACAAGTTGGTGCTTTATTAAACGTACAAGTACTTTATAATATTCTTTCTGCTCTATGGAAGGAATCAAATTTAGACCATGGATTGGAAGAAATGCTGATTCATCCATCAAATCCGCTTCGGCGATATTTAGATCGCTGAAACTTATTTGTTCTTTTAAGGCATCGATTCTAAGTTTCTCCTTTGAAAATACTCGAATTTCCTCCTGCTTGATGGTGAAAGATTGAAGATTTAGACCTTCTTCCTCTACCTCCTCCTTTTGTATAATTACAGATTTCCCTTTCCACTCCATAGGACTAGAAATCACTGCAGGAAGGAAATCTGCATCAGGATCTGCCTGCTCTGAAAAAGTTTGGTTCAGCCATTTTAAAGAACGGTTATAATCCGAACTTGGAATCACCATATAGTCCCTTGCGCGAGTAATTCCTACATATAGTAAACGAGCACTTTCTGTTTTTTCCTTAAAAACAGCCTGAGTCATTATAGAGCTTTCCTTCAGCTGATCAAATAGCGCAGAATTTTTGTAACCAATCCCATAGGGATTTGGAATAAATCGAATCCAACGTTCTGCTAAAACATCTCTAAAATCAAGCTTATCTGCTCCTTGTTGAACAGTGATACCAAATGGACTTGCATCCCGTACCTCATTCAAGTTAAACAATATCACAAATGGATATTCTAAGCCCTTACTTCTATGATAGGTCAAAAGATTTATAGCATTATCATCCTCTGTGGCAGCCTGATTATCTTTTTCTGCAAAGTTTAAATCCTGCATATACAAAAGAAAACCATCGATAGTAGCAGCCTTACCTAGACGAGCAAATGAACCTTCAAACTGCCTAGCATACAGAAATAACTGGTCAAGATTTGCCATTCTGAGGGCTGGATTATCCATGGCCATTACCGTATCTCTGACCGGAAGATCTTCCAGAATAAGATCTAGTAATTCAGTTATGGACAGCTCCGTACTATGGATTTCTATTTGATTCAAGATCTTTACCCATTGGTCATTAGACATCCATTGATCTCTGTAATCCACTTTTCCTGCCAATACATATTCCGATCTGCTTTCAAGGATTTCTTCAAGCTTGGATGCTCCCCGCAAAAACAATAACTCTGCAGTTGATAAAGAATCATTCTTATCCAGCAAATGATACAAACAAGCTGCAATCAAACGAACTTCCCTTGTATTCATAAGGCCAGCTTTTGCTATTGATGCTTTAAGGCCATATTCTGGAAAGACTTTCGAGAACTCCAAACAGGACTTATTGGTTCTGCAAAGAATACCTATATCTCCAGGCTTAAGACTTCTAAAAGTATTCGTCTCTTTGCAGTGAATGACAGGAGGTTCATGTAACAAGTCTACAATCTTTTCACAAATCTGTCTAGCATAGGCAGGGTTCGACAATCGAGTCTTTCCCTCAAGTTTAGGAAAATGCCAATTATGAACAGCCCGAGCCATCTCAGAACTTTCTGCATGTTCTATTTCATCTGCATTAGGCCTTCGTTTTGCTATCAAAGCGATCTGCTCTTCTGGTAAATCCGTAAAAGCTCTGGTGAAGATACAGTTAGAAAAATTAACTAAATCCTCTCTGGATCGATAAGAATACTTCTGAATATCGTCTGGAGATATCTTAATTTCTTCTAAAAGGGATGCCATAAGAATAGGATCAGCTCCTCTAAAACCATAGATAGACTGCTTAGGATCTCCAACCCAAATGGAATCGCCGGCAAGTTCATCTAGCTTCAAAAACAACTTCAACTGAAGTGGACTTGTATCCTGAAATTCATCCACAATAATCAGCTGTAATTCATCTCTCAATATTTCTTGAATATCAGTTCGGAGCAGCAATCGATCCAACATAGCCTCCATATCGATATAATCAATAAGGCCTCGATTCTTTTTGTATTGATCAAATTCTTCGATAGCCTGTCGAGTTATATCAAACAGTTGTTTAACGTAAGATTTTAGATCCGACTGAAAGGATTCCAGTTTGTAGTGTGCGCGTGTAAACTCTTGTAGATCAAAAAAAGTATCTTTTGACTTTTTGCCCGGTTTTAGTTTTGAAATACCTAACCAATCTGACCATTTTAACTGCTTACCATTATCAATTTGCTGTCTACACTTCTTAAGTTTTCCAATTGCATTAGCTGTACCCTTTGTGGTATCTGTATCAAGGTCGACCTCATCAATCACAAAATTGATCATTCCATTCAATCGAGTATCTTGAGTCGATTGATCTGATGTTATCGTCTCATCAAATAGATCATTTATAGTTTCTAAGGATTGATTAAGTGATTGCTCTATTTCATCTGCTTTAAAATTATTGGATCGAGCAAAATTACAAAGCATGCTCAAATCCTTTCGCCAATCATTTCTAGCAAACATGCCTTCTTCGGGCATTAGACCTAGCCGGTTAGCTACATCCTGAATCTGTGCGACACATTCAGGCTTCAATATTCGTGCCAATGCTAGACGGAAATAGATGTCAATTTCAGAATCATCCATAACCTGTACATTGGGCGAAAGGCCAGCCTCAAAACTAAAGCGTTGGAGCAACTTTGTGCCTAATCCATTCACAGTACCAATAAGGGCATTTGATACTTCTTCCGCTTCATCAAAAAGCCCTTCTTTTATTAGACGCTGTCGAACCCGCTCTCTTAGCTCTGCAGCTGCTTTTTTAGTAAAAGTAGTTGCAAGAATTCCGGCAGCAGGAATCCCAGCTTTTAATTTATGCACAATTTCTTCAGTTAGGCGGTAGGTCTTTCCTGAACCGGCCCCTGCCGAGATTAGCTTTACATTCATTTGGTGCAATTGATTTCTAGAATTTATTTTTCCACATCATACTCTCTACAGGGAATATAGTTCGAGTATTGTA
>JBELIG010000248.1:0-4582 GCA_042091035.1 Sphingobacteriales bacterium | reverse complement strand
AAAATAGCACGATCGCTTGCTGGGTTTGGAGCAATAGTAAGTTGATTATTGATTCCTATATTTTTAGTGCTACTTACCTTTTGATTTTCATAGGCACCAATATCGACGCCGTCCACACGTGGGTTGCCAAGTATGTCAGTCAAAGGAGCACCATTTTCAAGTCCTGCATCTACACATGGACTTTCTAGCTGCAAGGTGATATCAAAAGAAAAGACATCCGTAAACAATGGATCTCCATTGATGTCTTCAATATCATCTGCCACTAAGTAATCAGTCAAGCTAGCATCTGCAACATAGTTTCCTCCTAATGAGACAACTTCTGGCGTTCCGTCTTCAATAGCATAACTAAAGAAGTCAGGATTACTAAAGATATTATTCAATAGATATAAGGTGGTGTTTCCAGAATCATTGGTCCATTGTGATATACCGCCTGTCAGTGCGCCAATGTTGAACGAGAAGGTAGAATTGGTTACATTGATATCAATAGCTGTTGTATCAAATGCATTGACACTAATACTTCCGCCAAACCCGTCTTCGCTTGCCTGGTTCTGAAGGAATGTTGTACTTGTGATGTCAGAGTCTACGTTACTGATATTAACTGCTCCGCCCTGAGTCCCTGCAAGATTACCTAAGAATGATGTATTTGTTATTGTCATCAAAGACATATCCAAGCTTGCTGCTCCTCCTGGTTCTGATACATTGACAGCACCACCAACACCGTTCGTGCTATTTCCTGTAAAGTCACTTTGTAAAAATGAAACATCAATTCCTCCTGAAACTGATATTGCACCTCCACTATTTTCAGCGTTGTTTGCTATGAAGAGTGTGTTTTCAAATGAAACTACTGTTGAGTCATTTTGATTAAAACTAGCTCCTCCGAAGGATGCTGAGTTTGCTTCAAATTGACAATTCGTGTAAGCTACATTAGCTGTAAAGCCAGTAATAATAGCTCCACCAGATGTATTCGCTGTATTCATACTAAAGTAACAGTTATCTACTGATCCTTCTGTACCCGCAGAATAAGTAGCCATGGCTCCACCAAAAGCACCGTTGTTATTTGTGAAGTCCGTGTTAGTGATACTAAAGGTTTTATCCGGACCACCATTGTAAACTGCACCAGCTGATCCTCCATTGGCAATATTTCCATCAAACACACAACCATCCATGGTATACCCCATTTGATAGAAGTAGAGTGCTCCTCCGAATCCATCTGTTGTACTATTCCCATTAAAGTTACAATCAGTAATAGTGAGGTTATTTGTTGTGTTAGCAGGGAGCTCTCTACCATCAATATAAGCACAGCCAGCATTTGCACTGTTGTTGCCATTGAATGTACAGTTGCTTAAGCTAAGGTTTTCATTGTTCCATGAGAAAAATGCTCCACCAAATCCTCCAATGTTTTGATTACCTTCAAAGAGACAATCACTTATACTTATGTTAGAGGATCTCAATGGGTATAATGCCCCTCTACTTGTTTCATTGTTTACGAATTGACAGCCTGTAATAGTAATATTTGCAGAGTTTCTTATGAGTAGTCCCCCCGCTTGAGATGCAGCAGTGTTTGCTTCGAAAACACAATTGGTAGCAGTAGATCCCTGAGTACCAATCTCCATCATAGCAATACCTGAACCCGATCTCGCGAAGTTATTTCTGAAAATCACATTGTTCAAATTGACAGGAGAATATGTTATTATTCCACCGCCGTGAGTCAGAACGGCATCAAGGTCACCAGAGTTGGAGGTGTTACCGTTAGAAATGATCAAGCCATCAAAAGAAGTACTTGATGTCAAAAGGCTATCAACATATACTACATGCCTAGAGTTGTCCGTCCTGTTTTCTGTATTATCGCTTGGGTTGTCATCACCCAATATATCACCAGATAATATAGTCGGTGTACTTCCATCAGTAGGTCTGTCTTCTAATGCATTCTCATCACCTGCGAATCCTCCGTAGAGGCTTAAAGGCTTAGCGATTGTATATACAGACGTTATGGTGTCTGTATTTTCTGGAATATATATTCCAGTACGAAGCCAAATTTGATCTCCTTGGGTGGCGTTATCTAAGGCAGTCTGCAAATCGTTGAATGCGTTTGTCCAAGAGGTTCCGTCGTTAGCTCCTTGTGCAAGTTCGTCTACTCGATGTATATTTTGAGCAAGTAGGCCCGCAAATGGGATGGAAAAAATTAAAGCTAGTATAAGTTTTTTCATTATAAATGGTTTATAGTTTTTGTTATGATACATAAACAGAATCAAAACAATCGTTTGCTGGATATTCAAATCTTCCTATAAGATAGTAAGCTTTTAAAAAAAAATTATGTATTAAAGGCTATAAATTATTTGAATTGCTTTGCTTACCTTGCGCTGCCGATTAAAAAGTGCTCTTTTTTTTAGGTGCTTTCACCAATTATTATTGAATCTGAAATCATTTTGCAATGGAAAACTGGAAGTTTAAGCCAGAGAGTTTGATGATGTCTTACGGTTACAAGCCGGAATTATCTGAGGGAGCCGTTAAGTGCCCTATTTTTCAAACATCTACCTTTGTTTTTCAAAAAGCGGAAGACGGTAAAGCCTTCTTCGAAGTAGCTTATGGAATTCGGGAAAAAGAAGAATCCGAAGAAATGGGATTGATCTATTCAAGATTGAATAACCCAGATCTGGAAATCTTGGAAAATCGACTCAGTTTATGGGATCATGCAGATGATTGTGCTGTGTTTGAAAGTGGTATGTCTGCTATTTCAACGGCATTGATGGAGTTTTTAAGTCCTGGGGACCTTCTTTTGTATTCAAATCCAGTCTATGGAGGTACGGATCACTTCATCAAGCACGTACTTACAAAGTACGGCGTTGAAGTTTTGGGATTCAATCCTGGCCAGTCTATGGAAGAGGTAGAGCAAATGATGATAGACTCAGGTAAAGCAGATAAGTTAGCTTATATCTATCTAGAAACTCCTGCAAACCCTACCAATGCTCTTGTCGACATAAAAGGATGTGTAGATTTAGCAAAAAAATATTCTTCTGAAGATCACAAAGTATACGTTGGAGTAGATAATACATATCTAGGACCACTTTGGCAAAATCCATTGGAGCTAGGTGCTGACTTAGTGATTTATTCTGCAACTAAATATATAGGAGGTCATTCTGATCTTATCGCAGGTGCTTGCTCTGGATCTAGCGAGGTGATTGGTCGTATCAAGGTATTAAGAACATTTTTGGGGAATATGGCAAGTCCATATACAGGTTGGTTGCTAATGCGATCACTCGAAACGCTTAAGATTCGAATGGAGCGACAGGGCGAAACAGCTAAACATGTAGCCGAATATTTAAGGAATCACCCTAAGGTGGAAAAAATTTATTATTTGGGTTATCTGGAAGATGGTTCGGAGCAGAAACGCATTTACGATCAACAATGTAAATCTCCTGGAGCTATGTTGTCATTCGATGTAAAAGGTGGTGAAGCTGAAGCTTTTCGTTTGCTGAACGGACTCAAGCTTGTTAAACTTGCTGTAAGTCTAGGTTCTACAGAATCTCTTGCACAGCATCCTGCTACGATGACACATGCGGGTGTAGATCCTGAGTTGAAGAAAACATTAGGAATATCGGATAAATTAGTTCGATTATCCGTGGGTGTTGAGCATCATGAGGATTTGATTCATGATTTGTCAGTCGCTTTAGATCTAGTGTAATAAAAAAGGACATCCAAGTGGATGTCCTTTTTTTTATGCTTTAGTACCTTTTTCTAAGCCAAACACACCGATTAATTTTTAGAGGTATAAATTATGTTTTTTCGTAATCTATAATGGTATTTTTGAGGACCGTTTAAACTCTTAAATCTCAAAGATGATTACTGTTAAAAAACTGGGCCTTTTAATTTGTGCCCTGGCATGGCCATTATTTGGTTTTAGCCTTTCTAATAAAATTTCCCCCCCAGATACTATTTACTTTGACATATTGATTTGTGCTGGTGAGTCTTTCAATGGAAATGTTTATCAGGAGCCAGATTTAGTCACAGAAGTTGAATTAGGTACAGCAGATGATACACTTTCTGTTCTGATCTATTCAATAGATGTTATTGAGCCAATACGAACAAATATTGTAACTAGTATTTGTGAATTTGGCGTAGCTGAAGGATATACAGCTCCAGGTGTATATGAAGATGTATTTACCGCCTTTAATGGATGTGATAGTATAAGGACCTTAGAAGTTCAACCATTTAAGGCTTATCTACCCAATATCTTTTCTCCGAATAATGATGGGCAAAATGATTACTTAACCCTTTCGGTATCAGACCTTAGTGCTATGAAGATAAAAACCTTTAGTGTTTTTTCAAGGTCTGGAGAACGGCTGATAACATTGGGTGATGCCACTATTTTAAGCAACAATTATTTGTGGGATGGAAGGGTTGATAACAGAGAGGTAAGCCCCGGTACTTATGCATATTATCTGGAAGTAACAGATGAAACAGATCAAAGTATATGTCCGATATATGGAGATGTAACACTTATTCGATAATAGAAGCAGTAGATTATATATATTTAGTTGGCCGTGGATGAATTCCATGGCTTTTTTTATTTTAGGGTAAAAAA
>JBELIG010000247.1:0-4596 GCA_042091035.1 Sphingobacteriales bacterium | reverse complement strand
TATCATCATCCAATAGGCCTGCCAATGAGTCATTGAAGGACACAGATGCACCTTCATACTCTTTCGTTAGCAATCCAAAAGCAGCAAGACCATTCAATAATAATTCCATAAAGAAGTATTTCTCCTCCACTTTTCGAATCTTATCAACGACCATGGCCTCTAATCCATTTATTGAATCAAGTGACTTCCTGTAGGTATCTTCATCTGTATCTGCACTTATACTAAGCACATTCCCTGCAGCGAACCAGTCATTGATAGCAGCAAAGGGATCTTCTTTCTCCCCTTTCGATAATTTATTCGGATGTGGAAAATATGCCAAAAAAGTATCTTTTATCAATTCGTCCAACAATTGTCTTGCTACCCATAAGGCACCCTCTTGTTCACCCTCATAGACAAGCTCCATCTTACCTGTAATAGCAGGAACTACACCCCAAAGATCTATTAAGTGAGCAAAGCCTTTTTCTTCTTTGTTTTTGAACATTCTTCGCTCAACAGTACTATAAAGATTTTCTAAAGCGGCTATAGAAAGACGAGCAGAGACACCACTTTTTTCATCTACATATTCACTTTTTCGAGCCACAAAAGCTAGTTGGTCAACCATTTCCCTAAGCTTGGGATGTATATACACACTATCTTTTAAACCCTCAGCAATAGATGCCTCCTGGTCTGTGATCTTCATAGCAATTTCCAAATCCTCTGGATAATGCGTTAGAATCTGGCTTTCTACCCTATCTTTTAATGGAGTAATTATAGATCCTCTATTTGTATAATCTTCAGGGTTTGCAGTAAACACAAAATGAACGTCAAGTGGAAGTCTAAGTTTGAACCCTCTGATCTGAATATCCCCTTCTTGAAGGATATTAAACAGAGATACTTGAATCCTTGCCTGAAGATCTGGCAATTCATTCAGTACAAAGATTGAGCGATGGGCTCTCGGGATAAGACCAAAGTGTAAAACGCGTTCATCTGAATAATCTAGCTTTAGATTCGCTGCCTTTATTGGATCAACATCACCAATAAGATCAGATACACGAACATCTGGCGTTGCTAATTTCTCAACAAATCGACTAGATCTGTGCATCCATTCTATGGGACAGTCATCTCCTTTTTCTTGGATTAGATCCTGCGCATACTTCGATATAGGATTAAAAGGATCATCATTGATTGGACTTCCCTTTACGACAGGAATATATTCATCCAACAACTGGACCATCTGTCTTGCTATTCTTGTCTTTGCCTGACCTCGAAGGCCTAACAATAGGATATTATGCTTTGAAAGAATTGCACGTTCAATCTCAGGAAGAACAGTATGATCAAATCCCCAGACCTTTTCAAACGTTTTTTTATCTGCTTTTAATGCCTTCAGAAGATTCTGACGAAGCTCTTCTTTTATGGACTTGGGGCTGTATCCACTCTCCTTTAGTTCTTTGAATGAATTTATTTGATGCATTAGCATTTTTTTTTACCGATTATTAGTTTTTATATTTAGAGCAAAAGTACTAAGTCGAATTTATAAATTCAGCCGAATACCATTGACTAATAACTAAACCATTTAACATGAAAAGAGTTTTTATCCTTATTCCATTCTTTGCCTGCCTCCTTTGCACAAGCTGCATAGATATCCTAGAGGAATTTTTTATCAACAAGGATGGCTCCGGAAAATACTTGGTTACCTATGATATGAGTGCCGTATTAGAGCCTGAATTTCAAAACATGTTGGGAGGCTTATCTGAAATGTCGGGAGATGAATCTACTAGTGATATCAATTTCAACGATTTAAACAGTGTGGAGCTAGATAGTACGTCTTCAATGACTGAGATGGCAAGCACCCTAAATCTTTCGGAGCAAGAGGCAGATCTCTTATCTAGAAGTTTTATGCATATGGAAATATCCGGAAGCTCGAAAGTGTTTAAAATAGCTATGGAGGTAAACTTCAATGATGCCTCAGAAATTGAGCAATTTTTCACACTGTTTGAAAAAGCTCAAGCAGAGGATGGACAAGCTTTACCCCTTAGCCAGTTTTCTACACCCACACGCATTAGTATCAAAAAGAATAAACTGGTAAGAACAGCAGATGCAGCAGAAGCAACGGATAGTGAGGTTGAAAACTCAATGGCCATGATGGGTATGTTCTTTTCAGAAGCCCTATATACTTCAAAATATTATTTCCCAAAGAAGATTAAGAAAACAACCATGGAAGGAGCAAGTATTGATGGAAATGTGCTAAGCATTGAACACAATTTTCTTGACGTAATGCTTTCTAAGGCAGATCTATCTGGTGAAATAAAATTCAAATAATGAGATACAACAGATTAGGAAGATCAGGACTTCAAGTAAGTGCCCTATCCTTTGGTTCCTGGCTAACCTTCGGTAAACAAATCGATGATGCAACGGCAGAACGCCTTATGCATATTGCCTATGATTCTGGTGTAAACTTCTTTGATAATGCAGAAATTTATGCGCGTGGTGAGTCAGAACGTGTGATGGGACGAATCCTTAAGCATTCAGACTGGGACCGAACATCTTATATAATCTCTAGTAAAGTTTTCTTTGGAGATGGACGTAAAAAACCCAATCAAACTGGACTTAGCAGGAAACATATATTCGAAGCTTGCCATGATGCTTTAGATCGCTTACAAACCGATTACCTTGACCTATTCTTCTGCCATCGACCGGATAAAAACACGCCGATGGAAGAAACCGTGTGGGCTATGAATCACTTAATTCAACAAGGCAAGATCCTTTACTGGGGAACATCAGAATGGTCAGCACAAGAATTGATGGAAGCACATATGGTAGCAAAAGACCTTAGGCTAATTGGACCGACAATGGAACAGCCGCAGTACAATATGTTCCATCGTGAAAAAGTAGAGGTTGAATATGACAAAATCTATAAAACGGTTGGACTGGGAACCACCATATGGTCTCCTTTAGCCTCTGGACTATTGACGGATAAATACCTCAACGAATTTCCAGAAGATACAAGGCTAAGCATGAAAGAATTAGAATGGTTGAAAGAGCTGGCGCTTACAGAAGAAAAACTGAACAAAGTAAAAGCACTTAACACATTAGCAAAGGATCTGGGAACTTCCCTAGCCAAACTTGCGATTGCTTGGTGCTTGAATAACGACAATGTAAGTACTGTAATCTTGGGTGCCTCAAAACCTCACCATCTCAAAGAGACCCTCGAATCCTTTGAACTCGAGGAAAAAATGACACAAGAAGTAATGGAAAGAATTGAGACTATTCTTGAGAACAAGCCTAAACATCCTCCATTTTAACAAAAAAAAAGCTGTTGGAAAATCCAACAGCTTTTTTTTATACCGTTTCTAAGGCCTTCACGGGTACAACCCAACCTTCCTTATCTTCAATAGTCCCATTTCTAAGACCGTCAATAGTGTCTTTTACAAAGATACCAACCTTTCTAGTTTCCATAGCTGGTAGATTCATATCCTCCCCATTGTATGAAATCATATGCACATGAGCGACTACTGCAGCTGTACCTGTTCCAAAACATTCTTGAAGGGTACCATTCTTATGAGCTTCAGCTACCTCGTCTATAGTAATTGGACGCTCTTCAACTTCGTATCCTTCTCTGTTCAATAATTTAACAACAGTATCGCGAGTAATTCCTTTTAGGATAGTACCGCCTGCTGCAGGTGTAATGACTTTTCCATCTATAACGAAGAAAATATTCATCGTTCCCACTTCTTGGATATATTTGAATTCTTTGGCATCCAACCATAGGATTTGGTCATAGCCCTTTTCGATTGCTTCTCTTGCAGGAAGCAAAGATGCAGAATAGTTACCTGCTGCTTTTGCTTCACCAATACCTCCTTCAGCGGCACGTATATATTTAGTCTCCGCTAAAAGACTAACTGGTTTTGGATAATAAGGACCCACAGGGCCAGTAAATATGATGAATTTGTATGAATCAGATGGACGTACACCTAAGAACTCACCATCAGCAAACATAAATGGTCTGACGTATAGTGCAGAACCCTTTGCTTTGGGAATCCATTCTTTATCTAGGTCAACCAATCCATGTACTGCTTGTAAAAAAGCCTCCTCAGGAAATTCTGGCATACACAGTCTTCGTGCAGAATTATTCAATCGCTCTACATGCTTTTCTGGTCTAAGAAAATAAGCGTTTCCTTCTGCATCTGCTGATGCTTTCATCCCTTCAAATATAGCCTGTCCATAATGTAAAGCCAAACAAGCGGGATGCACCTCAAAATATCCGAATGGTTCAATTCGCATGTCCTTCCATTCGCCATCTTTATATTCGGCAACGAACATGTGATCAGAAAAAACTTTACCGAAAGGGATATTATCAAAATCAACTTCTGATAACTTGGAATTTTCGGTCTTATTCAGTCGGATATTATATTTCATATCATCTATTATTTTCCTTAAAATTAACTAATTTTATTCATAAATTTTAACAACAAAGCTTTAAGAGGACAAATACAAAGTATTGTTTTGAAATTACTTCATTTTAAAAAATTAAATTTTGAGTAGCTATATACCGAGCAGCAAAATATTCCAAGTAGACAATAGTCATTTTGACCTTGAAGAGCTAGAAAAGAAACTAGA
>JBELIG010000246.1:0-4599 GCA_042091035.1 Sphingobacteriales bacterium | reverse complement strand
ATCAATCTATGTTTTTGTTTCATTTTTAGCGATTCTCACAAAATTAATTTACTAATTAGACTCCTTTTCCAAAGATTGTTTATGGTGCAAGTCAGCGTAATAACCATTTCTTTCTAGTAATTGCTGATGTTTCCCCATCTCTACAATACGCCCTTCATCCAATACTATAATCTGGTCAAACTCTAAAAGACTATAAATTCTATGTGTAATTATTATGGTCGTCCGATCAGCAAATTCCGTCTCGAAGAAAGACAATATCGTTTGCTCTGTTTTTGTATCTACTGCAGACAAACAATCATCCAAGATGATCATATCAGGCCGTTTGATAAGCGCTCTCGCAATTGATATCCGCTGCTTTTGACCTCCAGAAAGTGTGACACCTCTTTCTCCGACTACCGTACCATATCCTTCAGGCAATTCTTTGATATCACTATCAATGGATGCATAAGCACAATACTTTTCAATTTCGGCTTGATTTACATCTGGATTTCCAAAGGATACATTCTTTGAAATCGTGTCTGAGAAAAGGAAGGAATCCTGTGGCACGTAGCCCAACCTTGATCGTAAATTTTGAAGTTCATGATTTCTGATATCCACCCCATCAATGAGAATCTCTCCCTGATTGACATCGTAATTCCTAAGCAACAACTCTGCAATTGTAGTTTTACCACCTCCAGTTCTTCCAATTATTGCCATCTTATCTCCAGGATTGAGATTAAAACTTATGTTCTTTAGTCCTTCGATACCAGAGTCTGGATAGACAAAAGAAACATCTTTAAATTCAATTGATCCTCTTAGCTTCCCTGCTATGGGTTGATCTGAATTTTGCACTTGTACAACCTCTCTTAGGACAGTATTTATTCGTTTTTGAGAAACGGAAGCTTGCTGTATGATTGAGGCAACCCAGCCTATCGCTGTTACCGGCCAGGTAAGCATATTTACATAAATAACAAACTCAGCAATATTACCCGGACTTATCTTCCCTGCCAAGACCATTTTACCACCTACAAAAACAGTCACTATAGTACTCGCTCCAACCAAAAGTAGCATTAGAGGATAGAAGAATGCATTGACGCGTGCAAGCTCCATAGATTTTAATTTATAATCCTGACTTTGTGCAGCAAAATTATTACCAACACTCTCCTCTTGAGCATAGGACTTAACTACTCGTATTCCAGAAAATGCCTCCTGAACCACGGTATTCAAGTAGCCTAGTTGTTCCTGAATCTTTGTAGACTTTTTGTTTATTAGCGAGGATATATAATAAATAGAAATAGATAAAATTGGCAAAGGTGCTAAAGAGTATAGCGTCAATTCTAATGAGACATTGACCATAGATGTTATAGCAAGCACAAAAAGTGCTGTTAGATTGATCCCATAAAGAATTGCAGGTCCTAAATACATACGCACCTTAGATACATCTTCGGAAATCCTCGCCATCAAATCACCCGTATTATTCCTTTTGTAGAATTCTACACTTAATTCCTGAAATTTTTCATAAACCACCTTTCTAAGATCATATTCAATAAGCCTCGACATCACAATGATCGTCTGGCGCATGAGATACATAAAAAAGCCCATGATCAATGCTAAGACCAGAACAAGTCCTCCAAACTCCAGCAAAAGTGCGCCAAGTTGATTCACCATCCTATCTCTAATATTCCCCGCTCCGAGCAGCTGGTATATTTGGATATTATCCATTACAAGATCCAAGGCTTCTCGAATCATCTGAGGCTGTAAAATTCTGAAATAGTTGGAAGCAAGAACGAAAAGAATTCCTGCAATCAATTTGTTCTTATACTTAAGAAAATACCTGTTCAAATATTGAAGCTCTTTCACTCACCACTGTTTAGACCAAATAAAATATATAACAAAGAAACTACAAATTAGCCTTCTCTGTTTACTGCGCTGATAATTTATTTTTGGAAGTTAAGGAATCTAGCTATCATTCTACCAAACATTTAAGGATAATAACTTTACACGATCAATGAGCTACAGCTATACTTTTCCATTCAAAGATTATTTGTATACCTTTACGCTCAAAGAATACGTTTGCTTGCTCAACAAAAGCGCTAACCATTCTCAAACCAAATTTAATGAAGCGAATATTAACACTTGACGAGTTTATATTACGACGTCAAAAGGACTTTAAGCATGCCTCTGGCGAACTCACAGCCTTACTGCGCGATATAGGCGTAGCGACTAAGATTATAAACAATGCAATCAATAAAGCTGGACTTTTAAATATACTTGGAGCTGCAGATCAATCCAATACCTCAGGAGATGATGTACAAAAACTGGACATCTATTCCAATGATTTACTGATTGAATGCATGAAGAGTAGTGGTCAATGCGCAGGGATAGCCTCAGAAGAAAATGAAGGAATTATTCCTATTTCAGGCGTTCACAATGTTTCATCAAAATATGTAATGGTAACCGACCCACTGGATGGTTCCTCAAACATTGATGTAAACGTTTCCGTAGGTACTATTTTCGGTATTTACAGGAGACTTTCCGAATCAGATGAACCCTGTAATGTAGAAGATTTTTTACAAAAAGGCACCGAATTAGTTGCAGCAGGATATGTACTTTATGGTACCTCTACAATGCTTGTATTTACCACAGGTTTTGGCGTCAATGGATTTACACTAGACCCTTCAATCGGAGAATTCTGTCTATCACATCCAAATATAAAAATTCCTGCATCGGGTAATTTCTATTCGGTAAACCAAGGGTATTATCTAAAATTCCCAACGGGGGTTAGACGTTTCTTATCTCACTGTTTCGAAAAGAAAAGAACCCTAAGATACATCGGCTCTATGGTTGCAGATGTTCATAGAACCTTGTTCAAAGGAGGTATCTTCACCTATCCTTACACATCCGATCAACCCGGAGGAAAACTTAGATTACTCTATGAATGTAACCCAATGGCCTTTATAGTAGAGCAAGCGGGTGGAGTAGCAATAGACTGCCACGGAAAACGAATCATGGAGCAAGAAATCACAGAACTCCATCAAAAAACCAGTATTGCAATTGGATCTCCAGCTATCGTAGAAGAAATGAACGAATTTATTGAGCGATTCAAGGGTCAATAAAAAATAAGTCCTAAGAAAATCTTAGGACTTATTCCTTTTTGGCCCACGGCGGTTTTAGAAGGGAATTGAATATCAGCACCGCCGTTTGATTAAATATACTAAATATTTCCAGATTATACAATTTTATTTTGATTTTAAAATAAAAATCAAAATAAAAAATTAATCAACTATTCATAAGCAGAATAATAAACGCCATTCACAATAACTGCTGATACATTTCCTGCATAGTCCTCCAGATAAAACGAAGGATTTCCATAAAGGCGAACAGTGTTGTTTACAAAATTCTTCTTTGAGCTATGCAACATCAAGGGTAAATCATACCGATTGAGTTTTACAGGAAGGTTTTTGATTCGTACATCTGTATATCCTTGCTGATGTAATTTTGTAACAAAAGCTTTATCTAATTGAGATACCGACGAAATCACCTCCGGGTAAAGTCTACCTTTCTTTAATTCAAGCCCACTAGCATCAATATCCTGATAGCCTTGATATCCTGTCAAATCTCCGATCTCACTTATAGAGCCTCGCTTGTAAAAATCACCTTTGTCCTTACTATTATATTCAATAGCTTGAAAACCTAGGTCAAGATTTGTTTCAAAACCATCAAAATCGAATGTAGCCTGTCTTAGCACCAACTCCATCATACGCCTCCTATTGAATGGAATTTCTTCATAATCGCTTACAGAATAAGACGTATAGTCTTTGTTCATTATCGTTTCAAATGCTCTCAAAAACAAAGCAAAATGATACTTTCTAATGACTTGCTTCTCGAGATCATCTGGATTACCTCCACATTCAACTAATATAGTTTTCACACCCCACTTTTGCATGTTGTCACCAAAAGCTCTAGGCTCAAATGTATCGTTGTATCTACCAACCTGATCCGGAATATATCCTTGCATTAATTGATTCAATTCTACAATCAATTGCATAGCAGCTAATCGAATGCCATTTATATCTTTTTCCTTGTTGAATGCCGGAGCTAAAAAAGAAAATGTCGCCGGTTGCTCGCTATAGCCGGCTTGGTAATACCTGCTTTGATCGTGAAGATTAAAACCCCAATCTGGCCGCAGCCTCTCTTGCATATCTCTGAGAACTTTTCCTTCTGGAGTATTCTGCCTTACAGCATCTCTATTGATATCTATACCCATTGCATTATGCCTGCTGTGGCTTCTTGCACCATCTGGATTCAGCATTGGAAGAAAATATAAACTCAAGGAATCCCTTAGTCGAGCTTTTAATTGTTCGCCTGCCGGATTCTGCTTATTTGATAAAAAATTAAAAAGATCCATCAAGGCCATCGTAGCTGTTGGTTCATCACCATGCATTTGAGACCAAAGCAAAATAGACTCACTTCCATTTCCCCAGCATATTAAATTTAATGGTTCTCCTTTTACTGAAGAGCCTACCTGTTCAACTTTAAACCCAGGGCTATCACTCAATGTATTTATAGTATTTACGATGTCATCGTAGTTAAAGCGCCTCTGATCTATGCTTTTTTCGA
>JBELIG010000022.1:0-24610 GCA_042091035.1 Sphingobacteriales bacterium | reverse complement strand
AGGCAAATTATTTAACGACCACTGATAGTCGAGAATTGGGGTATCCGAGTATTGCCTTTACAGGAGCGGATATGGCCACGGATAGAGATGTAATCATATTAGCAGCACACGCATCCGAGGATAATCCTGCAGGATATTCCGCTTGTTATGTGGATAATAATGGGGATTATTCGGAATGGTTATTGGTAAAAGCTGGCGAGAATTATATCGATATGCTCAATGTAGCCGATGGTTTTGAGCGTTGGGGAGATTATTCAGCTACTCAGCGCGTGTATAATGATCCTGGTAAAGTTTGGGTGTCTTCAACCTTTGGTGAGAATGATCGAGATGCGGATACCTGGCTTAGTTGCTTGGGTAAACCGGGATATATTAATAATACTTCTGAGCAGGGGACTGAAATAAAAGCTGTAGATGTATTTCCAAATCCAAGTAGGGACCGATTTTCAATGTCAACAGAGATTCCTCAAGATTGTAAGATTTTAGATGTGCGATTATTCGATGCAGCCGGACGATTAGTAAAGGTGCTCTACACAGATAAGCCGAAACGAACTGGGGAGGCTGAATTTTCTTTTGATATCAGTGCCCTTTCGGCAGGTATGTATATGCTTAATCTGACTGCGGATGGAAAGGTGTTTGCTAATTCAAAGCTTCTTATAGAATAAGCCTGTTAAAAGATTACTTCTGTAGCGCCTCCAACGCCATATTTTTGATGGTAATCCGCATTATACGATTTCACATGTGGGTTATCATCAAGAATATTGTGTACTGCTTTTTTTAAGCGCCCAGTACCTTTTCCATGAATGATATAAACTTTATCTACACCAAGTCGAACGGCTTTGCTAATGTATCGCTCAACCTGTTGGATTTGATGGTTGAAAATTTCATAGTTATCCATTTGAGCATGGTCATTCCTAAGCGATTCGATGTGAATATCAATTTCTCTGGAAAAACTGGCAATTTCCATAGGACTTGCAACACGTGAAGTTTGTCGAACGACCTTCTTTTCGCTTTGTTTGACAGGTAATTTTTCTTTTTTATTACTATGAATATGCTTTTCAGGGAGTACGTCAGATAACTTAAATACAAAGATATCTTGAGGAAAGGATAGTGTCTTTTTTTGATTCTTGAAAAAGGTCTTAGGCTTAGGTTTTAAAGTACCAGTCCTTGACTCGCCTGTACCATCTCCGATTATTCGCCTCAACTCGTACTCAAAACTTGGATTTAAGGACAGGTTGTCTCGTTCGAAAGTTTCAATAAAAATAGAGGATAGAGCCTTTAGGACTCCATGCTTTTTGTATATAATCCTGCTTTTTTTGAAGTATGCAATAGTAAAAGAACAGTCGAATGCTTCTGTATTCATGAGGTGCAAGTCCATACTGCGACCCTCATCAGACATTCTAGGATGAAAGATTAAATTTATTCCCTCACCTGCGTCAGAAAACTGGATAGCTACATTTGTTTCTGTAGGAATATGTTCTTCTAGAAAGGCCCCTGTGCCTGGTTTTTCCTGACTTTGACCAGGAGTTTCAAGATCTTCTATAGCAACTGCAATAGACATGCCAGACTCGTTTAGGTAGACACTTACAGTCTCACTATCAAGAACACCATTAATAACACCCAATTCTCCGGTGTTTTTTAAACGCACCGCTCGTCCAACACTTACTAATATCACAGAGTCAGTTTTTATAAATTCAAAACGGTAAATTATGGATTTATGTATTTTTATCCTAAAAAATAAGACGAATGGAAAAACAAAGTGTAACATCAGGTGCTCCATGGGAGTCAGAAGTGGGGTATTGTAGGGCTGTACGAAAAGGTCCTTTTATTGAAGTCGCAGGTACTACGGCCATGCAGAATGGGGAATTAGTAGGGAATGGGGATGCCTTTTTGCAGACTCAAATAGTTATTGGGATTATGAAAAAAGCCATTGAGGAATTAGGAGGAAAATTAGAAGATGTCGTTCGTACCCGTATCTTTGTGACCAATATTGAGGATTTTGAACAAGTAGGAAAAGCACATGGGCAGTATTTTTCAGATATAAAACCAGCTTGTACCTTAGTAGAGGTATCTGCATTGGTTGACCCTGGAATGCTTGTGGAGATGGAAATGACAGCTATAATTAGCGAGTAATATGAAGAATTACAAAGTAAAAGAACTTTTCTACACCTTGCAGGGTGAAGGATTCCATGCTGGAAGGCCGGCTGTTTTTTGCAGGTTTACAGGTTGTAATCTTTGGTCAGGGCGTGAGGAGGATCGCGAAAATGCGGTCTGCCAATTTTGTGATACAGACTTTATTGGCACAGATGGTGAAAATGGGGGGAGGTATTCTGCTGAGGAACTAGCAAAAAAAGTTTTTGAGCTTTGGCCTGACCCAAAGCAAGGTAAACCTTTTGTAGTTTGTACAGGGGGAGAACCTTTATTGCAGCTTGATAGAAGTCTGGTGGATGCGTTTCATGCAATAGGTTTAGAGATTGCGGTTGAAACCAATGGAACGGTTGACGCTCCGGCTGGGATTGACTGGTTGTGTGTAAGTCCGAAAGCAGACTCTGAAATTATTCTAAAGAAAGGTAATGAGTTGAAACTTGTATTTCCTCAAATGACTGCACTACCTGAACTGTTCCATGATTTTGATTTTGAGTACTATTACTTGCAGCCAATGGACGGTCCATCAGTGCAAGAAAATACTAAAGCTTGTCTTGAATATATTTTTGAACACCCCAAGTGGTCGCTAAGTGTTCAAACCCATAAGTGGCTTAATATTCCATAGTTTTACTTGTCTCTAGAGAACCTATATACTGAATAAGAAATTCGTAGGATGGAGAGGATTCTAGTAATTCCCTATTTCCAATTAGTACAAATTGCTTTCTCGCACGTGTGATAGCTACATTTAATTTTCTATCAATACCTTCCTCGGAAATAGAACAAATTGCATCTATCTGGTCCGGATTGTTTACACAGGTGGAAAGGATTATTATATCTCTTGCACCGCCTTGGTAGCGTTCTACCGTATCAATAGTGATTAAGTCTAAGGGTAGATTTCTTTCTTGGAGGCATGCTCGGATCTGTGCGATTTGAGCACGGAATGGTGTTATTACACCAATACTTTCAGAGTGAAACTCCAGATCATTCAATGCATATAAATTCAAAAAGCTTTCAATAATGTCCGCTGTCTTTTCTGCTTCGTCCTGATTGAGCTTTGCCCATGGTTCTAGTTCATTGATATTTGAAGGTACAAAACAGAGCCTTTGTTTACTTAACATAAGGTCAAATGAATCGCTCAATTGTTGACTACTCCATGCTAATTGAGCCCGCTGTCTTTGTGTTGGATCTGCAGATTCAGATAGGATAGAAAGTTGACCCTCATAGTACATTTTTGCAGGGAACTGCATGATAGATTCATGCATACGACCTTGATAAGAAAGTTGTCCAATTACATGTGACCAATCATGCTTCACTGCCAATTTATACATCCGCTCAAAGTATGAATTTCTCATATCATACAAACCTACCTTATGTAGATCCTCATCTTCAACCTTACTAAGATTTTCAGATTGTACTACTACTGCAGGCAATTGCTTGTGATCTCCAATAAGTATTGGGTTTCTAAGCTTGGATAAAAGCCCGATAAGCATAGGTTCAGGTATTTGAGAGGCCTCGTCTATGAGTACTCGCTCAAAATCCAAAATGTTTAGTATTTCTTGATTACCCAAAATTGAGGAGACAGTAGCTACTACAATACGCTGTGTTCTTATTTTATCTTTTACTGCAATTCTTGTCCCTAGTCCTTTGACTTTTTCTGTTAGAAATGCTTCTTCAAATGTAGAGGATGCAGCTGTTTTAGAACCTATACGCATCATAACATCACTTGCTGAGGTCCCAATTTCAAAGATAGCAGCACTAATTTCATCGACTGCACGATTAGTATAAGAGAGCAAAAGGATATTTTCTGTTGTGTTTTCTAATATGTATTGGACAAAGTAGCGAAGCATCCTAGAGGTTTTTCCAGTTCCTGGAGGGCCCCAGAGTAGGAAATATTCCTGCTTGCTTAGCATTTGAATAAGAATAACTTTTTGTTCCTCTGTAAGGGGATAATCTATATTTAAATCTAGAGTAGCTATTTTTTCTGGTGCTCTACTACCTAATAGAAGCTGTTTTTTAGCGGGTTCCGAACCTAGGAGTGTTGAAAGTGCTCCATACATCTGGTTGAATCCTGAATCAATATGATCATGTTCCGCATTCCAAAGGCTTACATCCTCAAAAATTTGCAGGTTATGTTGTTTGTTTCTTAGCCCGACTTCAATCTGATTAGAGTCAATTTTTAATAAACTCGCTTTGAACAATTGTTGTTTTGTAGGGGAGGACCCTGCTGGGTAGAGAATTACAATATCTCCTTTTCTGAAGTTAGCAAGTGGATTTGTATCCTTTGTTCTGCTAAATGTAAGGCTAGTGTTTTTAGAGGAATTATCGATAGCTTGTAATTTCAAACTATTTAATAGCATAAAGTTTTGGTTCTTTTCCTTTGATCCAAGTGTCCATAATCTTGCTTGCCCTCTATTTTTTTCACTTTCTGCAATTCCCATTTTTGCTCGCATATTCTCTCGAGCTATAAATCCACAAAAAGCGATGAAATACTTTTGTTCTAAAACACTGCTTTGTGTGAATTTTTCAGCGAAAAATCGGATATCATCGCTTGTGAATCCTCGCTTGAACTTCGGAAAGTTAGTCGGCTTTATTTTTCGAATTAGCTTTGCAGCAGTTGAATTCAGTATATCTTCTGCTTTGCTATCTGCTAATAGTTTTTCGATCCCATAAAGCAGGTTTCGCATTTGTAGTGCTTCAAACTGTATAGATCGAAGTGCAGGAGCAAAACGAAGATTCTTATCGGCTTCTTTTGAATAGAGTACGTAATTTTTTGGATCTGTTTTTTCACCAAAGGTTGATCGGATAAGCAAATCATAAAGGAGAGTCTGGGTATAATGATTTATGCTGATCTGATATTTATTTGTTCTGTATGGAGTGCCGCTTTTTAATTCGACTATAGATGCAGTTTCATTGTTTTTATGTAATACATCCAAACGTCCCTGTAAGCCATATTTTTCGGAGTAGAAAGTTGGCTCTAATTGAGCTTCCTTCCTTAAAATCCCATTCTTTGGAAAGCTCTCTTTTACTATATTTCTCAAACGGACAAAATGATTAAGGCTATCCTTAAATAGTTTCAAATTGTCGGCATCGGATAAATTACAAAAGGGTAGTGGATTTTGTTGGAAGAGTTGTTTCATTGCCGTCTTATAATCCAATTCAGGATTGGCCATCAATTCATCCAATAGATAGTTAGCTGTATTTCCAAGAACAAGGTGAACGCTTGATTGGAAGGGTGTAAGCTTTTTTAGTAAATGGAAATAATGAGAATTTTCCTCCGGTTTAAAACATTCTGCAACAGCAGTAACATCAAAAAGGTAGTCCGGTTCGATGACGAATGCCTTAGGGTGGAGGGTACTATCTCCCTCCAATTGTATTTCTATGAGTTGAAGAAAATATGGAGCTTTTAGCTGGCTGAGGATGTACTTTGCTTGTTCGGGATAATAACCTTGAATATCCGAAGCAGAACAATCTACTTTGACCATTCTACCTTCTTCCGTAGTCATTGCGTAGAAAGCATTTTCCTTAGGGTTGAAATGCTTTACTACAACTCGTTGGAAATCTAGTTTCTCTATTTTAGGTTCTGTGGACCACTCAGATGCGATTTTGTTTAGGTCGGGATATTTTGAGTTTAGGTAGTCGGGGATATTTTCTTCAAAAAAGGTTGAAACAGCAAGACTTAATACTTGAATGTAATTCAAGATGTCACTTTCTTTCTTTGCCGACATGTTGTTTTTGTTCTTCCACAATTGGTGGATCTTCCGTCGGAGGGCTGTTCCTGGCTGTTTTTCTTGGAAGACATAGGCCATTTTACTAAACTGACTGCTAAAGTGTATATCTAGATCAAAGGTGAGGGCATTAAGGATTTGCTCAAAAAGCCTGTTGTATGTATTGAACTTCTCCTCTAATGATGTGTTAGATTCATTGACAGAAGAAATCTTCTTAAAGTAGTAATCGGCTAGTGCTTGGTTTTTTTCCATTATTTTCAAGGTTTCGAACCCAAAATAGGGAATTGCACTCCCAAAATATCAGAAACTTAGTCTAAAAAATTAGGAATCTGTTCAAGTCTGATTATTTTTGATTTGTTATTTATTCTAAACGCTTATTTTATGCAAAAGGACGAAAAAGCTAATCTGTTGATTTACAGACTTGGAAACGAGGGTCTCGAGGTCTTTCTTGTTAATGATGAGGAGAACAAAGAGAATTGGCATATGCCTTCAGGTAATCCTGAGCAGGCTAAAGCGGTTAGCGTACATGCAAAAGAAGCAATAGAATTAGAACCTGTCGAAGAGGTAGACGGAGTATTTGAACAGGCTTATGCTGTCGAGGCGGATTGGCATGATATTCCTTCTATTAAATCCATCCTTAAGCACGATGCCTTTTTCATGCGCAAGACTATCAAGAGGATGGTTCCGGACATGATGAGTAAAGGGGCTTTTGTGGCTGTTAAAGAAGCCTTCAAAAAGGTTTTACCGCATCAATACGAAATGATCAAGGAGTTGAAAGATATCCTTGTAGAAAAGAACAGTACAAAGTATATGTAATCATTACTTGGACTGCATTCTAAACATTTTCGCATAATGACCATCCTGTTCCATTAAGGAATCATGAGTGCCTTGTTCCTTAATATCTCCATGTTGTAACATGATAATTTGATCAGCGTCTTGTATCGTAGATAGTCTGTGTGCAATTATGATACTTGTCTTTTTCTTGGATAACTGTTGGATTTGGTCTTGAATGATCTGCTCCGTTCTTGAATCCACGGCAGAGGTAGCCTCGTCCAATATTAGTATTGGGCTATCTTTTAGTATTGCCCTCGCTATACTGATCCGTTGTTTTTGCCCACCGGATAGTTTGATGCCACGTTCTCCAACTACACTATCGTATTGATTAGGTAGTTTTTCGATAAAACTGTGAAGGTCTACTTGTTTTGCCGCTTCAATTGCTTCAGCTCTGCTTGCATTGTTGCCGTAAAGAAGATTTTCAATGATGCTTCCATGAAAAAGATAAACCTCTTGACTTACTAAGGAAAAGGCTTTTCTTAAGGATTCGAGTTTCCAATCTTTGATATTTATACCATCTAAACTGATAGCACCACTCTTTACCTCGTATAGTCTCAAAAGGATCTTTATAAAAGTTGTTTTTCCTGCGCCTGTTACACCCATTATTCCAAGTGTTGAACCCGCTGGTATATCTAGTGAAATATCATTGAGGATGGGCACACCATTTGAATATGAAAAATCAACATTTTTTAGATTCAAGGCACCATTGATTTGGTCTACGCGGTGTGTTCCCGTATCCACTTGAATGTCCTTCTCATTATCCAAGAGGCCAAATACTCTTCTGGCAGAAGCTTTTGCACGTTCAAATTCGTCAAAAATATTTCCTAGTCGAGTTACAGGCCAGAGTATTCTTTGGATCATCATGGCAAAAAAGGCAATACCTCCTAGGCTAAAGCGTCCCGGTTCATATATTACCCAATATGCACCTAGTGCTAAGGTTGCCGCTAGTCCGCAGGCAATGAACATTCTAATAACTGGGACATATAGCGCAGAGAGTTTGATTGCTTTGTAATTTGCATCGAGGTATTCTTGGGAACTTTCGTCTACTCTTTTCTCTTCATACTTCTCCGTACCAAAACTTTTTATTACTAGTATTCCTGAAATATTGTTTTCTAGCCTACTACTCAATCCCCCTACAGATTCTCGAACTTCTTTATAAAAAGGAGAGATCTTTCTTTGGTAATAAAAAGAACCAAAGACTATGAATGGTATAGGAGATATCCCTACAAGGCCAAGCACGACATCCCGTTCAAAGAGCGAATAACCTGCAAAAATGAAAAGTGTGATGATTTGAAGGATTTCGTTAAAACTGTTGTTTAGGAAGCGCTCTAGCTGATTGATGTCATCGTTTAGGATGGAGAGTAGATTTCCTGTTCTTGCTGATTCGAAAAAGGAAAGTTTTTTCTTTTGGAGTTTAGAGTAGGACTTATTTCTTAGATCGTGCTGCACTCGCTGAGCAAGCTGCATGAAATTTCGCTTGAATATCCATTCAGTAACGCCTTCAAGGAAGAAGGCAAGTAATAGTGCAAGGCAAATAATGATTACCTGATGCCAAATAGTGCTTTCTGGAAAATATCTGGTGATCCATTGCGGAGGCTGTTTAGAAACAGAATCTATAAGCCATGCAGTCAGGAAAGGAGGCATAAGATCAACAATCTTATTTACGATGGAGCTTGACGATGCCAATACAAGAGGTTTCTTGTAGCTGGAGATAAAACTCAAAAGTCTTTGCATTGGCTTGTCGACTGTCATAGTAGTACTTCTTGTTCAATTCAATATATAATCTATCAACTAGTTTGTTCTAAAATTTAACTAGTGGTAATGGTTTTACTTTCAATTCAACCAATTAAGGCAGAGCACAGTTCAATTCAAGGGGTCTTAATTCGTTCAATTAGTTTACAGCAAAAAATAATATAAGAATTTCGACTGTTAAAGGATTTTGAAAAGATCTTGAAAGTAATGGAGCTATTCATATTTATAACCACTAGGATTATGCTCAAGGTCTAGACCTGTATTCAGAACGATTCTGTTTACGAAGTTGAAATAGGCTATGATAAGTGTAGCATCCAGGATTGCCCGATCATCCAATCCTTCACTTCTCAATTTATTCAAGAGCGCTTCTTTACCCGGATAGGCGGGGTCCTCCGTAAGTTGCTTGGCCATTTGCACTAGAAGCATATCAACTTCTTTTAAACTAGCACTTTTAGGGTCTTGGTTCAATTGTTTGATACGCGCTTGATCCTTCCAGAAGAAGTTAAGGGCTTCAGCATGATGTTGTACGCAATAGTTGCACTTGTTTGATTTAGAAACTATAACTCCAAGTAATTCTCTTTGATATCTCTTTAGTGGGCTTTTTCCGAACATTAATTCCATATACAACTTCATATGAGCAGTGATACTCTTTGGGTGTAAACTTTGTATTGTATGGATATTTGCTAGTTTTCCTCTAGAATCAATGAGTCCATCGTATATTTCTCTTAGCTCACCTTCAGAATTTTCGTAGTCAATGTGATTGATGTATGGCATAATTATGTTATATAGTATTTTTTTATGTTATCGAACCAAATATAAAGTATAATTTATTCTCAATAGTATTGTTACATTTTTTATTTTAAGGTCAATGAGTCACGTGAAAACTATACAACAAATTAAAATGAAAACCTTATTTAAGCTTATCAGCGCCACACTGTTCTTAGCACTATTCACCTGCGATCTTTTTGCTCAAAGTCCAGAGTCCATTGTTAATCAATTGGAAGGAAAAAGCGGGGAGGAGTTTGTGATTCTCGCAAACAAGGCTTCAGAGGCCTATTATGCAAAGCGGAAGTACAGTAAAGCGACCGAGTATGCAGAGGAAGCTTGGCGAATTGCAAAAAATGTTGGGAATGATGAATTGTTGGCAGATTCCTATATCAACTGGGGTAAGGCTATAGTGAAGAAAGGCGGTTCTGTAAATGCAAAGAAATCTTACCGAAGGAGTGCTGCTAAATATTTCAGGGATGCAGCAAAGAATACAAGTAGCGATGCTAAGAAGTTGGAGGCGCTAAAACTGTTGAAACGATATGCGATAATTAATTTGAGTTCTTCTGAACGCAGTCAACTGAATGCAGCTATAGCTGACTTAGATAAAAAGGTTAATCCAAGTCCTGAAAATGAGAATTTAGCGGATAATCCAGATGGAAACTCTGAAGAAACTCCTGTGAAACAGAGAACCTACGCAATAGATAAAGTTAAAGAATACAGGAAGTTAGGGAGTCGATTAAAAGAAAAGGAGGCAAAGCTTAAGCAAGAGCACCAAGCTGAAATCGATAAGCTAGCAGGCATGTACGAGGTGGAGCTGGCAGTGGCTGCAGCTGAGATTGATACTATGAGTTTTGAGCAAGCAAAAAGAGCAGCATTGTTGGCCCAGGAGCAGCTGATCAATGAACGTTTGAATGGTAAGGTGGAGAAGGATTCCTTGGAGCTAATCGCAGTTAGTGCGGAGCTAAAGGAAGTAGAGGCGATCAATGAGATGCAGGAAGTAGAAAAGGAGAAACTTAGAGTGGGTATTTTGGGCGCTATAACTGCCGCCAATTTGTTTTTAGTAATCCTCATTGTAACGGTTCGATTGAATAAAAGGATAAAACGAGAAAAGAAGAAATCAGATGCCTTGCTAGGTAATATATTGCCGAAACACATTATAGAAACGCTTAAAGGTAAGACGGTGAATAAAGATGCAGATATCATTGCTGAGAAACATTCCGATGTATCTGTATTGTTTCTAGATTTCAAAGGATTCAGTGCCTTCGCAAAGGAGAAGCGAGACGAGCCTAAAGAGGTCGTTCAGTTATTGAATACATATTTTAAGCGCTTTGATGATATCATTGTAAATAAATATGGACTCGAAAAGATCAAAACCATTGGGGATGCTTATATGTGTGCTGCAGGTATTCACCCTAATAAGGGCGATCGAAAAAAATACAAGCGAGAGCAAGCAGCGAAGTTGGTGCAGGCTGCACTTGAGATAAACAGGTTTATAAAGAATGAAGCTATTCTGGCTCAAAAGAAGAACAGGCCTTATTTTGAAGGACGAATAGGTATACATTCAGGCGATGTAATTGCTGGAGTAGTAGGAGAGAAGAAATATGCTTATGATATCTGGGGGGATACAGTAAATACAGCTTCGAGGGTAGAATCAAATGGATCTATTAACACCGTTAATATTTCGGAAAGTACAAAATATCTGCTTGGAGAAAAGTTTAATTATACAGATTCACGGAGTGTGAATGCTAAAAATATTGGTCAAATCAATATTTATAATGTGACAATGATATAAAAAAAGGGATCCATTTGGATCCCTTTTTTTTATTTTTTCAAATCTGCGTAATGCTTATAGAAATGCGGTATTGTCTCGATTCCCTTATAATAATTAAACAGTCCGTAATGCTCATTCGGAGAGTGGATGTCATCTGAATCCAGACCAAATCCCATCATCACTGTTTTTACGCTAAGAACATTTTCAAAAAGTGCAACGATCGGAATAGATCCTCCACCTCTCTGAGGAATTGGTTCCTTGCCGAAAGTATCCACCATAGCTTTTGCTGCAGCCAGGTATTCAGGGGTATCAGTAGGTATCACAACAGGTTCTCCACCATGGTGCGGTCGTACTTCTACTTTAACGCTATCTGGAGCAATAGACTGGAAGTGATTTTTGAATATCTCTGTGATTTCGTCAGAAGTTTGATTCGGAACAAGTCTCATAGAGATTTTAGCAAATGCTTTTGAAGGAAGTACAGTCTTTGCACCTTCTCCAATATAACCTCCCCAGATTCCATTCACATCAAGTGTCGGTCTTATCGAAGCACGCTCAAGAGTAGTATATCCTTTTTCACCATGAACAGCATCTACATTCAATGCCTTCTTATAGGCGTCAAGACTGAATGGTGCTTTGTTCATTGCCTCACGTTCAGCATCACTTAGGACCTCTACTTTGTCGTAAAAACCTGGGATGGTGATGTGATTATTCTCATCCGTCATTGACGCAATCATCTTGGATAAGATATTAATTGGATTTGCAACTGCTCCTCCGTATACACCAGAGTGAAGGTCCTTGTTAGGTCCTACAACCTCTACTTCTACATAGCTCAGACCTCTTAGTCCAACAGAAATTGAAGGTGTATCATTTGCAATAATCGATGTGTCCGAGATAAGAACTACATCACAGGATAGCATATCTTTCTTTTCTTCACAGAATAAGCCTAGATTATCCGATCCAACTTCCTCTTCACCTTCGATCATGAACTTAACATTACATGCAAGCTCTCCACTTTTATGCATTGCCTCGAATGCTTTTACATGCATAAACATTTGTCCTTTATCATCGCAGGCACCTCTAGCAAATATAGCGCCTTCAGGATGCAGCTCTGTCTTCTTGATTACAGGCTCAAAAGGAGGAGAGTCCCAAAGTTCTACTGGATCTGGTGGTTGAACATCGTAGTGTCCATATACCAATACAGTTGGTAGGCTTGGATCCACCATTTTTTCTCCGTAAACAATAGGGTGACCTTTGGTTTCAAAGATCTCTACCTTGTCTGCTCCAGCATCGTTTAGGCTATTCGCTACGAATTCTGCAGTTTTTCTAACATCACCAGCATAGGCAGGATCGGCGCTTACAGAAGGTATTTTCAATAAATCAAGGAGTTCATTTAGAAACTTATCCTTGTTGTCATTAATGAAATTTTGCGTTTTTTGCATATTGTCTTAATACTATATTATTCAAAAATCTCAGTCTTTATCGATGAGCTCCTGCAAATATAGTGATTTCCAATTCAATGTATAAAAGGACTATTGATTATACTTTTTTAGAAGGGCCATAAGGTCGTTTTCTTTCACTCCTCTGACTAACTTACCCGAATTAGCGTAGCTAATTGTCCCAGTTTCTTCTGAAACTATAAAAGCGGAAACGGCTAGTCTTTCTGTTACACCCACTGCAGCTCGATGTCTTAGACCAACTTGATAGGGTAAATTTGTTTCTGCCGTAAGTGGCAGAATACAGCTTGCTGCTATTATTTTATTTCCACTTATTATAACTGCACCATCATGCAAGGGCGCATTTTTTATAAATATACTTTCAAGAAGTGCTTGACTTAGGATTGCATTCACTTGTACACCAGTAGGAATGATAGTATCTGTGTCCATTCCTCCCGAAAGTACAATAAGAGCACCTGTCTTCGTTTTTTGAAAGTTCAGCAGACTCTTTTTAATAATTTCGAGGGTTTCTTCTTTACTCTCTACAGGTTGAAAATTCCTATCGAGTATTCGCTGAAGAAAATTTGGTCTTTGGTTCAGTGTGGATCGTCCAACGAGTAATAGAAAACGACGAACCTCAGGTTGGAATATTATTATCAACACGATTACACCTACACTTACCAATTGATCAAGAAGTACAGATAATAACTCCATCTCTAGTTGACCAACAAGCGCCCATAAAAGGTATAGCGTGACCACCCCAATAAATATATTGAAGGCAATACTTCCTTTTAATAGGTTGTATATCCGAAAGATTAAGTATCCAACGATTAGAACGTCTAGGATATCCCAAATCCTTATATCAATGAAACCGATATCGAACATATTACCTAAAGATGTGTTAATTTTGATTTAAATAAAAGAGCTTTTTATCTAAAGCAAGCAATAATAGGAATTTTGTTAACGTAAGAACATCAAGTGTATCTAATATTGATGAAGAACGGAGGTCTCAAATGTAATATATTTGCCCATCTAGTTGATTTTGAGCTAAAATGATTACTTTTTGCATCACAGGAGGCAAATTAAACATTCGATACATGTGTTTTAAGGTCAAAGGGACTATTCTTATTGGTCAACTACACACTATATTATGAGAACATTATTCATTTTTAAGTTGATAGTTTTAATGCTACTGAGTTTTGGGCTTTCGGATCTAAAAGCTCAAGAGATTAGAACGAATGCAAAAGGCGAGAAGATTATTGTTTATCCTGATGGAAGCTGGAAGTATTTTAGTAAAAAATCAAAAGTTGATCCTTTTGGGGCGAATCCTGTTGCTAACTCTAATGTGGCAGGTGCTAAAGACAAACAGAAAGCTTCTACAATCAGTGATAATACCTTTCAATACTTAGTAGAATTGAGTGAAGAAGCACTCATAATACGAAGAAGTTTATTGGAACGCATTGATGTGGAAGGTGATAAATATAAATCATTGCGCCAAAAGCAGCAGGAACATTTAGATGGACTTGTTGTATTAACGAACAAAGAATTAGGGATACTCAATAGACAGCTTTATAAGGCAGATCTTACTGAGTCACTAAATTTGAACAGGCTCGACTTGGCTGAACAGCTTGTCGCACTTACTAATGCAATGCAAGAGGTAGAAAAAGTAGAGCGTGCTGAACTTTATCAGACCTACCTTGAGACAAAAGAATCCTTAAAAACACTAATAAATCAAGAAATTATTTTTGAAGATCAGGTTCAAATTAAAAGTGAGCTTGATCAAAAAATAGATAAAGAGGATAATAGTTTCAGTTCCGGTAATTGTCAGTTTGCCTTTGAGGGTACAGACCCTATTACAGGAAAATTCCGGAGGACCATGGAGCCCGATTTTCTCTTTAGCTTTACACCTGAAAATCTGCGAGCCTACTTTACAGAAGACGATATGATAAATTGTACGGCTTCTATTACAGAGCTTGGAGGCGGCAAGGTTTTTTTGCTTTTGGAGGTAAAGATAAAGTCTCCAAATGCTAAGAACTCCTATGGTGGAATTGGAAGAAGTTCTATACTCACATTAAAAACCTTCGATGATGATCAAATACGATTGGTTTGTTCTTTAGGCGATGAGGGGCATTATAATGATATCAATAATGTTTATACCTTTAGAGGCCAATATCCAATCTCGAAGGGAGAACTTAAAGTCCTTAGAAGATCAGAGGTCGATAGAGCCAGGATCGTTTGGAAAACTGGATATGAGGATTATGATATCCTAAATGTAGATTTCTTTATCAATCAATTTAATTGTCTTAAATAGTATTCATGGAAACCGTCGAAAAAGGAAAACGGGTTTTAGGTATTGAACTAGCAACAGATCCTAGATGGGTCAATTTAGCAGAGTTTGACTTAGAGGAGATTTTATCGGATCATGCTTATTGTGAACAGAAGGCAACAACTTCTTGCATATCATTGATTCAACGATATCCTGAGTATGTAGAGCTCGTTCAGGAGCTCATGCCCATTGTTACAGAAGAGTGGGGACATTTTCGATTAGTTGTTGCTGAGATGACTAAGCGAGGCATGAAATTAGGTCGACAACGCAAAGATCAATATGTGAACCGCCTTAGAGATTTTATGAAACGTGCGAATAATAGAGAGGAGAAGCTTTTGCATGAGCTGATAATCTTTGCAATGATAGAGGCAAGATCTTGTGAGCGTTTTAGACTATTGTCTCTGCACATATCAGAGGATGAACTAAAAGAATTCTACCATAGATTTATGGTATCCGAAGCAGGGCACTATAAACTCTTTTTAAAACTTGCCAAACAATATTTCACCGAAGAGCTTGCCCAGGAGACATGGAAAGAGATGTTAGCATTTGAGGCTGATCTATTAGGAGACATGGAACTTAGAGGTGACCGAATGCATTAAGAAGTAATCTCTGATTCAACAAGTTTTATAAGACTTGGTCGATCAACTGTGTGCTTGCCTTCAAAGCGATGTTTCTTGATGTGGTCAAATCCATATGCTTCAAAAATACTGTACAGTTTCTTTAGGTTTTCAGCATCGATGTATTGATCTTCAGTTCCATAAACAAAATGAAGCGAAATATCTTTAAATGGATTATTAGAAGGCTTTGCTTCTAAGTCCTGAGGTATAGAACCAGCCCACATGATCAAAAAGTCAGCTTTGGGCTGAGCTTTGTCATACCATCTGCAGATAGTTGCTGTTCCCTGAGAAAAACCAAATAAGATTATTTTTGCATTCGGGCATTTGTCTGAATAATACTCGTAAACTTGCTGAATATAATTGGAATGATCTTCAATTTCTTTAAGTCGATCTCGTTTCGTCATCCATGAAGCTGCAACCTCTCCAGTTAATCCTTTACTGTAGAATCTTGATAATCCTTCGGGGCAAATAACGAGATGTTTATCATCGAGGTCTCTGAATTTTTGAATAAATCGATCCACATTTTGACCATATCCATGGCATGCAATCCAGAGGTATTCTATAGACTCTGAAGGCTCTCCAGAAAGTAATAGCCTAGCCTGTTTTACAACCTCGATGTGCCTTTCTTTAATCATTTCCGAATAGATCTTTCTTAGAATTGTTGTCCAATACTGGATCAGGTCTTGGTGCTCCTCCATCTTCCAAAGGACAATCGCAGAACATTTTTGGAATATGTTCCCATATACCTTCTTTTAATTGATACCCCTGATAGGATCCATCAGGAACAAAAGAGTCTTTTTCGTTTGGTCCTAGGGGTCCAATAGATATTAGGTTGTCAAACACCACAGCCTCTTGGATTAGGTCATAGTTTACTTTAACAGATGAACGAGCGGAGAACTCAACTAAAATCCGTTTCTTTTCTTCGGTGATTTGGCCATTGGATCGTTTTACAAAAACTGGATGACCAAATACAGCCTGATTGCCTTCGAAACTGATTACATCAATCACTTTTCTTCGGTTGAAGAAGGAATGGCCATCGTATCCGAAAAGAAGGTACTTTCTACCTTCCGGGCTATCAAATCCAACGATATTATAATACACAGCTCCATACCAAGCCCTATTCGTAGTCTGTTGATACTCTAGATCTGAAAGCTCTTTTTTACGATCTACGAGTGGTAAAAGATTCAGTTCCTCCGTGTTTTTTTGGATAGCACCAAAGTAATGGTATTCATTATCATTGACGAAGAGATGGAAAGTAAATACCCGGAAGGTTGAGTCTTGGGGGTATTGAATACTTACATGCTGTAATTTTTTGAAATCATATTGGAATGAGTTTTCATGCTTCAATGCTTTTACGAGCATTGGAATAAATAATTTCGTGGATGCAAAACGATGTTCTTCAATCGAATCGTTCATTATCAGATGCGAATATACCATCAAGGAATCTTCAATAGCTTGTATTTGGACAAGGTCTTCCTGACTGATATTTTGCGCCTTAGCAGTCTGTATTATGCATAAGAATGCAAAGAAACACGAAATGATATTTTTCATTTAAGCCGAATTGATATTGATACAAATTTACGTTTTTTCAAGCCTTAAACGATGTATTTGCAAATATAGTGCTGAAGTGCTTTATCTTTTTCGGTTTTTTCTATTCATTTTGTAGTTGTTGAAAACAAAATCTCCAAGGCCATCTATACCAGAGAAGAATGCCTTTCCTTTATTTACTTCTGTAAATTGTTCAACAAACTGCACAAGGAATGGATCTTTTGCGATCATAAATGTAGTGATAGGAATATCCAGTTTACGGCATTTACCTGCTAGGTTGAGCGTACGGGTAATGATTTGTTTATCTAATCCCCAACTGTTCTTGTAGTATTTTTTTCCTTTTTTAATACAGGTAGGTTTCCCATCTGTAATCATGAATATCTGCTTATTAGGATTTCGTTTTTTCTTTAGGAGATCCATTGCCATTTCAAGGCCGGCAACAGTATTGGTGTGGAATGGACCCACTTGTAAATAGGGTAGGTCTTTTATTTTTACTTGTTGCGCATCATTACCAAAGGTTATAATATCAAGGCTATCTTTTGGAAACTGGGTAGTTATGTATTGGGCTAAAGCCATAGCTACCTTTTTTGCAGGCGTAATACGGTCTTCACCATACAATATCATGGAATGAGATATGTCTATCATCAATATAGTGCTCATATTACTTTGATAGATCGTATCGTGTACCTCTAGGTCTTCTTGGTTCAATTGGAAATCATCTATTCCGTGATTTACATAGGCGTTGTGAATCGATTCTGAAAATGCAATCTTATCCAGTTGGTCTCCGAATTCAAAAGGTTTGAGGTCGTTGGATTGCTGGTCACCACTTCCAGAAAATTTAGAGTTGTGTTTCCCATGTTGTCCTTTCTTGATTTTTCCAAAAAGCTCCTTCATGGCAAATTTCTGCAGAGACATATCCATCTTAGGTGTTGGGCTTAGGGGAATATCTCCATTGGAATTGGGATCGTTTTGCCGCAGATAACCTTTTTCAACTAGATCCTCTAAGAAGTCAGAAATTCCATATTCTGGACTTGTTAGTTTGTAGTGCTTATCAAGCTCGGTTAGCCAAGAGATGGCTTCATCCACGTCACCAGAGGTGTGGATCAAGAGATCTTGAAATAGGCGAAGAAGCTCATTAAAGAGATCCTCGCCAGTTTTTTTTTGATATGTCTTAAAGTTCCACGCTTTCATATATTATTTATACTTGCGTTTATATAACATACCGAATGGATTAGTGTTTTAGTTTTTAACAAATTTCGAAGTGAAGAATTTGTTATCAGCTTCAAATTGTATGAAATACAATCCATTATCTAGGTTCGAAATATTAATTTCATTACCCGAAAGTTCTTTGTTGCTCTGGATTAGTTGACCATTAGATGCAAAGATTTGAAGATTTTTAACTTCCTCTGCATCAATCTGGATAAAGTCCGAACTTGGATTTGGATATACATTTACCACTGTAGCTGATACCTCATTGTTAGATGTAGCCGAAGGAGTGAGTGCAAAATTTGCTGTAGCACCGCCATCTCCTGAGCTCATACTATTCCCATTCGCGCCGATACCTGCAGAGTAGAAGGTAATAGTACCTTGATCATCAGCTGGAGCAGTCCATTCAACTGTGAATTCGTTTGAAGCACTAGGTCCATTCTGTTCAACATATTGTCTGCTTCCTCCGACTGTTACTAGTTTAGCATTTGATGAAGGATTGGTAAAACCATTGCTCGTCTGCATGTTTTCAAGTTCACTTACGAGTTGGAATCCATATGAGGATGGGTTTCCGGTAGAACTTAGCGTTACAGTAACTGAATAAGTTTCTCCTGGTGAATAGGACGTTACCGCACTGCCATTGGCATCAGTAACCATAATTGTATTCGTTAATTGAATATTTGATCCATGACAGGATAAACAAGTCTTGTTGAATGCGTCTGTGTCTCCTGGAGATCCTGTGTTACCTTCTGAGGCTTGGCTCGCTCTACCACCTGAATTTGACAGGAGGAACATACATAAGGGCAAGCTTAACAAAATCATATAGGATTTTGATATTTTTTTTGTAGAAATAAACTTCATAAGCATAAATTTTATGACTAAATCTAAGCTTTTATTGACAGCAAATTAGCAGAGGGGGTAAAAAAAAAGAGGAATGACAATTTTTTGTCATCCCTCTCTTTTGTATAATTTTCAGGAAACTAATTAGATTTCCATTCCTTTGAATACTTCAATTACTGAATTCACATGACTTGCTGAACTTGCAAGTAGTGCTTTTTCACTTTCGTTAAGCTGCAGTTCAATCAACTGATTGATTCCGTTCTTACCAAGTTTAACAGGAACCCCTAAGAATATATCATTCAGGCCATATTCTCCTTCAAGGAGTGCACAACAAGGGAAGATTCTGTTCTCATCTTTAACGATCGCTTCTACCATTTGAGCTGCAGCAGCACCTGGTGCATACCAAGCTGATGTGCCCATTAATTGTACAAGTTCACCTCCTCCTTTCTTCGTACGCTCTACTATTGCGTCCAAAGCTTCAGCATCAATCAATTCCGTAACAGGAATACCTGCCACAGTTGTATATCTTGGTAGAGGGACCATGGTGTCACCATGTCCACCCATAAGTACTGCCTGTATTTCTTTTGGTGAAACATCAAGTGCTGTTGCCAAAAATGCTCTGTAACGAGCAGTGTCAAGAATACCTGCCATACCAAAAACTCTAGATTTATCAAGACCAGAAGCCTCAAAAGCGGCTAGCGTCATAACATCTAGTGGATTAGATACAACTATGATAATTGGGTTTTCTGAGTGCTTGACAATATTCTCAGTAACAGTCTTTACAATCTTTGCATTGGTTGAAATTAAGTCATCACGACTCATTCCAGGACGACGAGGAATACCTGCTGTTATTACAACGATGTCAGATCCTGCCGTATCAGCATAGTCATCTGTACCAACTACAGATGTACTATAATAGTCGATTGGAGCTTGTTGCCATGTATCCAGGGCTTTACCTTTTGCCACGTCTCCTTTAATATCTAGAAGAACAACTTCTTTAACGATGTCTTTATGCGCTAGAACATTAGCACACGTTGCACCTACATTTCCTGCACCAACTACAGTTACTTTTGCCATATCTTATATTAAGTTGTAATGTTTGTTAAATTTTTTGCGAAGTTACTGATTTAGATAAAGAAAAAAAAGAAGATCTAGCCTTGCGCTTATATATTTCTGCCATTATTCGCCATGAATCCGCAATTTTTTAAGAATATTGACTGAATTAAGCTAAATTTGGTACAATATAACGTTATCGTAAAAGATATATCGTCTAAAATTTCCTTAGCAATCTTTTGGTTCTAACCTCTTAGAATCGGTAAAGGTTCCTAAATATTTAATTACAATTCGATTATGAAAAAAGTATTACTATTAGCCTTTTTATTTGTGTCTTCCTTCCAATCATATGCGCAGTTTGCAGGGAATTGTGGATTTATTGCTACGGATGAATTTATGGAAAGAACGCTTTCTAATAAAAAGAATTATGAAAAACATCTTAGTGGGAATCGTAATCCTATGGTAAGATATGTACCTATCAACTTTTTGGTAGGGGGTAAAACAAATAAAAGTCAGGTGGCAGCATCTGCAGAGAGTGTTTTAGATATGCTTTGTCGCTTGAATGAAGTGTATGCAGTTGGTAATATTCAATTCTATCTTTTTGGTGGAATCAAGTATATATACAATGATGCTTTTTACGAAAATCCAGGTATAGCAAATGAATTGTTTGTTAACCCTTACCGTGAAATTACTGCTGTAGATGTTCTTATAGGTAAAAAAGCAGATACTCCGGGTGGAGGCTTGGGAGTAACACTAGGGCACTATAATCCGAGTAAGGATTGGATTGTAATAAAAACTTCTGAGATCAATTATTCTAGTGAGACTTTTCCTCATGAACTTGGGCATTACTTAAGTCTTAACCATCCACACAATGGTTGGGATTCTGATCCATGGGATGCATCCTTGCACGGAAACCCTGTAAGTATAACATCATCTCCTTCAAATCCGTCTGTTCCTATTGAGTTGGCAAATGGCTCGAATTGTGAAAATTCTGGAGACTTTCTTTGTGATACTCCAGCTGATTATAATTTAGGATTTGGTTGGAACAATTGTAATTACACTGGTGGAGCAATGGATCCAAATGGTATTCTTTTGAACCCAGATGAAAATAACTTCATGGGGTATTTCTTACAGTGTGCTAATGACTACAATTTTTCTGATGGTCAGATGGCACTTGTAAATGCTGATTTAGACATACGACAAAATGTACTAGCAGTTAACTGGACTCCAGTTGCAACAGAAATAACAGGGGAGGGATCTTTTAATTATCCAGCAGATAATGAAGAATTATCTTTTTATAATAATTTTGAAATGTCCTGGAACCTTCCAAGTGGTGCTACAAGGTCATTGATAGAAATTTCAGATAATTTCCTTTTCCTTACGACTACCTTTTATGGTATTAAGAATGGAAATTCTATGTGGATTGATTCTGATCTTTTAGCTCCAAACAAAACCTATTATGTGCGTATTCGTCCTTTTAACGATTACGTAACTTGTACTACTGATCTTGAGTTTACGAGTTCTTTTAAGACAGGATTGAATACTAGTGTCAATACCTTGGCCTTAGATCTTGACTGGTCTGTATTTCCAAATCCAGTTCAAAGTGGAACTGCAGTTATGGTTCAGGCAGAAATGGAGACAACAACAGACGTTGTAATGGAGCTTTTATCTGTGTCTGGTAAGGTTCTTAGTTCAAGAAATACAAGCTTAGAGGCGGGTCAAAATACACTTGAATTAACGGATGAAATCCTTAGTGCAGGTTTATACTTTGTTCGTTTAAATACGCCTAGAGGTTCAGCTGTTAGAAAACTGATTGTTCAGTAACAGAACTTGAATTGAAATACTAAAAAAGGAGCAATTATATTGCTCCTTTTTTAGTTTATAGATTCTTCTATTGTCTTTAATTTATGCTTGCATTGTTCCATAAGAACTTTTGCCCGTTTCATTTTTGCTTCAAGTATATGGAGTTCAATGTCAGGATTTTGAACCTCTATTAATATTTCTTTTAATTCCTCAAGTGCTTCTTCGTAATTGATGTTCTCACTCATTTTTTTGAAATTTTTGTAATTACTGAATCGACGATTCCGTCCCTGAAATAATGTACCATTTTTCCACCGTTTTTAAGTTGATCAATAGACCGTACAATCCTTCCTTCGTCATTGGTAGTTAGGGTGAATCCTTTTTCAAGGGCAAGTTCAGGATTTGTTGTTTGAAGGGCTTTCTCAAGATTCAATAACTGTAATTTTTTAGCTTGTAGATTTAATCTTGACTTGGAAATGATGTTTGTGCCAAGCTGCTCTATTAGGAACCGTTTACTTTGAATAGTATTAATTGCTGCATGCTTTATGGATTCTTTCAGTTGATTGATTTCTAGTTCTCTCAAGTTTAAAGCCTGTTGAGTATGTATTGAAAGTTGTTTTTCTATTTGATTCAATTGGGATTCAAATAAAATACATCGTTCAATTAAGAAATCTGCAGCAGCAGTTGGAGTCTTTACATTATCGTAAGCAACAAGGTCTAGCACAGATTCATCTGTCTCATGGCCTACTGCAGCGAGTACAGGCAGATTGCACTGAGCAACAGTCATGCATAGATCTAGTGCGTCAAAGGCTGCCAAGTCCAATTTCGATCCTCCACCTCGAAGAATTATTATAAGTTCTGGTTTGTAGAGTGCTCCTTGTATTTGCTTAAGTGCTTGAATGATCTCACGACTTGCATGTTGTCCTTGGACAGCAACAGGGTATAGCTCCATATTGAATCGGTAACCATAGCTGTTATTGATCAATTGATTTTTAAAATCTGCAAGACCTGCTGCATTGGGAGAGCTCAGGACCGCTATATTTTGTATAATAGCTGGTGGTCTTTGGTTTTTGTTTTTATTAAGCAGTTTATCTTTTATCAGTCGATCTAGCGTTTCTTGTTTCTGCTGTGCTAATTGACCAAGGCTAAAGGCGGGATTTAGGTCGAGTATGTTAAGACTTAGACCATATCTTTCATGATGCTGTACCTCAACTAATATCTCAACCTCATTGCCTGTTTTTAGTAATTGGTCGAGAGGAAGTTGTTTGCCTGTTTTATCTTGGATTTGGCGCATTTGTCTGCTCCACAGGTTGGCCCTAGATTCAGCAATAATATCATCGCTGTCTTCTGCTTTTTGAATAAGCTGGAGAAAAAAATGACCTCTCGAAAGAGAGGCCTGTCCTATCTCCGCTTTAATCCAGAATGCCTGCTCAAAATTTAGAGCAAGCACTCGCTGAATAAAGCGCTGTAATTCTATGAGTGAATAACTATTCAATTCCTTTTTATTATAGGATCAACATAGCATCTCCGTAGCTGTAGAATCTGTATTTTTCTTTCACGGCTTGCTGATAAGCTTCCATGATCAATTCTGAACCACCAAATGCCGCAGTCATAATAACTAAGCTTGATTTTGGCAAGTGGAAATTAGTGATCATACAGTTTGCTATCTGAAATTCGTAAGGAGGATAGATGAAAAGGTTCGTCCAGCCCTCAGAAGACTTCAGCGTTGTATTTGCAGATACGGCAGACTCAATGGTTCTCATTGATGTCGTTCCTACTCCACAGATTCTTTTCTTGTTTGTTATTGCATTGTTGACCATAGCTGCAGCATCTTCCTCTATGTTGTAGTATTCTGCATCCATTTTATGCTTAGAAAGATCTTCTACTTCAATCCCTCTAAATGTTCCAAGTCCAACGTGAAGTGTAACTTCTGCTTGATTGATACCTTTGAGTTCAAAGCGCTTTAGAAGTTCCCTGCTAAAGTGTAGTCCTGCAGTCGGAGCAGCAACTGCACCTGGGTTCTTAGCATATACAGTTTGGTAACGCTCTCTGTCAAAGTCTGCCAAGTCCATATTTGAATAAGGAGGTTGGAATTGAGATAGATCAATTTCAGGTTGAGGAACTCCGATGATATTCTTCTTTGGACGCTCTATATATTTCGGTAGAGGTGTATTTCCTAGCTTTGAAAGCTCCTGGTGGAATTCCTCATCTGTGCCATCATATAGAAAACGAATTGTTCGTCCTCTTGATGTTGTATTGTCAACAACCTCTGCTATAAGAAGGTCGTTTCCTTCATCATCGCTGAAGTAGAGTTTATTACCAACACGAATCTTTCTTGCTGGGTCTACAAGTACATCCCAAAGTCTAGTTTCCTTTTTTAGTTCTCTTAAAAGGAATACTTCGATATTAGCACCTGTTTTCTCTTTTTTACCGTATAGTCTTGCAGGGAATACCTTCGTATTATTAAAGATAAATGTGTCATCTTCATCAAAATACTCAATTACTTCTTTAAAGATCTTGTGCTCGATCTTCCCTGTATCTCTATGCACCACCATTAATCGGCTTTCATCTCTGTTCTCTGCAGGATACTGAGCAATTAATTCTTTGGGCAATTCAAAATTGAAATGTGATAGTTTAGTACGCATTTATCAAAATGTCTATTAAGTTTCTAAATTTAGGATCGGATCGAACAAATCCCACAATAAAGGGTCAAAAGTACAAAAACCATGGATTATTTTCATTAATCTCCTGAAAATTGAATCTGGAGTTTTGAAAATCTTCCAAAAAGAGTCTAT
>JBELIG010000245.1:1980-4630 GCA_042091035.1 Sphingobacteriales bacterium | reverse complement strand
ATCTCAATGTAGAGTAATCAGATAGATTGTTTTATTGGTTATTAAGGAAGATCTTTTAATGTCGATTATATGAAGAGGATCGTTTTTTCTGAACCAGTATAGGAATGCTGAATAGCTTCCTTACTTACATCTTCTTTAATGTAAAATAATAAGCATTTACTTGGAAAAAAGGCGAAAGATTAAAAGTTAGGACAGAGCATTAGCGTTGTTGTGTTTCCTTGTCGAAGGAGTTGTTTACGGCTTAGGATAAGCTCCGATTGCTAATTATAAAAATCAAACTATGCATTTAAGATCCCTTTTATTTCTAGCTATAATTTTCCTCTCTGCTTGTACTGCTCCTAAAGGAACATTAAAGTACAAAGCTGCTGAAGCAGTAAGTATGGAGATTTTCTTACACGATGCCATTGCTGAAGGTCTAAAGCGTGATAAAATCACAAGAGAACTAGCTTTGGAAGTGGCAGCTAAGGATCGCTTTTTTATAGGCAAATGTAATGTTTGTATAAATGTTAGAAAGGCTTTCAATGCGCACAGTGGTTTTACCCGAGAAAATGAAATGATTGGTCATGTGGAAGATCTGAAAAAAGTGAAAAGCATGGGGGAAGCCGGAAAGGAAGAAATGATGAAGGTTGTAAAAGATTACCTTGATCAGCATTTCCAAAATGCTAAACTTAGCAAAAAACGGAAAGAGGCTATTAAAAACGAATTAATGGATGAATCTGAAAAAGGCTTGAGGTTAGTCACAAGTTATTCCTTTTGTCCAAGTTGTAAAGGAAGCCAAGGTGCCTGTGAAGCTGAACAAAATGATACACAGGTCAATAGTACTGAAGGACAATAAATTTAGTCAAAGAAAGAGAAAAAGATCACTAAAGAGGGGTCTGAAGTTTAAGAAATATTGCCGCCAGTAGTGGGAGGCATTATTGGAATCAAGATCTATACTCATGTCAAAAGCTTATTGAAAAATAGTTAAAAGGAAGTAATAATTTCTTAGAAACTATAAAAGAAAAAACCAGAGATACAGTTTGGAAATGGTATGGCTTTGCTCATTTCCTGTTTTTAAATTTACATTACTTATATTAGTTAAAATGAAGATTTTGATATTTGGTGCCTCTGGGGCTGGAACTACCACTCTAGCAAAAGAAGTTGCTGAACGAACCGATTTCAAGCACTTGGACCTTGATGATTATTATTGGAAGAAAACCACGCCACCTTATCAAATAAAAATACCTTTAATAGAACGTAATAAGAATCTTAGGATTGACTTTAGAAAGTTTAAGAATATAGTCTTAAGTGGTTCAATGGTAAGTTGGGGAAAGGAATGGGAAACAGTATTTGATTTTGTATTTTTTATACGATTGAATAATGCCGAAAGGATGAAAAGATTGGAAAAACGTGAAATTGAACGCTACGGTGATCTGCTTTTTACCGACCGAAAAATCCAAAAGAATTCGAATGCGTTTTTGGAATGGGCAAACCAATATGAAGATCCTAATTTTCAAGGTCGCTCTTTGGTAGTTCATACTAATTGGATGAAACTGCTTAACTGTAAGGTTTTAAGTTTAGATGGAGCAAGCGAATTGGATGATAAGGTCGACCTTGTTTTGAATGAAATAAAGATGTTTTATAAAGATTTGTAAGGATAGTTGAGCGTGAATGCTTATCTAATCGAATTTTCTCAGAATTTTTAAAGGCAGTGTTTAACTAAAAAACTATCTCTTGGAATCATTAAGGTATACTTATAATAACTAGTTGCTTACCGTTGTAAATTAGGGCCACAACTATCTGATTTACCAAGTCTATTAGGTCAATCATTGTCTTAAGCAGAAATAATGGATAAATTTTTGATCAACAAAAACGGTTGAATCTAGAACTAGATCAAGTTCTAGAATAAGATTTTTCATACTAATTCGTTACTTTGAAGAACAAACATTCTCCTAACTATGAATAGGTCTACTTTGAAGCTTAAAAGAACCTGGAAACGAATTTTTATAGTACTAATTTTAATTCCAACTTTATTAGTCGGAGGCCTGATGCTTTATATTCAGAGCAACCAATCTGAAATCATCAAGGGCGAGATAGAAAAGTTAAATAAAGAACAAAAAGGCCTTGTACGTGTGGGTGACAGTCAATTGTCTCTTCTGGGTAATTTCCCATATATTTCCTTAAAGGTATTTGATGTCCAAATTTTTGAATCAAAGGAGGAAAATGCAGCCGTCATAATGGATGTAAAAGATATCTACGTTGGTTTTAATCTATCAGATATTATAAATGGAAATTATGATGTTCAGGCTATAATAATAGAGGAAGGCCTTCTTGATATTGTTATTCATGAAGATGGTACTCTCAATATTCTAAATGCTTTAGCGAGTACAAAGACGAGTACAGAAACTATTGAGCAAGATAGCTCATCTACAAATATTCATCTCAAGAAAATTAAATTCAATAAGCTAAATATCCACTCTCTGGATGTTGCCAATAATACAGATACCGATATATTTATAAATTCAGGTAAAGGAGGCTTTAGTCTAACGGATAGCACTACCGCAGGGCATATAGATGCAGATTTTGAGTATACCTTGATGAAGGATGGAACTACCGCCTTAGTTAATAAAAAACATATCGAAATTCATACTGATGTTGTGTATAATGAAAA
>JBELIG010000245.1:0-1880 GCA_042091035.1 Sphingobacteriales bacterium | reverse complement strand
GATTTTGGTGCGGGAAAAGCCTTTTTAGAAAATATCGAACGAAATAGAAAAATCGATAAAATGGGCTTTGTAGGGCACTTTACTAATGGAGCGAAAAGAGCTGCGAGTACCATGGAGTTTTCTTTGACGGAGATGACAGCTTCTTTGGGAAAGGGGACATTTAAAGGCTCTGTTGTGGTAAAGAACTTTGAGTCTCCAGAAGTAGATATGCAAATAGACTCTGACTTCGATATAGAATTTATCGCAGACTTTTTTGAACTAGAGCAAGTACAAAATGCCTCTGGGAATATTGAACTTAGGATGAATTTTCACGATATCATTGATATTGATCAGCCCGAAAAGGCATTACAGAAGCTAAATCAAGCTTATTTCGCTGCATTGAAAGTGGAAAATCTTAGTTTAGATGCTAAAGAGCTTCCTGTCCCACTAGATACCTTGAATGTTGATCTGGTTATGAAAGGTAAAGAAGCTAGGCTTAATCAATTTGATATGGTACTGGGTAATTCGGACTTATCCATTAGTGGCTTTCTGTCAGACTTGCCATCTATAGTACATCATACGGATATCCCTGTAGAATCTCACTTAGATATTAGCTCTGATTACTTGGATATTGCAGAATTAACTGGCTATTCAGATCAAGATTCTATCCTAAAGGGGCTTGATGAGCAGGTTGAGGATCTCCGTTTGGGACTTTCTTTTATTGCTTCTGCGAAAGACTTTACAGAGTCTAAATATTTACCGCAAGGCGAATTTTTTATCGATAGCTTAACCGCAGGCTTAAAACATTATCCGCATAAGCTTCACGATTTTCATGCAGATATTCTGATCGATAGCGCAGACTTAAAGCTATTAGATTTTACGGGCTATATAGACGATAGTGATTTTCATTTTGATGGTCTAATACATGATTATGCTTTTTGGATGCAACCCGAACTTAATGGAGATGTAGATTTAGATATTAGTCTTACTTCCAATAGTCTGAGACTGGAAGATGTCTTTTCATATAAGGGAGAAAATTATGTCCCAGAAGAATATAGGCATGAAGTCTTTGATGATTTGGCCTTACATTTTGCCTCTAGTATGCATTATAAAGATTCTGCCCTGCACTCCATTGATCTTACTCTGGATAAGTTAGATACAAAGATGGAACTGCATTCCCAGCGCTTTCATGACTTTAGAGGGAATATACATTATGAAGACGAGCGTATTGTTATCAGTGACTTCCACGGAGAGATCGGAACGACCAACTTTAACTTTGACCTAAATTATTATTTAGGAAAAGAGCGTCGAATAAAAAAGAATGATAATTATCTGGAGGTCCGTGCTAACTATATCGATTATGATTCGCTATTCGATTTTGATCTAGGTCCTACTTCTGAGGCTACCGTTGTTGTTGAGTCGGAATTAGAAGATGTTGCAGCGCATGCAGAAGCTTTTAATCTATACGAATTGCCGTTTACTGATATGCGATTTAAAGTAGATGTTGGGCATTTCATTTATCATAGACTTGACCTTCAAAATATAAAGGCTGAATTCAGAACAACACCGGATCATTACATTTATATAGATACCTTCTATGTGGATGCCGCAGGTGGGGATATTCAATTGACTGGATATTTTAATGGAAGTGATCCTAAGCATATTTATATGCAACCAGATTTAGTAATGAATAATGTTGATTTGGATCAATTACTTTTCAAATTTGAAAACTTTGGTCAGGATCATCTCGTATCGGAAAATCTGCAAGGAAAACTTACCACTAGAATTACAGGTAAGATTAGGATGTATCCGGATATGGTGCCAGATTTGGATCAATCCTTTATAGAAATGGATGTAAAAGTATTGGATGGAGAATTGAAAAATTATGATCCAATGCTTGC
>JBELIG010000244.1:0-4631 GCA_042091035.1 Sphingobacteriales bacterium | reverse complement strand
CATACCAAACCCCTTCTATGCACTGGGGATGGGCAGGTGGATACAAATTCCTAGTCACAGAAGGAGACTCAGGAACTGGATCAGACAACTTCCAAATCCACGCAACTGGAGACGGTAACTATACTGCAGTAAATATTGACCTTAACCTATCTGCGGCAAATGCTTCAGGTGTATCTTTCTCCATTGTTGCTGATTACATGCAACTGTACAAGGATATATCTATGGAAAATGGACTTTTCAATCATGGAGAATTTGCAGAATCTCAAGATGCTGTAAACAATCTAGCAACGAATGTTTTTACTGTAGACAATATCATACTTGACACGAAAGCACAAGTATTTAAAGGATCTTATACCCTTGCACCAAATCCAAGCACTACTGGTTCTATCAATCTTAGCGCTAAGCTCGTAGATTTCGATAGCTATACCATGAAGCTTATAAATATGCTCGGACAGTCTGTAGAAACTTTTTCCTTTGATTCAGATCGTATCGACTACAATTTTAACGCGCTTAAAAAAGGTATTTTCTTTGTAGAGGTATCAAACAGCACTGGAGTTTTATTCACAGAAAAGATCATTATCCAATAAATGAGACTCAGAGGACTTATATATCTAGGTATCTTAGTAATGGGTACAGCATGTAAAAATGACGATATTCAAGTCCTGCCAAGTTCAGAATGGCCCGCACTTATGGAAATCCCAACAGGATTTCCAGAGGTGCCGGAGCCACCTGACAATGCCTTCACCAAAGAACGTTGGGAACTTGGAAAACGCCTATTCTTCGACAAAAGATTCTCCTCAGACCAAAGTATTTCTTGTGCATCTTGTCACAAACAATCTATTGCATTTAGCGATGATGTTGCTAAAAGTATAGGTGTAGAAAATCGAACTGGTTTTAGAAATGCGCCGAGCTTAGCAAATGTAGCTTATCACCCCTATTATACTCGGGAGGGAGGCATACAAAGCCTCGAGCAACAAATTGCTGTTCCTATTCAAGAACACGATGAGTTCAATAACAACATAGTAGAGTTGGCAGAATTACTGCAAGCCGATCCAGATCTAAATCAACGAGCACTCAACGCTTATGGGAGAGCATTTGATCCCTATGTACTAACCAGAGCACTTGCCTGTTTTGAACGAAGTTTGATAAGTGGCTTCAGCCCCTACGACCTCTACATAAATAATATAGATCAGGAAGCCATGGATGATGTCGCTCTTCGAGGTATGGACCTTTTTTTTTCCGACGACTTGGCATGTGGCTCATGCCATAGTGGATTCAATTTCACGAATTATGCATTTGAGAACAATGGACTTTACCTTACTTATGCTGATTCTGGAAGATACAGACTCACCTTTGACACTTTGGACATAGCAAGATTCAAGGTCCCAAGCTTGCGCAATATAGCATTGACAGCACCTTATATGCATGATGGATCAATAGTCAGCTTAGAAGATGTTATTGATCACTATGCCACTGGCGGTTTTAACCATAAACACAAGAGCAATTTAATGCAGGGTTTTGAATTGAACAATTCCGACAGACAGGCTCTGCAGGCATTTCTCGAATCACTGACCGATGATACCTTCATCACCAATCCAATTTTTGCAGAGCCCTAGATGGACAAAAATAAACGAAACATAAAAATCCATATAGAAGATAGGTAAACCAAATAAGGGGGATAAATTATTCATGACTCCTCTATACTATTGCTTTCCAAACTACATTCTGACTTATTTGCCATATATTGTTTTAAACATTACAACATTCAAAAAACACTATATGGGACTCTCTCAAGTTGACTTGATTATTTTTATCGGGTACCTCTGTATCATGGTAGGAATAGGTTTGTGGATTGCAAACAAAGAAAAAACAAAGACTACAAAAGATTATTTCCTCGCCTCCAAATCACTACCCTGGTGGGCTATCGGTGGCTCCCTAATCGCATCTAATATTTCCTCGGAACAGATCATTGGAATGAATGGATCTGGCTTTGCAATTGGTATCGCCATCTCCTCCTATGAACTTATGGCCGCTCTTACGCTTATTTTGGTTGGTAAATTCTTCCTTCCCGTATTTTTAAAGGAAGGAATTAGTACCATGCCCCAGTTCTTAGAAAAACGCTATGATAGCAGAACTAGAAATCTTATGGCCGTTTTTTGGGTTGCCCTTTTTGTTGGTGTCAATATTACTGCGACCCTCTTGTTAGGAGCTAAAGCAATAGAACAGCTTACAGATGTGAGCATGACCGTTGGAATTGTAGGTCTGATACTTTACACAGCATCCTTCTCGATTTTTGGAGGATTAAAGGCTGTAGTTTGGACAGATGTAATCCAAGTTGTTGTCTTGATGGTAGGTGGATTCGCAGCTTCTTGGGCAGTAATGACCTATGTTGGAGATGGAAGTTTCTTCGGTGGTATTAGTAGACTAATGGAATTAGCACCAGAAAAATTCGATTTGATCTTCGATAAAGATGTTATGTATACTGACATCAGTAGTGGGGAGGAAAAATCAGCTTATGCCTTATTACCAGGAATCGGTGTACTCATAGGTGGTATGTGGATCGCAAATATTTACTATTGGGGTACTAACCAATATATCATTCAGCGTGCTCTTGGTGCAAAAAGCCTAAAAGAAGCTCAACGTGGTATCTCTTTCGCAGCATTGGTAAAGATTATCATGCCTTTATTCGTTGTACTTCCAGGTATTGCAGCCTTCGCTATCCTAAACAATGCTGGACTATTTGGATTTGAAGGTGAAGGTATTACCGAAGCAGATGCAGCCTTCCCTTGGGTATTAGATAATTTCATAGGATCAGGATTTAAAGGGCTTGTTTTCGCCGGTCTTATCGCTGCTATTGGCTCATCACTGAGTTCAATGGTTAACTCAGCTTCTACAATATTCACTTTGGATGTTTATAAACCTTTGATCAAAAAGGATGCAAGTGAAATGCATTATGTAAGAGTAGGTAAGCTAACTGCTTTTTTCGCACTCTTATTCGGAGGGATTATAGCACCTCTTTTAGGCTCCATTGATCAAGTCTTCCAATACATCCAAGAATACACTGGATTGATTAGTCCTGGAGTAGTTGCCCTATTCATCTTTGGAATACTTTGGAAAGGAGCAACCGGAAATGGTGGTTTCTTCGGAATATTAGCAAGTGTGTTATTTATGCTAATCATGAAATTTAGCTATCCAGAATTACCATTCTTGGAGCAAATGGCACTTGGATTCGCATTTACAATACTTGCGATTTATTTGATCTCTAAATACGATAAAAACAGAGCAACCTCAGGTGAAAAGAATCATACCTCCTTCAGCTCAAAACTTGGCCTTTCAGGAACATTAGCGGTGATCACTCTACCGATGAGTATCATAGGATTGATAGAAAATCCAAGTGGTATATTTTCTTGGGTAGTACTACTTGCCTTAATGATTCTAGGCGTATTGATCTGGCGAGACAATACGAACAAGGACCCGAATGCTTTCGATATAGATACTGATGTTTTCAAAACAGACAAGGCATTTAATATCGCAGCAGCTATGGTTATCTTCCTCTTAACATTGATATATATTTCGCTTTGGTAAGAATAAAAAAAAGCACTCTTCGGAGTGCTTTTTTTATTGCTTAGGAATCCAGTCAAGAATAAGATCAACTACATCGATTTCTCCATAGTAAGTCTTTCCCGACATAGTATAAGCACTTACCTTTCCTGTTTTCGAATTATAAATGATCTGATTACTTGGCTTCCGGTCAGCAGAATAAAACTGGATGCAACTGATAAAATGCTCCAGTCCATCACAAAAGACAACCTTATTATCCCAACTGGCAGCAGCGCTTGTCGAGCAATAATATTTTAATAAGTCTTTAATTGAATCTCTGGAATTTGTCATAGATCTAGTTTCTAATTTGTCAAAATACATTTTAAAATAAAAAATTTATTTTGAAATAGAACTATACTTAAAAATCCAATAGACATTTAAATAAAAAAGGCAGCGTTCTTAGCGCTGCCTTTTTTATTAATCTAAAACAGTAGGAACCCCTGTCCCGCCATCATAAGGCGCAAAATTTGAATGCATCAAATACCATTCATCATTTTGAAGTACCCAAACCTCTGAAGCTCTTGTATGGTATTCTGCAGAATCATCAGCCCCTGCTGCCTTGTACTTTCCGCGCATATAAAAGGTTACAACAGCAACATCCCCATATGGCCCTAGATGCACGCCGATATTATACGCTTCACGATCAATCCAGTTCATATTTTCTGCAGTACTTGCATATCGACTCAAAGCAGATTCATAACCGCTTATTATCCAATCCTGCATACTACTCATTCCCTCTGTAATCATCACATCCTTTGCAAGTACATCATCCACTTTACTATCCAGACGATCCGTATTATTATAAAAATCCTGTACACGCTTGGTCACGGCCTCTTTGGCAGCAGCTTCATTGTTTTTCCTCCAGTATAAGATAAGGTTTCTGCGGTATGGACTAATGAAGTTCACTTTTTGAAATGCTTTCATTTGAGACTCAAAAGCACCTTCATGATCACCATTCAGAGCCAGAAATTCAGCATAGGAGTCATCTGCATTTGGAGAATCTGTCAAAGAAATATATTGCTTTAGCCTTT
>JBELIG010000243.1:0-4739 GCA_042091035.1 Sphingobacteriales bacterium | reverse complement strand
CACAGGTAAAACAATCCAAAAGACCACATTCAAAACTAAGGCTCCAATTCGTTAAAAATCCAATATCTTGTGCACAAACATCTGTTATTGAGAGAACCCACAATCCATTTACAGGATTCCCGGCTACATTAAAAGCATTAAGATCACAGCCTGGTGCCTGCACAGCATCACTTAAAGGACTATTAACGCCTCCACAAGGAACAGTCCAGTCGTTATCAATTAAACAAGGATTTCCATTATTACAAACATACTCTGTGTTATTTGTCAGCGGATTACCTGTACCAAGAGTAATACACACATCAACATTTGGTTCATCTGTTCCACAGCCGCCTGTAGCGTTGCCAGCATCTGCCATTACAAAATACTCTAGATTACTTGGAGATGTTAAAGTGACAAATAAATCTCCTACCCAGGTATGGTCTATTGTAAAACAAACTTCCTGAAGTGGGCATAGAGCTAGATTATTTGGGCCAGCAGTTGAAACAGTCAAATTAGCATCAAAAGTACCATTATCAGTAACACCCACAGGACAATTTGTGCATTCACAGGGTTCTTGTGCAGACAGATTTGTGCACATTAAAAGGAGTGGAATGCACAATAAGTGCATCCAAAGTTTGGAGTAGCTCATAATATATCAATTATTCTTATATACCAGGGGGTTTATTCTTTAAACCATTGCAAAGTAAAAAATTATATTCTCTATTAATAAATAATTAACATTAAAAAAGACCCCTGAGTAAACACTCAGAGGTCAAAATACTTAACACCTACAATTATTCTTTAGCGAACAAGAGAAACACTACCATGGTATTGTTTAACTCGTCCATCAATAAATTCAACTTCAAATTTGTACACATAGACACCAAGACTTGCTTCCTCTCCTTTAAAAATACCGTCCCAGCCTTCAGCAGAATCATTCGGTAAGAATTCTGAGTTCCGGAACATCAAACTCCCCCATCGGTCAAATACCTCAAAATCTCGGATCACTTGCACCTTATCTCCTCCTTGAATAAAGAAAATATCATTTTCACCATCATTATTTGCAGAGACCACATTAGGAACAAAAACGTCATAATCCTTTCGAACTAGTAATTGCATATTTTCGTAAGCACTGCAGCCTCCAGCAGTAACTTCAACACTAACATTTGTAGTAAATTCAGGGTATGCATAAACAGTGAGACAAGTATCGCAGTCTACCAGATAAGAAGGGCTCCAAATAACAGACTGAATATTGCCAATAGACGTATTTACGACTGCATCTATCTGGATACTATCTCCAACCCCTATAAAACCGTTTGAAAAAATACTATAATCTAGATCTACACTTATCTCAAGTGGATCTGGGTTAACCAAGTTCACACTTTCAACACCTATACAGCCATTTAAATCTTCAACAACAACCTCATAAGTACCTGCGACTAGGTTATCAAACACAGTCTCCATAGTAAAGTCTCCTCCGTTTAATGAATAAACGTAGGGCCCTTCACCTCCGGAAGTATTATCCACCTCAACAACACCAGTTGCCTGATTATGACAGATGACATCTTCAAAATCAAGACTCAAAACAGGCGTTTCCTGATATGAATCAATAAACACAGAACCCTTGGATTCACAAAAAGTAAATTCATCAATCACTATAAGTTCATAAGAGCCTCCTGAGTCAACCTCCACAGAATAATCCTCCGAAACCAAAAAGCCTCCAAAAAGCCACTGGTAAGAATAACCACTTTGTTGAAGTGTACTTATCTCTCCAAGTGGATTTGTACAGGTCAATGGACCAGTATCCTCCATGTCAATAATTGGATTTGCATTTACCCGAACGAAAACATCAGATGCATTGTCCAAACAGGGGTCTTCTGAGTCTACTGAATAGCGGAAATTATATAATCCCACGCTTTGGGTTTGAACGTCAAATGTTCCAGCTATAGCTGAAAAAGCGTTTCCTGTGGACGGCACAACAGATTCTTCTGTCCATATACCTCCTACGTCACTACCCTGCAGCAGTTCATCTAAGGCAACCTGATCTCCACTCTCAAAACAGAATTCAAGTATACCGAGTGATATTCCGGCTTCGAGTTGATCTGACAACTGAACCTGAAGGCTATTTGTCAACACACAACCCAATGGCGCACTTCCTGTAAACTCTAATCCAAGCTGATACACCCCAGGTGCAGAATTTGTTAAATCCAACATAGAACCTGTAAGCGACGCTGCTGCATAACCAGCAGTACCTGGCTCAGATATAATATTCCAATCAACAACAACTGTATTATCTATTATTAAATCATTGAGTTCCAAGAATGCTGCACTGTTACATAAATCACCAGGAACAAGAACATCAAGTTCTGGACAATCACAATCTTCAACAGTTAACACTATAAATACTGGAGCTGAAATACAACTAGAAACTAAAGGATCTACCTCACAAGAAAAGGTATACTGACCAGGACTTACTCCCTGAAGATCTATAATTGGAAGATTACCACTAAATGGACAACCTGTAATATCTTTCCAAATCAATGAATTAGAAGTACTTGAAATTATATAATCAGAAAGATCGATTTGAGTAGTCATGCCTGTTTCAGTGCTGTTACAAACACTAGCATCTGATTCTAACAACACCTCTTCAATTGCCTGAATATTTACTTCAAATTCAGCTAAGGAGCTATTGGTACATCCATTTTCGTTGCTTAATGACGCAACAGTAACTGTATAAGTTCCTGGAATATTTAATGGCAAACTAATAAGATCTCCATCTTCTAAACAAACGTAATCCTGCTCTAAGCCATTTCCAAAATCTAGTTTCACATCTGCACAATTTGCATGCTGAATACTAACCTCAGCAAGAACAGGCTCTCCAAAGCATAGATCGATACCAGGAGTAGCAAATGAGAAATTTGGTAAAGCTGTGAAACTAAACTGAACGGAACTACTAACTGAAATACAAGCATCGTTAAAATCTGTTAACCCCGAAAGTTCATTACCAACTAATGCTGTTATATAATAAATTGTATTCTCAGACATTCCAGTATTAAATGCTAGCACATTATCTGTTTTATGCTCAATAAGGCCCGACACGAGATCCATACTATTTGGAATACCTGTCGTAATTATATAAGACAAAACATCATTATCATCTAGCACCAAACCTGTAGGATCTGGAAGGTCTAAAGTTTCATCAACACAAAGTAAATAGGTAGTATCAGCAAATTGACCAACATCCGAAATACATGGACATGTATGAGTTCCTTCAACAACAACAGGGCCACAACCTTTTGCATCAAAGATCTCAACCGAATAACCCGATGCACTAGGAATAAAATCAGAGGTAAATACCTGTCCCGACCAAGTACCAGAAATTCCATTAATCGTATAAGGTGAACTCCCCGCAAGCATTTCTATACTTAGCTGATAATTCTCTGAACTTCCATCACAAACATATTCAACAATAGAAGATGCCGTGGGCTCTTCATTAAACTGAATAAGCACTGTATCAGATCCAATACAACCAGATATGCCCTCTTCCAAAATAAACGAGTAAACACCTGGAATAGAAACATTAATAGTAGGATTTTCAATTCCAACATTACTAAAAACAACATTTCCAGGACCATCTGCATCCCAAGACAACAAACCCGTTCCAACTGAAGCGGAAAGATTATAATCCAAACCACAAACTTCATCATCAGTTCCTGCATCAGGATTAGGAAGTGCTTGAACAAATACAGATTCACATAACCAGGGTCCAAAGCCACAAGAGTTTTCAACTCGGATACAAACCTCACAATCTCCTGCATTTAGCCATTCTACATCTACATTCGATGAAATTGGATCAGATATAATTGATCCACAAGCATCTGGGATAGACCATTCTACGCTTATTATATTAGTTGATGCAATCGTATAAGAATAGGATTGAACTTCGTTTATACATGAAAACAGGGAACCTTGGATATCCGGCACAGGCGGAGCATCACCTAAAACAACATCGTAACAAGTTTGCATAGAGCTACCACAGCCATTTTCAGTGACTAAACAAACCTGACCGACTCCGGATTGCTCCCAAGATACTTCCGCACACAAATCAGTAGTACTACCGATGATAGTTCCTCCGACTACAGTCCAACTATACAAGGAGGCATCACTTGATGTGCCACAATAAATATCAGTGATAGCAACACAACTTGTATCTGCTCCATTGATTACAGGATCTCCTGGAATCGTTCCACCAGTAACATCAAAACAATACAAGGGACTGTCAGAACAATCCCCAGATCCGTATACACAAACCTCACCACCTGTTGGGCAGCCAGTCCAATCTATTTCTACAGATGCTGAACCTTGACCACTTAAAATCAGACCACAGGTACTAGACCAAACAAATGAATTAATCAGAGTATCTGGATTCTCAACCGTATAATCAACGATACTCCCATCACAGACAATATCAGCTCCGATTACATTTATACTATCAACTTCAGGTAACACATATACCTCCAAACAAGCGGAGGAATCCACATTACAAGTTCCATACATGTCTAAACAAATACTGCCCACACCTGAGTCAGTCCATAAAACATCAATCGCATTACTTCCTTGCCCAGAAAGAAGATCGCCTCCTAGCACAAACCATTGGTAATTAATTGCATCTGCATTTAAAGGCACTTGGTAAGTTTCCGTATTGCCTAAACAGAGTGTTTGATTACAGGTAATATTACCAGCAATTACATCTGCTATCT
>JBELIG010000242.1:0-4745 GCA_042091035.1 Sphingobacteriales bacterium | reverse complement strand
AAATGATGTATTTAGAAGATTTCGTAGTCCAAGAAGCCTTCCGAAAAAGCGGAGTTGGCCAGTTATTATTTGATGCCTTTTTAGAAGAAGCAAAAACACAAGATTGCAAGCTAGTCAAATGGCAGGTATTAGACTGGAATGAACCTGCCATAAATTTTTACAAAAAGAACGATGCCACCATCGAAGACGAGTGGCTGAGTTGCAAAATCTTCTTGTAACTAGGCTTCTCTGCCTAAAAGGTATTCAGACAGGTCATTAAACATATTGATTTTTGGAAATCTTTCAAGCATATCATTTAGTGCTGCAGTAGCATTAGCCCGATATGAGTTTTTAACTTCTTCGGCATATTCAAGTGCACCGTATTCAATAAATTTTGATTTCACGAGTTCGATCTTTGTGGATTCTTCCATATTACGATCATTAATTAGTGCCAAAAAATCTACTGCCAGGTCTTTACTTAGATTTTCTAGTGTTTTTAATACTAACAATGTTTTCTTCCCCTGAACAATATCGCCACCTACCTTTTTACCAAACTTCTCGGGATCACCAAAACTATCTAAGATATCATCTTGTACCTGAAAAGCAAGTCCTACGTTAATTCCATAGGTATACATAGCCTTTGCTTGTTCAGGACTAGCTTCTGCAAGCAAAGCTCCTATTTTCAATCCTGCAGCAAACAAGACAGCGGTCTTCCACTCAATCATCTTCAAATACTCCATTTCTGTAACATCAAGGCGCTCCTCAAAATCTACATCTAATTGTTGGCCTTGACAGACCAACTTTGCAGCATCATTGAAACTCTTAATAATTTCGGTAAAATACTTGTGGTCAGAATATTTAAACAAGAGTTCATAGCTCTGAATAAGCATTACATCACCAGACAGGATCCCTGTATTGAGATCGTAGCGTTTATGGACAGTATCCTTACCTCTTCTAAGGGGGGCTTCATCCATAATATCATCGTGAACCAAGGTGAAATTATGAAAAACCTCTAAGGCCATTGCAGCATCTTTTGCGTAGTCTAAATCTCCATTAAATGTATCTGTACTCATCAAAAGAGCAGTAGGTCTTAGGCGCTTGCCACCAAGTTTCATTATGTAATCAACAGGTTCATATAAGTTTGCCGGAAAGGCATTGAAGTCAGTTCCTTGCAAGTTATCCGCAAACACCTTCTGATACTTTAAAAATTCCATATTACTAGTGATTGTTCAGTTTGTCTATTTAGTCTACTTTTTCTACTTTTTCAAGCTGTAATTTATACAGTATAGAAGGAATAGAGAACCTTGGTCCATACTTTTCTTCTAGTTCTCTGCAACGATCCACAAAGGCATCTTTACCAAAATCATTTATATACTGCACAGCGCCGCCTTTAAAAGCTGGGAATCCCCAACCATAAATGGACCCTAAATTAGCTTCTTCTACAGAGGATATTACTTTCTCTTGGAGACACCAAAGTACCTCTATAACTTGGGCAATCATTAATCTCTCCTCTATATCAATTGGATCAAAAGCTAGATCAGGCTTGAAATATTCTTTTAGCCCAGTCCAAAGCCTCAAGTCCTTATTATCATTCATTTCATAAAAGCCCAGCTCAGTCTTCCCGCCTTTCCTTCCCATTTCAAGCATTTGCTCGATCACATTTACAGCGGGATGCTGAATATATTTTGGTCCATAAAGCTCCGCAGCTTGCTTCTCATACTTCAAGACAAGTTCGAGAGATAAGCGATCTGCCAAAGATAGAGGACCAAAAGGCATACCAGTACCTTTAGCAACATTTTCAATCATAGATGGAGGACAGCCTTCCATCAATAAACTCATACCCTCCAATAAATAGGTGTTTCTGACTCTTGAGACATAAAAGCCCCAACCATCCTTTACGATTATAGGATACTTCTTAATTGATTTTACAAAATCAAAAGCTTTAGCTACTGTCTCATCGCTGGTATGCTCCCCCTTTACAATCTCAACCATTTCTGTCTTGTCAACAGGAGCAAAGAAATGTAAACCTACAAATCGATCTGACATTTCTATACTATTAGACAATTTAGTGATTGGAATAGATATCGTATTTGAAGCTATTACAGCGTAGTCATCAAGCTGTGCTGCTGCTTCTTGAACAACTTGACTTTTAAGATGTTGATTCTCGAATACAGCCTCTATAACTAGGTCACACAGTTTAAAAGAGGAACTATCCTCCGTAGCTATGATGCCCTGCTCTAAGTCACCGCGCAATGAAGCTGTTATTAAACCCTCCTCTTCCATTTCTATCAAACGATCTTTGACAAGATCAACTCCACGCTCTGCTATCAAACTTGACACATCTTTAAGAACGACCTCCATACCATTGATCAGACATTCTACAGCAATAGCAGTTCCCATCACACCAGCACCAATAATACCTATTCGCCTTGATCTGAACTTACCATATCCTTGGGGTCTATTGCACCCTCCAAATATTTCATGCGCATCAAACCAAAGCGTCTTCATCATATTCTTGCAGGTCTTTGAAACCAACAATTCAGTAAAATAGCGTGTTTCGATCTTAGAGGCTGTATCAAAATCAACTTTTGAACCTTCTGAAAGTACATTTAGCAGAACTTGAACAGCGGGATATTTTTGTTTGTACTTTTTTGCAACTTCGGCAGCAAGCAAACTAATCTTTTCTGCAATTCTTGGATGATGCGCAGAACCTCCAGGAATTTGTCCACCTTTTTCATCCCAGACCTGAATACCTTTAGGATTCTCTAAAATCCATTTCTTGGCATATTCCATCATTTCAGCCTCAGAATCTAGGATTCTATCAACCAAGCCTTCCTTTTTAGCCTCATGCACAGTGTAGTACTTTGCCTTTTCTGCTACTCGAAATGCCTGTTCCAGTCCTAATGTCCACATTAATCGGATCATCCCTCCATTACCAGGAATCAAACCTAATTTCGTTTGAGGAAGTCCCATTTTTATCTCCGCATTATCTACAGTTAGTCTATAGTGTGCGGCTAAGGCAAACTCAAAGCCCAATCCAAGAGTTGAACCGTTCATAGCTGCAACTACTGGAAGTCCAGGACGTTCCATATCTCTAAGCAAGCTCTTCACCTTCTCTGTAAAATCAAAGATTTCCTTTGGATCTTCTGCCTCATAGAGATAATCCAAATCGCCTCCATTGAGAAAGGTTCTTTTTGCAGAGGTAATAATAACCCCCTTCAAAAGCCCTTTTTCAGCATCCTTTTTTAGCTGAACCACAACTGGAACAAAAGCTTCAATAATTTTATGATTAAGCACATTATGTTGTCTGCCATCCATATCGAGTGTCAAAACAACTATACCATCTTTATCTTTTAAATATCTTATCATGAAGTCTAGCTATTAAAGTCTTTCAATAATTGTAGCAGTACCTATACCAGCCCCTGCACATAAAGTAACACATCCATATCTAAGATTCCTTCGCTCTAACTCATCGAGCAAGGTACCTAATAGGATGGTACCTGTAGCACCCAAAGGATGTCCCATTGCTATAGCTCCACCATTTACATTCACGCGATCTAAATCAACACCAAGGTCTCCAACCGCTTTTAAAACTACTGATGCAAAAGCTTCATTAATTTCCCATAAATCTATATCAGCTATGGATAAACCAGCCTTGGCTAATGCGTTTTGTACTGCTGGAGTAATTCCGGTAAGCATTATAGTTGGTTCAGTACTAACAAGTGCTGTGGAGACCAACCTTGCCCGTTTCTTCAAACCTAGTCTCTCACCGATAGTATGATTGCCAATCAAAACAAGTGAAGCGCCATCTACTATACCACTAGAATTCCCTGCCGTATGAACATATTCCAGGCATTCTGCCAATGGATATTTAAGTAATGCCATAGTAGCGAATCCTGCCTCACCTAAGGCCTCGAAAGAGGCATCTAACCTAGATAATGCTTCAAAAGAAGTATTCGGACGAATTGCCTCATCCTTCTCAAGAATAGTGAGTCCATTGCAATCGACGACAGGAATCAATGACTTAGAAAAATAATCTTGTGATGATGCAAGCGCTGCTTTTTGATGGGAGCCAAGGGCGTATTCATCCAATTGTTTTCTTGAAAAACCTTCTAAGGTAGCGATCAAATCCGCTGAAACGCCCTGCTGTACATAGGACGTATTATTAATCAACTCTGGATCATTCAACAAAGCTCCTCCATCTGTACCCATAGGCACTCTACTCATACTTTCTACGCCTCCTGCAACAATAAGATCAGCCATTCCAGCAATTATTTTTGCTGCACCCATATTGACAGCTTCTAGACCACTTGCACAATACCGATTGATCTGAATGCCTGGCACACTATTGTCCCATCCTGCATACATAACACCTGCTTTTGCAATATTATATCCTTGGTCATCAACAGGGGTAACACAGCCAATAATAACGTCATCGACTTCGGCGGTATCTAGGCCATTTCGACCCTTAATTGCACCCAACATGGTAGATAAAAGATCGATTGGTCTTCTTTCATAAAGCGAGCCCGTACGTTTACCTTTTCCTCTTGGCGTTCTAACGGAATCAAAAATAAATACATCTTGCATATGCGTCTGATTCAAATTTTTGGGTGGTTTCAGATAAAAACAAATGTAGCATTATCAGTCCTAAAGTGAATATAAATTATTAATAAAGTAATATCTCATGGCGACAAAAATCAATTAAACAATGCATTTATCGCAAAAACAAAGCATCCAATCCAAAAGATTCTTCAATTCGGTCTCCT
>JBELIG010000241.1:0-4768 GCA_042091035.1 Sphingobacteriales bacterium | reverse complement strand
CCAATCCGTCCATCTAGATCTCCTGGGATTGTAGTTTCTTGTGTGCAGGCAACTAAAGAAAAAAGTGCTACTGCTGTTAATATTCTGATTTTCATTTTATTTAGATTCTGATATTATTGTTGAATTATTGTCCTAATGCTTTAGCTAGATTTGACTCTGCTTGAAGTAGTTCGAAAACTGCTTGAAAGTAAAACTGTTGGCTTTGATAAACACTTTGTTCTGCTGTTGAAACCTCAATACTTGATCCAACACCTTCTTTGTATTTTATTTTTGTGGTATCAAAAATGCGAACAGCAAGATCAAGGTTTTCTTTTCTTGCTTGCATCCGTTTTTTTGCATTCACGTAATTCGTTTTAGCATTGCTGAGTTCAAGTTTAAATCCATCGATTGCCCTTTCTCTCTGTATTTTGACTTCCTCCAGATCTATTTTAGCTCTCGCTACTTTTGCTTTTCTTCCGAATCCAGCAAAAATAGGAATAGAGATATTTGCTCCAAGTACGGATGTTGGTAACCAAGTTCCGTTTGCAAAATCGTCTCCGAGGTAAGTATTCTGATAAGAAAGGAATGCCGAAATCGTTGGAAGGTATGCTGCTTTATTCAATTGAATATTTAGCTCGTTTAGTTCAAGAGTTGAGTTTAGATAATCAACCTCTGGTCTGCTTTCAACATTAGCTGTGGATGCCAATAATTCATCTCCTCTTGAGCCTTCCAAAACGCCCTCTATTGAATCAGCGATTTCAATAGCCTTGTCCATAGGGAAGCCCATTTGTATTTTCAATGCATTTAAGGCAACAGCTCTTTGTCTATCTAAGTTGTCTTTTTCACTCTTAAGATTTGAAAGCGAAAGTTGAAGTCTTTCAACATCCAGGAGTTCTGCAAATCCTTCATTATATACCGCCCGTGTTTCCTTTAGAAGCATCTCAAGATTGCTGATATTAAGGTCAAGATTTCTTAAGTTTTCATCTAAGATTAGAAGGGGTAAGTAACCATCTATCACATTTTTTCGTACGGTCGTAATGGCGATATTAAGATCTTTTTGCACGAGGTCTCCATAGGATCTTGCTGCTCTCAAGCCTACGATATAGCTTCCATCAAATATCAAACTTGATAGATTGATGCTTGGAGTTAGGTTGTGTGTCTGTGCAAAAGTGAACTCTTGTGTTCCTACATCCAATGGAAAAGGTTGAACAAGGTCTTCTGCAAATAATACCCCATATACTGCAGGAGTTAGAAAATCTGGAGCTACTTGTCTAGGCTTTTCAATAAAATACTGGTACTCTAGACCTGCATTCACTTGAGGAAGCCCGATTGCTGCAGTTTCTTTGACACGCTCCTTGGCATCTTCAATCTGCAATTTTTTAAGTTTAATGTCTGGGTGGTTGTCCTGTGCGTATGTTATTGCCTGTTCAAGGTTGAAAACCATTGGTTCCTGTGCATTGACCTTAGCAAAGCTAAAGGCAATGATAGTGGCAAGAACTAAAGTGACAAGCTGACTTTTCTTTATCATTTTGCTTTGTCGTTAAAAGTTAAAGTAGTTATTGATTAAATCTTTCCCTTTGTTTGATACTACACCATGCAGGTGGTACAAAACAAATTCTTTGAATACAGTATCCTGTCCATAGCCATATTGTTGATATAGGGACGAATCCACTACTACAGCAATTTTTGAGGCGTAGAATATTGGAATAATATCGAGGTTTAGATCAGAACGGTATAGACCTTCTGATATGCCTCGTTTTAAATTTTCTTTGATCACTTCTTGAAGAAAACCAGTATGGTGATTTTCGACTAATTGCCAAGATTCAGGGTAGTATTTTTGTAGTTCAAAAGTTACATTTGGAAGCATTCTTCGGATGTGAATAATTGCCTTTTCTGCCATCAGGTGCATTTCCTCAATGGCATTTTTCGTATTAGGTTTCACCGCCTGAATCTCCAACTTTTGTTCTTCTAGAAATGAACTGACAATTTTTTCTATAAGAGCTGATTTATTTGGTATGGTACGATAGAGAGTCTTTTTTGAAATGCCCAAATCAGCACTCAATTTATCCATGGTAATGTTTCGAATACCATATTTTAAAAATAAATCTCTACTTCGTTCCAGTAATTTCTCCATTTAAGTTGTTTTCTATTAGATGAATCTGTTGGAAAAACACCGGAAACTAATAAAGGTTTTAAAGTTTCCGAAGTTTTTTTAGATGAATTGTAAATTTTTAAGGATAAATTAACCTTCTGTAAAGCTTGTATTTAAACCCTTGTATATAATAGGTTTATGGCCATTTTGTAAAAGGTGTTTTCAATATTTTGCTAGATAGGTTTTTTGCCAAGTATTAATTTGTTTTTTACGCTGGAAACGAAGAAAGTTTCCTGTGTGTAATACCGAAATGGGATGAAAAAGTATATAGTATTTGTGTTTTTAGTTTGTGTTATTTTTGCCTGTGGCTCCGAAAAAAAATCTTCTGACAGAAATATGAAAAAGGATCTAAAGCAGGTAGTGGACGGCTCCAAGATTTATAAGAGATATTGTGTGAGCTGTCATGGGATGTATGGTAATATGGGGACAAGTGGAGCATTTGATCTTACTAAATCTGCCTTGACTTTAGAGGAAAAGGTTGGAGTTATAACAAATGGTCGTAAATTAATGACAGCTTTTAAATCGACTTTAGATGAGGAAGAGATAAAAGCTGTAGCTAAATTTACCGAATCCCTTAAGAGAAAATAGTGAAGAGACTTAAAGCGCATAACATGCTTGGTGTTGGATTGATGTCTGGGTCATCGCTTGATGGACTTGATCTAGCTTTATGTTCTATGCATTGTGTTTATGATGAGCAAGCACGGAAAGTCGATACTATAGAGCTGAATTTGTTAGATCATGCTTGTATTGCTTTTTCAGAAGATTTGTATACTAAATTGTCAAGGGCTGATAAGCTAAGCGTTGCTGAGTTTGTCAAGTTAGATAAAGACTTGGGTGTTTTTTTTGGAATTAGTGTTAAGACCTTTCTTGAAAATAGGCCGGAGCAAAAGGTTGATTTTATTGCCTCACATGGCCATACGGTGCTTCATGAGCCTAAGCATGGCTATTCTTGCCAGATTGGTTCTCTTTCTCATATAGCTGCGCATGCAGGGCTCAAGACAATAGGAGACTTTCGGAATATGGATATGGCCTATGGTGGTGAAGGTGCTCCAATGGCTCCTTTGATTGATAAGTATGTATTTCCAAATACAGATATTTTTCTAAACCTTGGAGGTATTGCCAATGTAAGTTATGCACATGGCGATAAATTTTGGGGTTATGATATAGCTCCTGCAAATCAGTTTTTCAATCAACTAGCTAAAAAAATGGGTTTCCCTTTTGACGATGGTGGAGCAATTGCCGCTAGAGGCAAGGTGCAAATAGGGCTTTTAAATCAATTAGAAGCATTGGATTTCTTTTCTTTAGAGGGCCCAAAGAGCTTAGATAATATAGAAATTCGAGAACAGATGTGGCCTATTGTTGATACCTTCGATGCATCTGTTTCTGACAAATTGGCTACCTGTGTTCGGCTTCTAGTAAGGCAGTTTGAAAAATCAATATTGCACTATCTGAGTTTTAATCCAGATGGAAAGACTATAAGCATTTTTATTAGTGGTGGTGGTGCGAAAAATACTTTTTTAGTAGATCAATTACTTAATTTGTCCTGTGAAAAATATAAGCTTGTTAATCACCAAGCAGATCCAGCTATTTCTGATATGAAAGAAGCTATGCTTATGGTGCTTGCAGGTGGATTAAGGATACTAGAATTGCCAAATGTTTTTAGCTCTGTTACTGGAGCAGATAGAGATAGTGTAGGTGGTGGGATATTTTATCCAAAATAGATTTTGAAAAGAAAAGGATGATCAAAGTATTTGTAACAGGTGGAACCGGATTATTAGGAGCTGATCTTATAAAGACCTTGATTGAATCTGGTCGTTATGCAGTCATGGCATTACGTAGGAGTCGAAGTGATATGACACTCTTAGGTGGCTTAGAGTCAAAGGTCGAATGGATAGAAGGAGATGTGCTTGATCTAGAATCTATAGAAAAAGGAATTCAGCAAGCTACTATAGTTTTCCACTGTGCTGCCATAGTTTCCTTCGACCCTAGAGATGTTGAGCAGATGATGGAGGTCAATATTGAGGGGACGGCGAACATCGTCAATACATGCTTGGATTATCCCGACATAAAACTTGTACATGTAAGTTCTATTGCAGCTTTAGGGCATCCTAAGAAAATTGGACAACAGATTTCTGAATCAGACGAATGGGAAGACGATGGAAGTAGATCTAACTATTCAAAATCTAAGTATTACTCCGAGATGGAGGTTCATCGCGCAGTTGCAGAAGGTTTGAAAGCTGCTATTGTTAATCCTGCTATCATATTGGGTGCTGGTTTCCCAGAGAAGGGCTCGAGTAAGATGTTCAAGAATGTTTACAAAAAGTTTCCCTATTACACGGAGGGTGTTACAGGATTCGTAGACGTACGAGATGTTTCTTCTTTTATGATTAATTTGTTAGATACTGACCTTAAAGGAGGTCGCTACATTCTTAGCCAAGGAAATTATTCCTATAGACAAGTTTTTGATTGGATGGCAGAGGGTTTTAAAGTTCGTAAACCATACAAGCAGGTTGGTCCATTCGTTAGAGCTCTTGTTTGGAGGCTGGATTTTATTCGATGTTTATTTACGGGTGCAAAACCATTGGTTACAAGAGAAACGACAAAATCTGCATTTTCAGTTCAGGAGTATGACAATAG
>JBELIG010000240.1:0-4781 GCA_042091035.1 Sphingobacteriales bacterium | reverse complement strand
CGCTCTAAACCTATGCCCCTCGATCCTTTTAATAGAATTACTAATCCATTTAAATCCTGTAAATCAAACCAAGATTTCGTTGCTTTAACATCCTCAAAGTGAAGGATTTCTTTTGGTAAGGAGACTTTGCCGAACTCCTCCCCTACAAGCACACATTGAACTTCTAGACTTTGAACCAAATCAACAATATCTTGATGTGCCTTTTTTGAGAAATCCCCTAATTCCTTCATATCCCCGAGGATTAGCAGTTTTTTTCCTTTCAAACTCTTTAAAAACGATTGAATAGAAACCAACATACTATCTGGATTAGCATTATAGGCATCCTTAAAGACCCTAGCACCTTTATACTCCACTAACTGAGATCTATTATTAGATGGAATATAAGTCCCTATTGCATCCAGAATCCCGTCTATACTTACCTTAAAGTAATGGCCTGTAGCGATAGCTGCTGCTATATTTTCAGCATTATATTTACCCTGAATATTCGTTCTTAGACTATGCTGCTTATAATTTTCATCTAAAAGATCAATATTGATAAATGGAGCAGCGCTATTTAACTTAATTTTATAAAAATCATCCTGCAGCGAATCCTTCAGTCCATATCCAATCTTTCTATTGATCTTAGCAGCTAATTCCACTAAGTTCGGATCGCCTATGTTATAGAAAAATGTACCATCGTTTTCGAGTAAATAATCTAACAACTCTCCTTTCCCTTTTTTAACGCCTTCTATCCCTCCAAAACCATCAAGGTGCGCTTTGCCAATATTTGTAATAAGGCCATGGCTAGGCTGAGCAATCGAACACAAGAATTCAATCTCCTTCTGATGATTAGCCCCCATCTCAATCACGGCAACCTCATGCTTTTCTTCTAAATCCAAAAGGGTTAAAGGTACACCGATATGATTATTAAAATTACCCTTCGTAAAATGAGTTTGATATCTTTTGGAGAGTGTTTTTGCAATAAGCTCTTTAGTTGTAGTCTTTCCATTTGATCCCGTAAGACCAATGACGGGTATGTGAAATCGTTGTCGATAATCTCGAGCCAAATTCTGAAGAGCAGTCAAACCATCCTTTACAAGGATACAATTTTCAGGAATTGCATATTGCTCCTCATCCACTACGGCAAAAGTAGCCCCTTTTTTCAAAGCTTCTTGCGCATATGTATTACCATTAAAGCTAGCGCCTTTAAGTGCAAAAAAAATTGAACCTGGAATAATGTTGCGACTGTCGGTTGACACCTTTCGCAGTTCTAGAAATGTATTTAGGATTAGATTACGGTTAGCTTGGTTCATAATGTATTGGCAATTTCAACATTCCGAATATAAATATACTTCGGAAAATTCAAAAAAAAAGTCCTTCCGACAAACGAAAGGACTTTTTAAAAGCTAGATCGGATTATTTGTATCTTCTCTTAACTTTTGATTTTTTGACATCAAACTCATTTCCACCTTTTTCAGATGTAACATCCGGTGAACCAGTTCTTGTCATAGCACAACGGAAGCCAATTGTACGGTCAGCTTTGTCTTCTTCCTTAAATCTACGTGCACCAGGAGATAACCAATAAGCTCTATCGGCCCATGATCCACCTTTGATTACACGTGATTTGTTAGAAATTAGCGTTGCTACTCCATATTCATAGATAGACTTAGATTGCTCATCACCATCTAGGTAATCATGTACCATACCTTTACGGTAATTCTCACGATCTAAAGCTTCTTTATCCGTAACATATCTGTATTGGATTCTTCCTAAAGAATCTTTTTCAACGATTTCACCATCTTCCATAACTTTCGTTTTGAAACGGTTTCCACGGTATGAATTCAAATCCTGATTATCAACATCAGAAAGTGAAGCAGAAGTCATTGGACGATAAATATCAGCAACCCACTCAGAAACATTACCTGCCATGTGGTATAAACCAAAATCATTCGGCATTGATGTTCTTGCAGGAGCAGTAATGTGCGCACGGTCATTAAGACGACCTGACATACCCATATAATCACCTCGACCTTTCTTAAAGTTAGCAAGGATCTTACCTTGAGACTTATCTCTTCTCTGGTACCTTACGGTATTTCCATCCCAAGGATAAAGTCTTCTGTCGGTGATATTTTCGTGCAGTTCAGATTCCATCTTTCCAATAAGTGCAAGAGCAGCATATTCCCACTCTGCTTCAGTTGGAAGTCTGTAAGAAGGCAATAAAATACCATCTTCGAAACGAACAGAACGTTCTCCACCAGTAGCTTTATCTTCAAGATTTTTACGAACAGAACCATCATACTGTCCTAACAAGTAAGACTCCGTATTGAAGTTATCCGCATCTCTTTGCTCTGGATTCAAATTAAGAATACCTTTTTCTACAAGAATCATCTCGTTTGTACGATCTGTTCTCCAGTTACAGTATTCACTAGCTTGCAACCAATTAACACCAACTACTGGGTAATTATCATATGCAGGGTGACGGAAATAAGTCTCAACAAAAGGTTCGTTGAATGCTAGTTCTTCACGCCATACTAGTGTATCTGGGTGTGCACCTTTCCATACATCAGGATAATTTTCGCCAAAAACACGTTTTAGCCAAAATAGATATTCCCGGTATGCGGAGTTTGTAACCTCCGTTTCATCCATATAAAATGATGATACTGTTACTCTACGAGGAATATTGTTCCATTCGTAAGTTACATCTTGCTCAGTTAGACCCATTGTGAAGGTACCACCTTCAATCAATACTAGGTTCGGACCTGTAGCTTGTCCTTGGTAATCGAGTTTTTCAAAACCACCCCATTCCTGATCATTATACGCCCAACCAGTAGTGGCAGAACGTTCTTTAGGGCCACATGATGATAATGCAACCACAGCAAACAGAAATAATGGGCTTAACTTCAACAGATTCTTCATTGCTAAAAAGCTTTTTTACTATTAAAAGACGAAACAAATATAGTGATTTTTTGATCGCACAAAATATTTCATACGCAAAAGTCAAAAAAATACAGAAAATAATTCTTGCAAGTACTCGATTACAGCTAATTATATTTATCGGAATAATTGCAAACAATCAATCGAATTGTATTTTTTTGCTCTACTTTTAAAATAATCACTTTGATCAAACCTAAAAGAAACAGCAATTTCGTGGGCACCTCCACTTGAGTATGCCTGTAAAGCCGACACCGTAAAATCGTAAGAATAGCCAAGTTTAAAGATTCCACTTTGCACTCCTACCATCAAAACAGCAGCATCAGCATTCGTCCAAGAGTACCTGTACCAGGCTCCTCCGAAGACAAAAGATGAACTAATATAAGCACCAGCATTCACTTGACCAAAATCTCCTTGCTTTACTATCAGAACATTTGGTGAAATAAACGCAGTTGAATTTCTTTTATTGCCTCTGTTAAGATCGATTTGTGTTCCAAATTGCAGAGAAACCATCAATGGCACACCATTACTCAATCGATTTTCATTAAGGAGAATAATCCCGTCATTTCCGCGGTTCATATGTCGTAAAGACAAGCCTGCGTATACAGCTTTAGAGGCAAATAAGATTCCAGAAGAAATGTCGAAATAGTTAGCTTGCAAACTTTCAGGGCGTGCTTCCTCAGAAAAACTTTGGTCGGATACATCCCCTGTGATAGGATCAATTTGATCCAAGAAAACATATTTATCCCAATCGTAGAATTTCTGACCAAAGCCCAATTCTGTGCCAAAACGAACCGTCCAATCGTTTCGCATATTCAACTGATAAGAATAAAGTCCTTTAATCTCAGAAGTTGAAATAAATCCTTCTCCTTGTATGTCAGATAGCACAAATAAACCCAAACCACTTTTGGCACTTCTGAAATAAGTATCAAAACTAGCAGCATATGTTTGATAAGCATCAAATGATGGCCACTGGAATCTACTTTGGAGATTAATCCTAGGAGCACCAACACTACCTGTAAAGGCAGGATTAAGTAAAGTCGGGGACGCATAAAACTGCGAAAAAACAGGATCTTGTGCTCTTGCAGTAGAACAAAAAACTAGGATTAAAACAAACGAGAGTATAGAACGAATCATAGTATGCCTATATTTGTGAATATTCAAGTCAGATAACTTGATCGGTTAATATATAAATGCAAATTAATAAAACACAGTACTCGACAATCTAATTTTAATATTTGCCCATTAAGAGCATTCGGTTTGTTAAAATTGGAATTCAAAAACTTTACCTACAGTCCATGCGTTTTGGATTCATCAAATCAATAACACTATACCTAAAGTTTGATTATGCATAAGGTTTATACAAAGCTATTTCTTTCCTTCCTTCTTTGCCTTTCCTTTCAAGTAAACCATCTAAAAGCTCAAGAAGTTTTAAATGAGCCACTTAGTATTAGTTGGGAAAAGAAGGACTTAGAGCTTGACCAATCAGGAACTATGCTTGAAAAAGTATATGCTTTTGAAAACGGATGTAGAGAACCTAAGCTAATCCAAATACCCTATCTCAACTACACCTTTCAAGTTCAGGGTCCTGGAAAAATAACAGCATATATAACTGAAAATGAGACTCAGCTTCTAGATATTGACCTCAAAGAAAACCTGAATAAACTAGATAATGACTTTACAATTAGCAAATCCGTTGAAAAAAATGGCGATAAGTATTTTGCACGGATAAGTATATTGCCTGCAAAATTAAATGGAACTTCAATCATTGGATTAGCAAGCGGAACACTAAAGGCAAGCTTTACGCCAGGAGTAGCAGAAATACGCAGAGGCCCCACAACAGTTGATTCAAAATTAGCCAGTGGAACCTA
>JBELIG010000021.1:18807-25617 GCA_042091035.1 Sphingobacteriales bacterium | reverse complement strand
TAGATGATGATTTTATGCATACTGATTTTAATTTAGCTTGAGATGTTTGCCTAAATAAGTATTGATATTTTACTTGGAGCAAATCTATGAGGTACAATATAAAAATACTTTGTATTTCTAAGGCTATAATAGCAGGAATCCAATGTATTGTAACCTTGTATTTTTTCACTTATGCTATACAGCGACATTTAGGTTGAAGTTCTTGAGACAAAGTATATTGACCTAAATAAACCTCCTGTAAAACGACAAAACTAATATAGCAGCTTATCAACACTTTGCATATACAAAGATAGTCCACGCTAAGCATGGACTATCTTTATATCGGAATACAACTTAAACTACTTCCTGAGAATCTTTTCCTATAATTCGATGTTCAAAATTCGCCTAAATCTTTAGGACCACAAAAGATTTTTCAAAAGTGCTATTGAAGCATCTGACCAAATAAGCTCCAGAAACATTGCCTTCAAGTGATATATTGGTTTTACTACTGCCATTTTTCAATATCCAGTCTGTCGTAATTTTATTACCCAAATTATCATAGACTTCAATTTTCACATCTTCTGTCCATTCAGTAAATGATCCCAATTCAACCGTAAAAGTATTAGCCGTTGGATTCGGGAAGCAAACAATTTGCAGCTTGTCATCCGAAAGGTCATCCGTATTTACTAACAAATTAGGCTGATCTGGACTACCATTAAAATTGACCGGAGCCCAGTTGTCAGGCAAACTATTATCTAATTCAGGATCTAATAATTCCAAGGTATACCCTTCACCATTTGCGGAGGTAGGCCATGGAGAATCTGGCAAATAATACACTTCATCAACTAATGCCCCATCAGCATTATATAACCTAACAGCATCGCCATTGCTCGACAAACCAAAATCAAAATCACCGATTACACTTTCTATATCTGGGAATTCTGTAAAGAAGAGATCTTGATCTCTTGTCAAAATCAAAAAGCCATTCCCATCAATAACCGTTTCTTGAGGAAATACTAAGTTGTGACTATCATCATCGTCCTTCATAATCCAGCCCGAAAGATCAAGATTATCCGTGGACCTATTATATAACTCGACCCAGTCGCCAGAGTCAGAATCATCGGCAGAATTATAATTGATCTCATTGATAATTACAAGCTCATCAGTAACTGGATCAATAGGCTCAGATTCTATAGGCACAATAAAATCGTAGGAACAAACCTCGTTGGTATCTTGAACTATAACATTATAGTTACCTATTGGTAAATCATAGAATTCATTGCTATCACCGAAATACTGCCCACCATCAATACTATATTGAAATGGCCCAAGTCCAGCAATAGAGTTGATGACAATAGAACCATCTGCACTTACTGCGTCCGTTGCATTTGTAGATTCAAGCTCTACAGCAATCGCTGAGCAATCTTCAATAATTATTGTTTCTGAATAAGAACAATTATCTAAAGCTCCATTTATTACAACCTCATAGGTTCCTGAAGCTAAGTTGGTGAAAGTGTTGCTATCCTGAAATGTAAGCCCACCATCTATACTGTAATAGAATGGACTTACTCCAGAACGAGTAAAAATCGTAATAGCACCGCCATTATCGGTTACATGTGTAATATTTATATCAGCAGTGATTGCGCAACCTGTCCCATCTGGACAAAATACTTCGACCACTTTAGAACCAAACTCACCATCATTAGCTACAAGAGGCTCTCCTGAAGAATTTATTACTGCAAAATCACCTTCTCCATACCCACAACAGATGCCATCTCCATAAGAGTCATAAAAATATAAGGAAAAACAGGAGGTATAATCCACGCAAATGTTTTCAATATACTGTTCCTCATCATCGTCATCTAAATTTCCACTGGATATGAGCTGTCCTGTACGTTCATCAAAAAATTCCCAAGATGTTTCCTGAGGATAATTATCCGGATTAATAGTGAGGGTAATAATGTCATAGTCTGAATCTAAATTTGTACTAGCAGTGGCTAAATTATTACTAAGGTCTCCATCTAATTGACTATTGACACTTACTATATTTAGCTCAACAATATTATTCTGTTGCAGATTATCACTGATCGTTATAAGCAAAGATTTCTGCTCTAAGAAAGGTACATTTACAGCAGCACTTACTAAATCTACGATTGTACCATTTACAACAACTTCAATATCAACATCCGTTATGGTTTCATCTCCTTGGTTTGTAAGCATCGCCTCTACCTGAAGCACCTCATCACAGAGCACTTCAAATGCTTCTATAGAGAGCGCTCCATCAAGGGCATAAACTTTACTCAATAAAACATTTAAGGTATCGTTGGTGCCATATTCGTCATTTGGATGGCTCACAATTGCACGCACATTATAGTCCCCTACTTCTGAAAAGTCTTGTGGGCTTGTAAATTGAAATTCACCTGCATCAAAAGGATCAATAGTCTGCGGAACAGAAATTGTTTCTACAGACTCCCCATCTACAACAAGCTCGACACTGAAATCACTCATTACATTCAGTCCCTTATTCGCTACAGTGGCTGTAACCAATTCATTACTTCCAAGCGAAGAAGAAGCCATTGGACTTATCGCTGTAAGTCCTAAATCAAAATCACCGTTGATATCTGCCCAAAACGAAACCCATGGCCTAGCCTGTTTAATAATCAATTGATCCTCAGCAGAAACTTTATACTCAATATCCATGCCAAAGCCTTCCGCACCTACAACGTCATATAGTATTTCAAACTCATCATGGATAACAGAAAGATACGTTCTCATCTGATTTAGATACTCCGCATCCATAACCAGCTCACCAGGATTGGTTAAACTTGATAGTCTTAGGACTAGATATCCGCCACCTTGACTTGGATCCTCATATAATAAAATTTCCTCAGGAACTGAGTTTGGCTCTGGGTTGGTAATCAAAGATTCTCCAACCTGTGTATTTAAATAAAATGTTCCCTCCGTTTCATAAATAGGGTCAATACTAATCCCAACACCATTGGATTTTTCTCCATTAAAATTGGGATGGCAAAGAATACCCATAGCCGCCATAAAGTGGTCGACACGGTAAAAGTCTCGTTCTTCGTATGCTCTAAAATTCCACATACTGGCATAAATCTGTTTGATTGACTTAGAAATATGCCCTTCATCCAGATTCTGAGTTTTCGAGGTATATAGTCCTGCCCCACTAAAACCTGGCAAGTCTTCATTATTCGTACTCGATCGACATCTCACAGCTGTTCCTTCTGGAAAGTCATCGTGCATTGCCTGCAGATTATCCATCATCCATTGGGGCATTGGAGCATCTTTAATAGCTTGTCTAAAACTCTCTAGGCGCTCAGTCCTAAAGTTGATATCATACTGAAAGGCAGGATTATCTATCATGACTTGTGCCTCTTCATAAAAATTATTGAAGAGCATAAATTCGTGATAATAATAGAAAGGTATCCCAAATCCATTAGGTATCGTTCCTTCCGGAAATCCAAATGTACGCATGGTCGCAACATTAGAACATTTTGCTCCAAAGGAAGCAGACATTGGAAACGAAATAGAATCTAGGGGCTTTATATCCGTTATACTCAAGTCTCGAATAGGAATCTGTGGCTCTGTTGGTCTAAGGTTCTCATACCATGCATTTACCTCATCCAAGCTTGCTTCTCGAATTTGAAAGTTCTCGTTTTCAACCTTATAATAAATATAACTTCCTAATAGATTACCAATAGAATCAATAGATAATGGATCATAGATATATGCATTAGGCACATTATCCTGAATAGCTCTTAAGTTAACATGTGACAAGGGGGTTTGAATAACCGATGTAATAATCCCACCGACCCTAGGCAGTGAATTTGGTAGTGCATCATAAAGCACTATATCCCTGCTACCGGGCGTTTCGTTCAAGTCCGTCATGTGTTTAAAAAAGCCATAGCCCTCTGCTTCATGAAATGGAATATAATTAACATCTGCAAAAACCTCAGACTCCAATACAACCTCAATTCTAGACCCCTCAAAATCCTCCGAGTAGTTATTGATATGATTGTTTTCTGAACTCGCCCCAATAAAGTGGTTCATATTGTTTTGAAGAAATGGCATATTCGCTATTAATAGCTCGTACGTTCTTTGACTAGCTTCAAAATCATATGCATCACCAAATGAAAAATTGAATGAGTAGGTTCCAATAACACCGCCAGCACTGATTGTATTAGGATTAAAAACTATTTCTCCTGAAGCATCATCCCCAGTAACATTAGCATCGATGCCATCCCAAAAATTGGCATGGATTATATAAGTGTTACTGTTTATAAAATAGACCTTGGGTTCATCTGAATCTCTATCAAGAATACCGAATTTAACATACAATTGATCATCTAGAAATGGGGCCCAACCTACATTTTGTACCGTCGCTAAATCCATGAAAGTTTGTGCATCTGGTATAGAGGTTGCTCCATCAGAAAACGCAATAGATTCTGCATAATTAATTGGTGCATCAAAAGGCATATTATTTAGCTCTGAAATATCATCTATTTCATCCCCATCATAATCATCTGGGTTAGCAATGTCATGCTCTGTAATTGTATACTTTTCTAAAGGATATGCTCCTGCAGGTTCAGAAACAACCATGGTTCCATCCACTCCTATAGTCATGGAGACAGCCCAGTTATAGTTAGGTGTATGCTGCGCATGAAGCACATAATATTTACCCACTTGGCCCTCAATAGATAATTGCACTTGACCAGAAGCACTAACAGAATAATTTTCTATTGGTACATTTTGTGCAAATGAAAAAAAATGGGATACCAGAAGGCTAAAGAGTAGTAGAAAGTATCTAGTGTGAGACATAATGATTTGATTAGATTGATGTATCCGATTAAAATACAAATGTTCATATGAATAAAGACAGAAGCCTCACTAAAAAGCTCTCAAAGATAAAATTTTACATTTGACGCTGATGTTTAATGTGTTACACATTAATTCCATAGCATTAAATGCAAATAAAATCTGACCCCTTGAGTGAGGTTATATTTTGTTAATCAAGAATTTGCTCGGCTTTCTCATTCGAATCAACACATTTAAAAGCAGTATGTAACACATGAAGGCGGCCTCTTTCCTTATGAAGAACCACTTGATATATTCTGTTATAAATAGAGGTATCAAATTCTCCAATATCCTCCCCAACCAATAGTCCAGCTAATACTCCAGTTGTATTGCTATGTCCTACAACAAGAGCATCCTGCTTTCTATCAATTAGTACTTTTGAAAAGGCTTCAAGTTCATTGGGGTCGTACTCTACAACCTCAAGTCCTTTTGATAAGGCTGTTGGACCCGCGGTATTCTGGGTTCGAATATAATCGGTACTATAAATAATCTCAAGCTTTACATCACTCAAGAATTCACTAATAGCCTCCGCTCTTTGTGCTCCACATAGGGTCAAATTAGGATCATTAGAATCTCCAGAGTTTAGGACTTTTTCAGCATGTCGAACAAGATATATTGTAAAGATTTCTTCGTCCTCCATTGTCTGACAAGACGAGAGCCCTAGTATGATCACAAGTATGTAGAAGTAATAATTTTTCATCTTTCTAAACAGTTTACAGATTTACAAATGACAACGGACATTACTAAAAAGTAGATTCATGCAGTCTAGTATTTGACTCTTCAAATTAGTCTATCCTAACAAATCGAAGGACCCCGGCAGCGATTTTAAAAACCTAGGTAATTGGTACTAATATCAAAATCTCAAAAAATACACACAATCTAGTTTCTTTGGACGATTAAGGCTGAGCATTCACCTGCTTAAATCCAACGTCTAACAGCTTTTTTATAGTCAATATATTCTTGCCCGAATTTAGTCTCTAAGTAGGCTTCTTCTTTTTTTACTGCGGTGTAGTAAACAATAAGCAATGCAGGAATAAAACTTAGCAAAGTAATTAGACTTCCGAATATCAAGCCAAAGCCAATTGGTCCAGCGCAAGAAAACAAGTAGGAAGGATTTCTTGAGTAGCTAAACGGTCCCGTTTTTATAATAGCAGAGGTCGTCTCCCAAGGTTCAAAGGCAGTATTGTGATTATTAAAAAAACGCTGCATATATCCAAAACTAATAAAGGACCAAGCTGCCAGTAAGATACCCGGATAAAGTAGCCATCCTGGCCATCCTCCCATAGTATCGAGCAAGAAATAATCAAGCGCTAGTGCAGCCCCTGCAATTAAATTAAAGACCAGTGGAGGTGCAATTTTCACACCTGCATTATCGGAGTTTTTGTCCTTTGTCATACCCAGCTTATATAAGTTGTGAATTAAGCATATCAAAGCAATCAAATGAAATCACTGCGATGACTGATTAAAATTATGAATATACGATTCCTTTTAAAGCACCTTATAGTTTCACCCATTTTAAGGTGCGAGGTGCGTAATCATTCACAAATATTTTGGCATAATAGACACCTGTATTCAGAAAGCCCAAATCCGTCTTTATAAAATGTTCGCCTGCATTTAAGTAGCCCCCCTCTATTTGCTGTACAGCTCTACCATTTTGATCATATACCTTAACATGCACTTCAGCTGACTCTTGCAAGCTTATTGCTAGGTTCATGTATCCATAAAAAGGATTTGGATACGCAAAAACCTTAAAATTTTCAGCTGAAATATTAGCAGTATTCACCAATACATTTGCTCGATCAGGACTACCATTTAAATTAATTGGCGCCCAGTTTTCAGGCAAACTATTGTCCAATTCCGGTGCAAATAATTCTAGTGTGTATCCCTCCCCATTTGCTGTTGTAGGCCAAGGCGAATCTGGCAAATAATATACCTCATCAACCAGCACCTCTTCCG
>JBELIG010000021.1:16319-18707 GCA_042091035.1 Sphingobacteriales bacterium | reverse complement strand
GTCTCTTGATCCTCGGCAGCATTATAATTAATTTCATTGATAACAATTGCCGGAGTATCCGTGACCTGAAAAACAGGTTGTACACTAATGGCCGATTGCATATTAAGCTGCAGGGAAGGTGAATTGGAAGTTATAGACGTACTAATCCAATGTGAAAACTCATAGCCCGGCTTAGCAATGGCACTTACCGCAATGGGTACGTTTTGAAAATAATCTCCTTCCCAATTATTCTCTTTAATCTGTAAACTATTCACTTGAACCCAGCCCTCAGCTAAATCCGTTATTTCTATATTCAATTGATGATAAGCCGGTAGGTTAAACTCATTTCTTATATGCTGTTTCATATAAAATTGGCGTTCATAGGCAAAATTTATCATCGCATTAATCCTGTTCTGCCAATTACCAGGCCATGCACCCCAACGATCAAAATGAGCTGGAATTTCACTTGTAATTCTTTGGGCCAAAGAATCAATATGCTCCTCAACTCGCTCCGGTAAAAATCGACTATTAAGTTCATCAGCAAATCGATTAACAAATAGATTCCTGAACTCAGTTGTCTGAGTCAATTCTCTTAGCAAAAATGTTGCCCAAGATGGATTTGGCCAATCTGGACCATTAGGTTCTAATGCAAAACCCATAGTATTGTTCGAATAATTACCGTCATCCCAGGTGCCAAAACCAAAATCAGTATCGTAGAGTATCCAGCGCCATTTTCCACCCTGATGACGTGCATATTTAATATTATTGCCCGGCCAATCTTGATTGTCAAAATAAATCTGAGCCGTCTGATAAAGGGCAAAGTTATCCAAGTCAATTTGACTGCTAACAAAATCGTAATTAGCTGCTGAAGAAAGATCAGATGTAGCAATAAAATCAAGTAAACTAAGATAGTCTGCATTATCCCCATGGATCACACCTCCACCAGCTTCAAGCAAGTCTATATCCTTAGGGTTCACATCCCATTTCGCTGCTAAAAAATGCTCATTGACCTTTTCCCTCATATTATAAATCCCCCAGTACTCGCCATTGAAATAAACGACAGTCGGACGATAAGCTTGATACTCCAGGTCAGCCCCTTTCATCAAACCTGTCAAAGCAGCATCACGCATCATAGCATTATTCCAGTCATTGCCAGAATTTCGTAGCACCAATGCCTGATAACTATCATAGGGTCTATCATCAAAAAAGGCATTATCAAATGCACTATAGCCATATTGAGTCCTCGCAAAAAGAGATAAAGATCGCTGATCCTGTGCACGACTCCAACCTCCGAATATCTTTGCTCCTGCATCATAATCCGCCTCCAAGGTTCCATCCTCTTGATATAATGCAAAATGGATAGGTCGTTCCCAATCTTCCCAAAAGTTAGCGCCAAAGTATGGATAACCTGGTTGATAATTATCACCAAAAACGTAAATCCCAGTATCTTCATCAAAGAAATCTGTCGGATTTGCAGTCAGCAGCAAAACTGGTAGATCATGCGATGCATTTAGAATATAGGAGCGTGTTTGTGCTGCCGAAGGCAGATAATCTTCTTGATAAACTTTAGCTCGAACGACTGTATTACTATTGATCGCAATAGGACCTGAATAAACTGGCGACAGCTGACTTGGAGGGCTAGCATCCAATGTGAAGTGAATATTTGCTGAAGCATCCACCCCTGAAAGACTTAGACTTAATGGATCTGTAAGACCTCCAGGATGAGAAAACAAAATATCAGCACTACTTACACCCAAATAACCGGCAGCAGGATTTATAGCTGCAGGACTAAGTTGATCAAAATATCGAAGTTCAGTATACTGATTTGCTGGAAAACCTATTGAAACGTTGGCTGGTAAATTTGGTACTTCTAAGCTATCTACAAAATCTCCATTCTCGTTAAATAAGTATAGACTCTCCCCTTCTGATGTGATTTTAAAATTAGTGTGAAAAGATGTGACATTATTTAATGCCAAAATAGCCGGTGGACTTATACCATCATTTGAAGGGACATTATAAACAGCTGATAAAAATGGAATAATCGTAAAATCCGAAGAGCCATTGGAAATATTATGTGCCTGCACACAGAACACATTTTCCCCGTCCTGCAATAAGCCATCAATATTATCTATAGTGAATCTATCAGGTAATCCACCCGAATACATCTGAGCTTCATGATCTGTGAGTGTCGGGGCATTAAATGCCGGAGAAAGACCACTTATATTAGCTCTCGCAATTTCTTGTCCATTGACATAGGCCACAAAACCATCGTCATAGTCCATATCTACGATCAAAGCTTCTATAGCCGCGGCATCTGTCAAAGTAAATGTTTTCCTTAAAAAAACCGAACTGACCCCAGAGGGCAGAGCCGTATTATCGTCTCCATCTCCATAGCCAAAGCCGCTGGAA
>JBELIG010000021.1:8808-16219 GCA_042091035.1 Sphingobacteriales bacterium | reverse complement strand
CCCAGAGGGCAGAGCCGTATTATCGTCTCCATCTCCATAGCCAAAGCCGCTGGAACCATTCGTCCAAGCACTGTCATCGAAGCCCACATTTTTCCATTGGTTGTTGACTGCTTGTGTAGGAACCAAGTACCGAAATTCATCCCCTTGATTGACTAATGTTCTAAATGTTTGATTGCCTCTATCCTTGCCTGAAGCCCACACTTGGAGGTAACTATCAGGGCTAAGCGTAACATTTGGGAATGCCCACATATCTGGCTCTTCAATGTCATCACTACAAGTCCAACTATTTAAATCAACACTATTGCCTGAGGCATTATGCAACTCGAACCAATCTGGATAGTCCCCGTCTTCATCTTGAATAGTAGAATTGGAAGTAACAGCTTCATTGAAATGAATAGTTTGGGCCTGCAAGTTAAAAGCAGACAAACAAAAGAATAACAAACCAAGGAGTGATTGATTAAGGAAATTCATATATAAAGCTGTTTATTTATTTAAAAATAAGAAAAAAAAGCTAATGAAGGGGCAACTTAAACAAGGCCAAGCCATTAAGGACAAATCCTAAAGTAAATAATTAATCTACAGCTGTTTAAGTTCTAAATATCACATAGACACAGACGCTAATTATCTGTTTTTCCGAAAGGACTTAAAGAACAAACTTTTAAGACTAAATATAAATGCTAACATCCCTGACAGCTCAAGATTTGGAGACTTACCTTTTCCAATACGTTGGATCTGAAGTTCATACCAAGGCAATTCTACTCCTCCGATTTTATCAAAAATCTTAATCCCAATTTTCGGAACTGGAGCCTCAAATTTTTCTACAGATCCATCAAAAATTTGATTCGCTAAATTAGGGTATAAGCAAAATGGCCTCGCTAAACCAACAACATCCAAATGCCCTTCTTCCAAGGCATTCTCCATGACGGACACAGAACGAAAACCTCCCGTCAATAACAAAGGTGTTTTTATCAGCTTCCGCGCTTTCTTTATATAGTCTAAAAAGTATGCTTCCCGTGCTATCGTGCTTTTTTTACGATCTCCCTTTATCATTGCTGGTTGCTCATACGTTCCACCAGAAATCTCAATCAGATCAATCCCCTCATCACCTAGAAGTCGAATGACTTCCATAGACGCTTCTTCCGTAAATCCACCACGCTGAAAATCTGCTGAATTGATCTTGATTCCTATCGGATAGTCCGCTCCTACTTGCTGACGAATTTCGCGATATATTTCTAAAACAAAACGCGCTCGATTAGCGGTAGAGCCACCCCATTGATCCGTTCGAACATTACTGTTAGGAGACAAAAACTGACTGACTAGGTATCCATGGGCTGCATGAATCTGACAGCCTGTAAACCCAGCCTCTTTTAAGATTCTTGCAGTAGTTCCAAAGCGTTTTATGATATCCCAAATCGCTTCCTCAGTCAATGCTACAGGCACTTTAAACATCTTAGAGATACCGCCCATTTTCAGGGGGATTGCAGAAGGTGCAACTGTTTGTCTATTAATGGCCGCAAAAGCCTGCCTGCCTGGATGATTTATCTGTGGCCAAATATGTACACCGGTTCCATCCACTGAACTTGCCCACTCCTTCAATAAGTCAAAATCTTTATAGTCTTCAACAACTACATTCCGTGCCTCACCCAAAGCCCTTGAATCCACCATCACATTCCCCGTAATAAGCAGTCCTGGATTTCCTTTTGCCCAAACACGATAAGCATTAATCAAGCCCTTGCTTGGTGCATGATTGCGTGTTCCAAAGTTTTCACTCATAGCAGACTTCGCAATTCTATTTTTCAAAACAGAACCATTTGGCAAAGTAAAAGGTGAAGACATATTTTTCATTGATCTCATTTTATCAAATATATCTAAAACCTTAAAGGATTCAAATTATAAACTTTCAACCACTGGCCTTAGTTGCTGATTAATAAAAGCTAAATTAAATTGCTCCTGCTGATGCTCAAATACAATTTCGAAATCAGATGCATGTGCCTTATCTCCTGTCGGAAACCAATCTTTTACATTCTTATTGATACAGATAAAGAGACCATGTTCATCTCCGATAGTACAAAAACTATCCATCCCACCTGAGAATTGTCTCAGATTTGAAATTTCAGTCAGGGTATTAAAAGTCTGTTGAATATCTTGTACGGGCATTCCTATTTCACAAATCCCCAAAAGGGACTTTGTATTAAAATCCCCCTGACGCTCATTATTCAGGTTTTTCCTTGCAATAAACTCGACTATGTTGTTATCCGAATCATAAAAATAGATTGCCCGGGCATTCCAAAAATCAAAATCCTGAATCTCCTCTCCTCCATCCTTCAGAATATCTACTCTATCTTTCAACCATTCTAAGGCTTCTACTTCTTGATTACATGGAATCTCAAAGGCAAAATGATAAGGTGTAAACTGTTTGTGCTCGACCAGCTTTAATATTGACTTGCCAATTAAAAACGATGCTGAATCAGTGCTGCGCTCGACCAAATCAAGCCCCATGAGATCGCCATAAAAGGCAATCATCTGATCCAAATTTTGCGTGTATATTTTAAGTTCTTTTATAGTCATAAAAAGGGATATCAGTTTTTGATTACAAATAAAAAATCCTAAGCTACTTATTAGGATAATGCCGAGCTATTCATCGTGCACAATCATTTTCAAGATACTTCGCATCAACGGTCTGAATATTTCGCAAAGTGAAAACACGATCAAAAAATCTTGCATCTTCCATTCGTCTTGGTCCAATTGCAACGCGATACAAATTAAAATCTTCTGAAAGATATTCAGCCATGCTGCACAGCCCGTCTTTTGACCATTTGGCTCCATAAACACCCTTCTTACCAACATGCAAGTTAGCTGCCCACACAATAGCCTGTTTATCGCTTTCTAATTTTATCAGATTTGACACATTCTCTGCCATAATTTGATCTCTGAATTTCATTCTGTATTTATATCGATTATTAAGAGGAATGGATAAATATTCTGCCAGGTATGTTCTGTTTAAAAAGCATAATTTTAGTAAATCATGAACATAAGCATTATCGATTTCAGCCAAGACTTTATTTCTTAGATTAAGTATAGCGGATATCAACTTATTAGATTCTGATGAACTCAAAACCTCTTTTGTAAAGCCCTCACCTAAAATACTCAAGGATAGCAAGGAGTCCATGATTAGGAGATCTTCATCTCCAGACTTGACATAGCCCTGAGCTATCAAAAACTTACTAAACTCGGTATACCTGCAATCCTCTTGAAGATCAAAACCCCAATTTTTATAGGCATTGAAGAATTGAATATTTTCTGCTGTATTTGTGTGATTATAGTGATAATCGAGAACTTGATTTTGTAAGGAGCGAACAATAGACAACACAAGCGGACTTTCCACGAGTATCATTAAGTCTTTATTTGAAACAGAATCAATATCCTGAATAAGGTCTATTTTCTTATTGTAAAATGTCTGAACTCCATGCGCCTGCTCACCCAATAAAATGATATCTTTTTCTTTTAATATCCCCACCCAGTCTTCCTGGCTATAACTAATTTGATACATAGATATAACTAGGAGTAGTAGCGTAAATACTTTCATGGCATGTTGAATTCAAATAAATATTATAAGTACGATAAAAAGGGATAGAAACAGCATTAGTATATAAACTTCAAAATCAAGCCCACTAGTATTGCGGCAAAAGAAAATGTCATAAAACCCAGAAAATAAGCGAATACAGCTTTCAAGTAATTCATTATCCGCCTTTGATCAAAGAAGTTTGCTATGGCCCAGATGATGTAGATCACCCCCAAGAAGAATACTTTATCAAGTATTTTCAAATCAATAAGACTATTCATTATGCCGATTACAGCGAAAAACAGCATACCAACACCAACAACATAGCATAAAAGAATTAGGATCTCATAAAAGTTAAAGCCCTCCTTAGAAAAGAAGAGTCTAAGCCAAATACCCATACAAATACTGATCAGAATATTCGAATAACCATAGTGCCTTGATATCCATTTAAAAACTGCCTCAACAGAAGGTTCTTGCTCAAAAGATAAGCCTACATAACCATCCTCAAAATTGAAGGTCTGTTGACTTAATGAATAGACCAAAGAACAGAGAATTATAAATACCAAAGGCCGAACCAATTGACTTCGGTCCCGATATAAAAAATGCTTGACCGTCAGTCCCGGCCTTAAGAGTATTTCTCTAATCGTGTAGAACACCCCTTTATCAAAGTTTAGAACGCTGCGAACCTCATTCCATAGATAGGTGCTATCTATTCTATCCAAAGTTGCTTTGGTATCAGATTCCTTTTCCATTAGAGATTCATTCATATTAAATTATGATTTCAAAGGGTTGGTCTTATAAGATTGATCCATCTCCATATCAGTTCTTTTTATACTCCGATAATGCGGCCCATCCGATCTTAGAATCAGATTGAACTTTTCATTAAGTAGATATCAATATAATATATAAATTAATTTAACAAATATTTATATTCTTCGAAAAGAACATATAAAACAAACTATACTATACTTTGGCTGAATACCAATAGCAGACAATTAAGACTCAATAAACTTATTTACAACTTGTAAATTGAAGCCTTAAATAAAAAATACACAAGACTTTTTAAGTCATATAAGCCTTCATTCTCCATGCAAACTTCATCGTCCAATCAAAATCCTTATACCATAAATCACACAAACAGCAGCTAAACCTATGTTTTTACTAGTCATTTACGCTGTTTTACATTCATTTACATAGAAGCACATCCAAGCCTCGTACATTGAAGTCAACAGTAACTATAAAATTTAAAAGATGATGAAATTACTTTTTATGATGAGCTTATTAGCTTCAATAGTATTTTTGAATACTACTGATTCCAAAACTAGTGCGCACACTCAAGTCAATCCTAAGCAAATCCCATGCCAAGGTCTAGAAGCAATAGTCAAATCCAAGGACCCCTATCAGATCACCTTTGATGTGGATAACAAAACGAATGAATTACTCATTAAAATTGATTTAGAAGAAGGTTCTTATTATCTGGGCCCAAACTCAGCGGAAACATTCAAAGGCCTCCTGAAAGTAGATATCCCAACAAATGAGCATATTGAATTAGTTGGAAAATTTAGCAGTAAACCAAAACCAACTCTAGAAGAAAACCAATGGGGTGAAGGTAAAATAAATGTAATTCATAAAAACACTATGCATTCTCTCGGCTACAAATTAAAATCTAAGGATGATTTCAATATCAAGGGAACCGTTCAGTTCGTCATAGAACCAAAGTGTACTATGGAGATAATACCTGTAACAATCTCTAATAAATCTGGTAGACTCAGTCTATTGAGAAACTGCCTGTAGTCATCAAGGGGTGTTGATTATTAATTTGTAACCGACACCTCTTACATTGACAATCTTAATATTTTGATCTTCCTGAAAACGCTTTCTTAATTTCGAAATAAAAACATCAAGGGTCCGCCCAACGTAATCGCCCTCATCTCCCCAAACTGATTTTAATATTTCCTCTCGTTTAACTATTTCATTCACATGCCTATGCAGTAACAGCAGCAGGTCAGATTCTTTACTCGTCAATTGCTCCTTAGTTTCTCCCAATTCCAGCTCTAAATTTACAGTATCAAAGCTATGACTCCCAATAAAAATATTTTTAGAATCAATACCTTCTTCAACATTATCCGCTTTGAATGTCTTTCTAATAAATAGAAAGCCAAGAAATAAAACAAAGGCACTTAATGTGATTTTAAGACCAAAATTGGTTTCCTTACTCAATCCCTGCTCATCTGTCAAAACCACATCTGGACTCAAGTCTGTAAACAACACAGAATAACACCCCTCAGCTTGCTTTCTTGTTCGACATGGAATTAAATCAAGGTCGTCTGATTCTAAAACTTGATAAGCATAAACGATTTCTTTGGTTATACAATTTTCAATTTCAATGATATAATTCTTAGTAAGATTGCTTTCGCTTAAAACACGATCAACAATTCCAACTAAATCGTCCGGCCAAAATTCAAAGATAGTATCGAAGGAAATCCTGTAGGAGTCATCTTGTTTCTCGACTGGCAAAACACGGGAGGTATTATCTCCAGATTTCAAAAGAAACTGATGTCCTATCTTCCGCATTGAAACTGCCGTCCGTTTCTCCTTTTCTGCTGTCTGAGCTGTAGCTGTAGCCCCCACTAAAAGCAGTATCAAAACAAAACCCAGCTCCTTTATCACACTTAAATTCATTCCACAAATCTATAGATATATTTTATATTCTATATAGCCATCAAATCTTATTTACACTAATTTACGTTCATATATACTTTATGGAATAAATTATAAACTACAATTATATTAGTCCGAAGCTAATAACTTATCTATGGTATAATATCCAGACAATACAGCTCCGGGAACACCCATCTGACGATAAGGATCAAATAATTCTCCCGCAAAATAAACCTTCCCATCTATAGGTTTACCGATAACTTGTATAGCTGATTTTCGTTCTTGAAAGGCCTGGGTCCAAGTACCCTGAGTGTATGCATATTGCCCCCATTTTTCAATTCTAAAATCCCCCGTAAAAAGTAAAGAAGCTTTTCCATCATACATCACATCTAACTCCTCGATCAACTTGTTTATGACTGCCTGATCTGAATCCAATTCAAAGTAGGTCTTCGTATCTTCTCCCGTACATAAGAATCCAAGCACATTAGATTCCGTTGCTTTTTTAAACGCTAGATCATAAAACCCCTTTTCTCCGTTTTTCACTTTACATTCAATCAAATCTGGGTAGAACTGCTCGGAGAAGGTCATAGCCACCTTTATCCCCGTATGAAAGGTGATTGATTCTATTGCATTTTGCCTTGCTTCACTCAATGCTGGCTTAAATTCGATCTTATTAGATTTTAAAACACCTATGGAAACCGTAACTAATACTTTATCTGCTTCATATGAACGTCCATCCAAGGTCTTTACAAGAACCTTATCACCAGAATAATCGATCGCCCCAACTGCTGAATTATAGCTAATCTTATGTTTGACACTCTTAGCGATATACTCATCTACAAAATCATACCAGGTAGAAGATTTGAATTTAGATTCAGGCATGAAGTTGTAATAGCTATCCCTGTAGTTTTGAGTAACTGCTTTGAGCTGCTTACCATCCCATTTCACTGAACGCTCCAAATGATACGGAATCAAATCCTCTTCCACCTCATCCCCTTTCTTTCCCTTAAGTACATTCAATACTTTAGGATTGCTGTGAATCCATTCTGCTCCAAGATCAATGGGAAAATCGGCCAATGTTGTGTCTTTTTTCAATCGACCACCATAACGATCCGTTGCCTCTAATATTAAATAATCCACATTATTCTGTTCTAACACCTTTGCAGCTGCTAAGCCCGAAGCTCCAGC
>JBELIG010000021.1:3813-8708 GCA_042091035.1 Sphingobacteriales bacterium | reverse complement strand
CCCAGATAAGAGGCAATATCGGTAAGTGTCACTCGCTGCAAGACTTCAGGAGCTGCTGCTATCAATGCCTTATAGCGCTCTTGACTGGACATAAACTGCAATTGGTATAGTTTTTCTTCTAAGAACAAAGCATGCTCAGTCAACAGTGCATTTAGCAAATGACTATGCTCCAAATTTGAGGCCGCCAATGCTTTCACGGAACTAGTTTCAAACCGAATCAATGATGAATCCTCCAACAATACTATTGATTCATTGGAGGATTCATCATTGAAGGTTTTGATTGTTGCTAATACCTCTTCATCAAATGCGAACCAGGTACAAATTTCTTTTCCACTTTTCACATAAAAGGTCTTTGCACTACCTTCTACCATTAAATAAAAATACTTGTGCCTCTTTCCTTCAGCAATCAACTCGGTTCCTTTTTTCGCATGCAACAAAACTGCGCAGGCAGAAAGTGCATCCTGTGAGGATGCACTCATATCAGAAAAGCTTAACCGAATTACTTCTTGGATTGTTTCTTGGCTCACCATTTCTATTTCATATTTGAACTTATATATTTACCAATAAATATAAGCATCCCTAATATAAGCAAATGGTATTTGATAATCGGTGGATTCTAACTTAGCCCTTGTATACTCATTATAAATTCAGAGATTCTAATTAAGTATCCTTATATAACCATTCAGTTTATTTATATTTTTCTACCCATGATCGTATCAAGTTTATAAATCTAGGATAATCATCCTGATACACAAAGTGTCCGCAATTATCGAATATTTCAAGTTCACTATTGGGTATTCGTTTACTAAGATTTACACCATTCTCTTTGTGTAAAATTGCCTCATGTTCTCCCCAAAATATTTTTGTGGGTATTTTGATGTCCCCTAAGTTTCTGTCGATATGCTTCAATGCTTCAGGGTACTTCTTAAACCACTTCATACTATTGGCTACTTTCCCTTTATGAGACCTTTTATAGTCTGAAATTTCGTATTTATTCGGAACATACTGAACGTTCCCTAAATTCTTTGAAGATTCGACCAAAGCACCACTGCCAGCTACAACAAACATCGCCCTCCAAAAACCTGAATGCACCATTTTTTTCATAATGCTTGGTTCTGATACAGGTAGTGCAGCAGGACCATCACCAATCATCAATGACTTTGTTCTACTTTCGTGATTGATTACGTAAGATAAGGCACTAGCCATACCAACATCTGGAGCAACTAGATGGGAAGATTCAATATCGAAATGTGTCAAAAAGGCATTCAAAAATTCACCCTGAAATTCAAAAGACATATACTCAGCTTTTGATTCACTTGATCCAAAGCCAGGCAAATCATAGGTATAAAGATTATAGTCTTTTTTTAATGCTTCCCAGATTGGTGAGTATGCAACGATTGAATGAGGGAAAGCAGATAATAAAACAATGGTCTCTTTATGCTGCCCGATAATAGATTTTGCCATCCTTATTTTAACGCCAGCAATTGTAACAAATTCTAATGGCATGTCATATGGACGTTCCAAAGTAGGTTTGTTAGAATAAGCATTTTGCTTTCTAATGCTGTTTAAGCCTGCCATCTCAGGCGTTATCAGGCTGACAAAGGCAGCGTTTATCTTATCGTATAAATTGATTTTCGTCAATCGATCTTGCTCAATCATGATAATATTTATTAATTTTACTATTCAAATGATAGTAAAAATATCAAATTACTATCAAAACGATAGTAATAACCCTAGTAAATGGAAAATAAATTTCGATCAAGCTGTCCAATAGCATCTACCTTAGATATAATAGGTGATAAATGGTCTTTACTTGTTTTAAGAGATATGCTATTTCATCATAAATTGACATTTAGAGATTTTTCTTTGTCCGATGAGCAAATTGCTCCGAGCATTTTGTCTTCGCGCTTAAAACTTTTGGTTTCTTACGAGTTAATTACCAAAGAAAAACTAGCGGACAATAAAAAAGAAAACATTTATATTCTCAGCAAAAAGGCCTTGGAGTTGTCCCCCCTTCTTGTCGATATAAGTATTTGGGGCGATAAGCACTTGCGATCATTTAACACAATTGACAACATTGAAGGATTAGATTTAGAAAGGTCATTGGTCATATCCACTGTAAAGGAACGGTATAACTCTATGTTACAAGATATCGTACTTAGCAAATGACCAAGGCTTAGTTTTTGAAACATTAGCAATAGCAGCACTTTCTTTAAGTGGAAATAATTAAAGCTCCTAACTTAATAGGAAAAGAGGTATTGTAGTTAAACTACAATACCTCTCTTTGAGACCGATAGCTACCAATTAAAAGCTGTTTCTATTTCAATTCTTTCAATAAAGTCTCTGCCGCCAATTTCCCTAATTCATTAGATGCTAAAGGACTTGCTCCAGTAATCAACTTTCTATCAACACACACCGTGTTATCCGATTCTGTATTTACAATATTAGCCCCTAAACTTTTCAGTCGCTCGCTTACACCTAAAGTCATGTGCCCTGGCAAATAACCAACCATTGGTGTCATCTCATCAACAGCATCCGGAAATACAGCCATCTTATAGCCCTCGTAAAGAAATTTTTGATCATCCAATGTAGTAGATAACAATGCACCTGGTCCATGGCAAAGTGTAATTGTAAATAAGTCTCTATCGTGCGCCCAATTTAAGGCCTTTGCAACATTCCTATCCTCTGGAATACCAATCATAGCTCCATGCCCACCGGGTACAAATACAGCAGCAAAAGAACTATCACTTTCAAAAGAATCAGAAATAAAATCAGTCAACTTTTTAGGTTGCTTGAAATTAGACTCATACTCTTTATAAATGGATTTCACATTTTCATCTTCATTAGGGAAAGCCCACATTTCGAAAACAACAGGCTTACCTGTTGGAGTTACAATCTCAAAATCAAAACCTGCATTTTTAAGATGAAGCATTGGCACAAGTGCTTCTATAGGATGATTTCCTGTAGAAAACATTTTACCATTTTTCATCTCCAAGTTCTTCTGCTCCGTAAAGATCACCAATACCTTAGATCGTTCACCTTGATACTTAGTGTATTCTATATCTTCAAAATCTGTTACAGAAACAGTTCCAAGACTCAAGGCTAAACTTGATGGACTATAAGATCCATCAGCCTCTAATTTAGGTTGTGCCATGAAGTAGATCGCCACAAATGCAAGTACAATTAAACTTACTATTCCAATTAATATTTTCTTTATCATAATTTATATTTTCCGATTTGACTTAGATTATTATCTAACTAATTTTAACTACAATCTTTCCCTTTGCTCTACCCGAGGCAAGATGCGTGAAGGCTTGAATACCTTCAGAAAATGGATAAACCTTATCTATTATTGGCTTGATTTGTTCATCCTCAATCATTGATTTAATTTGATTTAAATGCGAGCCATTTGGATGCATAAAGATGAATTTGTATTCAGCATTCTTTTCACTGCTTGCTTTGGCTAGTTCAGCAGGTAATTTATACTCGTTCATACCAAACATTTTAGCACTAGCCTCGTCCAAAGGACCGACAACACTCACTACCTTTCCGCCTTCTTTTACAAGCTCAAATGATTCGAGCGAATAGTGTTTACCAAGTGTATCGAATACAATATCTAGGTCCTTGGCTATATCTTTATAATCCTCCGTTTTATAATCAATGACTCTATCAGCACCCAGCTCTTTTACCCATTTCATATTACTAGTACTCGTAGTAGTATAAACATAGGCCCCTTTTGCCTTAGCATACTGAATAGCAAAGCTACCTACACCGCCAGATCCAGCATGTATAAGAACTTTATCATTCTCTTTTATACCCGCATATTCTAAAGATTGCAAAGCAGTAAGCCCTGCCAAGGGTATACCCGCCGCTTCTTCGAAAGAAATATTCCCCGGCTTTTTTGAAACTGCGGAGCTAGTTACTGCGACGAATTCAGCCAAAGTACCCATCTGCTCTTGAGGAACTCTCGAATACACTAAATCACCAATTTCGAAGTCACTAACTTCCTGTCCTTTTTCAACTACAACTCCACTTACATCATAGGCAGAAGTAGCAGGTAATGGTATTGGTAATAAGCTTTGTAAGTTACCTAGGATAATACTCTTATCTATTGGGTTTATCGCCGAAGCTTTAACCTCAATAAGTACATCATTTGCTTGTACTTGTGGTTTATCAGTCTCATTAAAAGCTAGACTTTCACTGATTTCACCGTATTTTACTACTTGTAAAGATTTCATATATTTATTTCATAATTTGAAACAAATATAGGTTGATTCGCTACCTTAAAAATTGACCTATGGTAAGAAAATTATCTTTCCACTTTTTCTACTCGAATTCGAGTTAAGCTTTCTTGAGTAATTTCTAAAATGATGCAAAATAAAAATTTCGAATTTGCTTTTCAGTGCCAGGATATCTCTCTAAAAATAATTCATACCGCTCAGCAGCACTTAATTGTAGTTGATTCAAAATGCGCATTTGCAAATTAGCTACCTGACGTTCCAAATTGAGCTAAAAACTCCTTCACTATAATTACAACATCAATTCTACTTGTATATGTATTGCTGAATAGAAGTTCCTAAAAGCTAATCGATGTCTATATTATTGTACTAATTCCAATAATCAATTGACCCTTCTAACTACATTCTTAGGCCATGGATCATCAAACTGGTAACCACTATGGTATAGCTCTATCTCCTCGTCAGTAAGGAAACATGACTCAAGTTTTTCTACAAATTGATTTACTTGTGTTTTATCTCCAATAACGGTTAATTCGCAATGCCTGTCACCAAATCGGCCAGGCTCATTTAAGAGCATTTCTTTCAACTTCTGGATTTCGTATTCAGAGATACCATGATCCTCACTTTCAACAATTCCTGATCTCCAGTACCCAATCA
>JBELIG010000021.1:0-3713 GCA_042091035.1 Sphingobacteriales bacterium | reverse complement strand
ATCAATTGAGCAACCTTAAAATAATCGTATGCTTGAAGTTCAAATAATGATTCTATGGTGAGTTTGCCAAATACTACGGAATGGGTTGAGGCAAGCGGGTTAATTTGTTTAACATAGGTCGCAACTTCAGGAAGTTTTTCAGCTTCTATCCGATCTGTTTTGGTCATAATCAAATGACTGCAAAATAAGATTTGCTCCACTAGTAAATTGGTGATATCTCTTTTCCCCGCTTCCATGTTTTTTTGCATCATGGGAATTAGGCGTTCACCATAGTTGTAATCGTGGGCAAACATCAAGCTGTCAACAAGTACAAATACTCCTGTCAACTTCACAATTGACTGATCTTTGAAATATTTGATCAGTGGCATTGGATGACAACTCCCAGAAGTCTCAATAATAAGTAGTTCGGGATTTTGAGTTGTTAGCAACTCTTGAATTGCTTCATCTAGCTTAGCAAGTCCCAACTTGCTACTCAACACACAAGACGAAATAGATTTCAAGATGCCATCATTCTCTTCTATTATCTCTGAACTACCGAGCAATTCGCCATCCACATCAAGTTCACTCATGTCATTCACAATGGCACAAATCGATATATCTTTTTTCTTAGATTGGGATAGAAAGCTTCTAAAAAGCGTTGTTTTTCCAGAACCCAAAAATCCATTTAGAATGACAACAGGTACTTCTTTTTGTACACCCATATTTATTTTCTATTTATCCTTTCTCAAATATAAATAATAAAGCCTACAAGTAGAAGATCGATGCTAGCTTCTTTGCCAAACACAACTACCTCTATTCAGTCCAAGATTCTATGTCTTTAGCATTCATAATTTCTTGTCCATCATAAATACATATCCCCTGCCAAGTACCAAACCAAAGTTGTCCTTTATGATCCTCTAAAATACTTTGGACGGTATTTGTAGTTAATCCGTTTTCGGACGTAAACTGAGTAAAGCCAAGTCCATCATAACGATAAACACCGTGATTTTCGGCAGAAAACCAAATATTTCCTTGACCATCTTTACAGAAATTATAGGTTTCAACACCTTCAATAATTCCATCTTTTGTAAAGTTGGTATAGGTTTCACCATCGAATTTACTCACACCACCATAATAGGTTCCAATCCAAATATTTCCTTGACGATCCTCTATGATATCAGCAACATTATTATCAGTAAGTCCATTCTTGTTTGTCAGATGAATGAACTCCCCTTTATCAAACTTAAAAATTCCGTTGCCATCAGTAACAAGCCACATAACTCCATCTCTGTCTTCCATAAATTCTTTAACTAGCTTATCGGATAGCATATGCTGTGGATTTTCAACGAGTACATCTGGCATTACAAATGGTATAAACTTTTTCCCGTCAAAATGACTAACACCTCCAATGGACCCGACCCAGATCAGTCCTTTTTTATCAATTGTCAAACCCCAAATCTCTTCATCCTGCAAACCGAGTTCTGTTGAGTATGTAGTGTACTTTGTACCGTCATATTTAATAAGCCCTGTAGAAGTTCCAAACCAAATATTACCACTTTCATCCTCAACAATTCCTCTAACCGAGACCCATTTATGGCTAGACTCAATATTAATGTTTTTTAGTTGCTCACCATCATAGCAAATAATACCATTTCCATTTGTTCCAAACCAGTAATTTCCTTTTGTATCTTGATACATAGCCCTTACAAACTCCCTTACCATTCCATTTAAATTGGTGTGAATCTGCGGAAATGTAGTGGATTGTTTTGTAAGCATTACTTGAGTGTATGCCTTGCTTTCTTCGCCTTTAGCTTCTGTATTTTCACCTACTTGTCCGCTACAAGAAGTAAATTGAATTGATATAAAGATCAAGATCAAATAACTTCCCTTAATTCTACTTCCATTTATCAGTCTAATCATTATTTGACTTGCTTAATTATTAAATTTTATTGGTCTAAATTCTTCTCTGAAAGAAAATCATGGATAATTGATTTGGCTAGGCTCACCACGATTTTCCATCTATTTATATTGATTAGAATCAATAGACTCTCCCTTACCTAACACCACAAAATAAATCTGTTGAAAGCTCATCCTATAAGCATATTAAATATTCCAGTTGATGGAGCTACAGTTATCTACTGATCTACCAACTCTTGATGAATATTATCTTTAGCACAATACGCATGCATTCCCAGTATCAAATTGAATTAATAATCTATTACTAATAAATCCCAATCTGCTTCAAAATCAACGGAAGGTATGTTCGAATTAATATATTACTTGAATAATCTTTTGGGCATCTAAATTTACAGTAGTTATCTAATGATAATAAGACATTATAAGGGTTGACAAATAAAGTATAGCTATCAGAATAAATTCATCGCTTTACAAAAAACAAAGCCATTTAGAACCATATAAAAGAAAGCTGGTAGAGAAATCCAAATAGTATCTTTTATCTTTATTCGCACCAACACACCCGCTAACATAAGTAAAGAAAGACCTAGAGATGAAATAAGTAAAATAAGATTAAACTTAAGCCCTACTAACAAACCTAAGGCTCCTAAAATCTCTAAAACAATGACTGTCAATCCTAGTTTTTCAAGTCCAAATCTTTTGAATTCTTCCTTCATCTTTGGAGCTTTGAAATAGGAGTAAGCATAGGCAAAAAAAGACAAACTAGAAATCAACACACATACTGTAAGTAGGTTCATACATCTTTATTAAAATGACAAATACGCAATAACAACACACAGTATTAAAAGGATTAGAGATGGTAAATGTTTAATAAATGGATTTTTAATTTTGAAATGGAAATATTGAGCACTCACCATTAAGAAGGCCATAAGAACGGATGGGATAAAAACTAAGGAAGAATACCAAATACCAACTACCAGTAAAGTAGATAAGGCTATCTTTGTAGCCCCTACAAAGTTTCTAGTCAAATCACTCAATCCAAATTGTTTGAATTCTTTTAAGACATTATGAAACCTAAACGTCCAAACAAACAAAACAGATACTGCAACAACTATTTGAGCCAAATTCATAAAGTTTTCCATTTTCATTGATATTTAGTTAATCCTACTCTTATGGCTTTTCAGAAAACGCCCCGTTCTAATTAGGAGTACGGCACCTATATTACTTTACAAAATGAAGCTTTCACTAAATTGGAACTAAAGACCTAGCATTAAGGGCTTCGCTAGCTTACACGCTTCATGAAAATATCCTAAATTGTTAATTACTCATTTACTTCTCCTACTCACTACTTCCATTAAAAGCTCTTCTTTAAGTTATGCCCTTTGCATTCTATTTATTTCGTCTATTTCCAATTACGAGTTTTAGTACATTGAAAAGACGCTTGCATATTAATTGAGCCATCACAATCCAGTTGCTTGATTAATAAATCCCTGTCCTAAAGACTATGTTCTTAATATAAATGATTTCTTACATTGTTGACACCTTAGTGATTGATATTTTAACAAAATTTAAATCAATAACTTACTTATTGCCAATATAATTATCCAGTATTCGCACCTTGAATTCATTTGTTACTAATCTACAAGAAATACATAAGAATTTTAGTAATGAATATATAATAATCAAATTAGATCCAAGATGCAGTTCTATTGAAACTAAGCGAATTACTTATTTCATCTCTAAAAAGATCTATTTCGTACCTCTGACCAATATCTGCCATCCATATCATTTTTGAAGAATGCACTTGGACCAAAATCTAC
>JBELIG010000239.1:0-4846 GCA_042091035.1 Sphingobacteriales bacterium | reverse complement strand
AACAGATACAAAAAAAGAGTCTAGATCCAGATGCAATACAGCCCTTTCAAACATTATTGTTTGGTTTTGATGTAAATTTAAAACAAATTGTTTTTAATTTCAAGTTTGTGCGTCATTTTTTGTTTATCTATCTGTAGTTGGCATCAACAAATAATCCTGCATTTTATAATCGATTTTTCTATATTAGAAGTAGATAGATAAAAAACGGAATAAGATGGAGTTCAAGATTATTCATAAGGGGAAAAGAGAACGATCAATAAAGCCGCTAGGTCAGCGCGGAGTATTGCACACTGGTAGTAGGCAAAAGAAGCATGCGTCGGCATATGCCAATAGAAAGCAGTACACTCGAGTTTATGAGAATGATAACACTGCAGTTGCTAATACTAATATATCTAATGTGGCCGTAAACGAAAGGACTGTTGGACAAACAGCAGTCAGTGAGGGTGATCTTTCGACAAGAGAATCTGTAGCACTTAGCTTGAATAGTACGGCAGTCAGTAAGAACAATGGTTTGCTCCAGCAATCTTTTATTAGACGGACGGCTTTAAAAATCAAAAAGGGTGTTGAGCGACTAGCGCACAAAAGGCGAAGAGGGAATTATAAACGCAAAATGTCGGACCAACGGATTCAAGAGAATCTTTGGAAGCGCATACGGATGGAGGAGGCAGGAAGAGACTTGTTAAAAGATAATTCATTGGTTGATATTATAGGTTGCGATTGGCAGCAATTCAAAGTACATATAGAAGAAAAATTCCAAGATGGAATGACTTGGGATAATTATGGAAAATGGTATATAGACTTTATTGATTCTGCAGCACTTCAGAAATGGAATTATAAGAACCTAATACCTAGTTAGAGGAACGTAGAAGTTTGATCTTGCAGAACGCTAGAATATTTTTCAGAAAAAACAGATGTTATTTAATGGTTTTTACCCATTAGTAGCTATTGAAATAGGTATTTCAATACTCTACATTAAGTGCGTGCGAGGATTTAATTATTCCATGCATTGATAATTAAGCTATTAATAAATGACATTCCATGAAAAATTATCTGTCCAAAACACTGTGGACTTTCCTATGCTTGTGCATTATAAGCACTGTTCATGCGCAGGTGATACTCACCGAGCAAGAAGCAGAAAACGAAAGTCTTAATTTCATCCAAAGCAATTACGAGTCCTTCGGATTGATAAAGTCAGATGTAGAATTCATACGATTACTAAATAACTACCACGATGCTTATACTGGCTTGCATCATGTTTATGCACAGCAAGAATATGATAATATTCGAGTAGAACAGGCATACACAAGTATACACTTCGACCAAAATGCAATGATAACACATACGAATATGAATTTCGTTGCATCACTCGAATCAAAAATTATTCCTGTAACGGATACAATTACACATCGACAGGCTTTGGGATTTGTGGAAACACTATTGGATTTGACATTTCCTGTTGTAGATCCAGTTCTAGGAACTGGTAATCAAACGGGCAAATTAGTTTTTAATACTGTGCCTGTAAGTTTAGAACCTGTAACTACTGAATTGGTTTACATAGTTGTTTCTAACACAGAGGTTAGATTGGCTTATAGTGTAGAAGTTTATATGGCTGATGCAACTGCATATTACGATATCATGGTTGATGCAGAATCAGGTGATATATTAGATCAAAAGAACCTGGTGGTAAGTTGCAGTTTTAATCACCATAATGATGCAAAACCTTGTACACACGATCATGGCGCAATTCAAACTGAAAAGCTTTACGATTCTCCTTCAGCTTTAATGGCGGCAAATGATTATAAAGTATTTGCGATCCCTGCAGAAAGTCCAAATCATGGACCACATATAATTGTGAATAGTCCTTGGGACTTATCAGCTTCACCATTTGGGTGGCATGATACAAATGGAGCATCTGGCTCAGAGTTTACAATAACAAGAGGTAACAATGTACACGCCTATCAAGATTCAAATAATTCAGGTTCTTCTTCTGGCGATGAGCCTGATGGAGGACCAACATTAGATTTTAACTTTACTTATACATACCCTGCAGATCCAGCAGTAAATCAGGATGCATCGGTTACAAATCTTTTTTATGGTAATAATGTGATACACGATATTGCTTATTTGTTCGGATTCAGAGAGGTAAATGGAAACTTTCAAGTTAATAATTATGGAAACGGAGGAATAGGAAATGATGATGTGAGAGCGGAGGCTATGGATGGTGGTGGATTGAACAATGCAAATATGTTTACTCCTGCCGAAGGCTCAAGGCCAAGAATGCAAATGTATTTATGGAGTACGGCATCTCCGTATCTAGATGGAGATTTTGATAATGGAATAGTGTTTCATGAGTATGCACACGGAATATCAAACCGATTAACAGGAGGACCTTCCACAGCAGGTTGTCTAGGCAATACAGAACAAATGGGTGAAGGTTGGTCTGATTATTTTGGACTGATATTAACCATGGAAACTGGAGATACAGGCCCAGATGGCAGAGGGATAGGTACCTTTGCTTTGGATCAATCAACAAACGGACCTGGTATAAGACCTGCAAGATATTCAACAGATTTATCTGTAAATGCATATACATATGGAGATATTGGTTCACTATCAATTCCTCATGGTGTTGGGTTCGTCTGGGCATCAATGTTATGGGAAATGACTTGGGGATTAATCGATGTTTATGGTTTTGACCAAGATCTATATAATAATCCAAACTCAGGGAATGCAATAGCGCTGCAATTAATCATGGAAGGGATGAAGTTGCAACCTTGTAATCCAGGTTTCGTAGATGGGCGTGATGCTATTCTTAGTGCGGATCAGCTATTGTACGGTGGAGTAAATGAATGTGTAATATGGGAAGCATTTGCCAAACGGGGTTTAGGAGCTGGAGCTTCTCAAGGAAGTTCGAATAATGTAAATGATGGTGTTGAGGATTTTTCTATTGGAACAGCTTGTTCTTGTGATATTCCTGCTGTTGCTTGTATTGATGCAACAATTGATTTGGGCGCTTCAGGGACTACGGTTGTAGATCCTACAATATTTGTAGATCCTACAGAAGTGTTGTGCGGAAACGTGACATCAGATTTGAACTCAGTAGATTGTGATGATGTTGGGTCCGTTTTGACGGTTCTTGTTACGGCAACGCTTCAGAATTCATCTGCGACTTGCTCTGCACAATTAACTGTTGAGGATAATTCGGGCCCCGAATTAGATTGTGAAAATATTACGATAGATATAAGTGGTGGTCCTGTAACTATAATTCCGGAGGACCTATATTCAACACAGGAATATTCGGTAGGTAGTGCTGGGGCTTTTTTACCTATAGATATATCAGCAACAGGCATTAATTTACCGTTGTCTGATGATCAGGTATCCCCACTCGTTAATATTGGCTTTGATTTTGATTTTTACGAAAACACATACTCAGATCTGTATGTATCCTCCAATGGTTTTATAAGCTTTGGATCACTTACAAATTCAGGATGTTGTTCGGGAGGAGTCTTGCCAACAGATGACCCTATCAATAATTTAATAGCTTTTGCATGGGAGGATCTTGATCCTGGAAATGGAGGTCAACCAGTAAATAATGTTGTTCGATATTCAACAGTAGGATCTGCTCCAAATAGAATATTTGTATTAGAGTTTTTTAATGTAGATCATTGGCCTTCTGGTAATTTATATACGGGTCAGTTACATTTATTTGAATCTACAAATAGAATAGAAATACACACAACATCTCAGCCAGATCCATTTGGATTGCATACGATGGGAGTTGAAAATATAGACGGTACAGCCGCAACGACATTCCCTGCTAGAAATTCTCAGCAATGGACAGCTACTAATGAATATGCAGTTTTTGAACCAATTCTTGGACCTGTAGATAATTGTGGTGTTGCTTCAGTAACGCTCAGCGAGGATACATTTACTTGTGCAGATCTTGGATTTGTTGATGTAGTTATAACTGTTTTTGATATAAATGGCAATTCAAGTGAATGTATTTCACAAGTTGAAGTCATTGGTTCTGGAACAGGTGTAGTAGAGGCTGTTTGCCAGGATATATCTGTTAATCTTGATGCTGTAGGATCAGCAATTATTCTAGCTGAAGATTTAGATGGAGGATCTACCGCAGAATGTGGAAATTTAGTTCTCGCTGCTTCTCAAACTACTTTTACATGTGATAATCTTGGTATTATTGCTGTTGAATTAACTGCAAGTGATGACGCTGGAACAACAGATATTTGTATATCAAATGTAACTGTATTGGATGCTATAGCACCGGTAGTAAGTTGTTTAGATTTTTCAGTTGGTCTGGATGATCTGGGTCAAGCAGAAATATCTGTTACAGATATACTGGACAGTTCCTCAGACAATTGCTCTGTCGTAGCTTCCTCTTTAGATAATTCTACATTTGAGTGCAGCGACTTGGGACTACAAACTGTTACATTAACTATTCAAGATGGTTCTGGTAATATTGGACAATGTTCTTCGATTGTTGATGTAATGGATAATATAGCACCAACGATTGTTTGTGAAGACTTGGTTATTAATCTAGATCCAGGTTTATGTGGTCAAATTATCCAATTCAATATTGAAGCATCGGATAATTGTGCTGTTACTTCTGAAAACCAAACAGCAGGACCTGAGACTCAGAGCTACTTGGATTATCATGATAGCCCTTGGACTGTATCTGTTTCGGCTACAGACGCCAGTGGGAATATAGGTACTTGTGACTTTAGTATCACAATGAATGAATATGCAAATCCAACAGAGACCTTAGCGTGTAATGACCTAGTAACAATAGCTATCGATGAAGATGGTTGTTCAATAGTAGGAGCAGACA
>JBELIG010000238.1:0-4904 GCA_042091035.1 Sphingobacteriales bacterium | reverse complement strand
TTAAACAAAGGATCTGCAGGTTCCAAACATTCTCCACAGTCATCAATCACCGCTGTCCCATTTACTACACCCAAACAATCGGTGCATGAAGCGTTAAACAAAGGATCTGTAGGTTCCAAACATTCTCCACAGTCATCAATCACCGCTGTTCCATTTACTATACCCAAACAATCGGTACATGAAGCATTGAATAAAGGATCTGTAGGTTCCAAACATTCTCCACAATCATCAATCACCGCTGTTCCATTTACTATACCCAAACAATCGGTACAATCGATACCTAATTCTATATCTACTGAGCTAAGCACTTCGCAACCAAGGTCATCCGTAATAGTCAAAAAATAGGTACCAGCTTCCAAAAAGGTATTTGAAGAATCATTAGGATAAAGCCCACCACTCCATTCATAGTCATTCCCTCCTGTTGCTTCAATTGTGGTACTATCACATCCAATATCATCTCCATCTAATGAGATTGGAAATAGAGGCGGATTCAAGCCCCAGGTCAAATTGGTATAATTCTCTGGGGTGGTAGAAAATATAGTTACACATTCAAATTCTCCAGGAAATAGCAAAACCACATAACCTTCATTGCCCTCAAAACTGGTTTCACTCAAATAATTCATTCCTCCACCATCATAGATTACTTCATACGGAACAGACAATTCAAGTCCCACTGTAAATCCAGGACTGCCTAGAGAAGATAATAAGAGTACAGGATTAGAAACGACCTCAGAAAAACAAATAGTGGTTTCCCCACCTGCTCCAGCTCCCCAGGTAATCCTTGGAACTGTTGTATTTGGAATTACAGAGGAAAAATTATTAAAAGCGGGGTAATTAAAAATCCCCGGTGTTGAAGTGAAAGAATAATTCGCAGTCATTTCAATTGATATATTCTCGCTTCCTTGTGCAATTATTCCTAAAGAAGAATTACCAGTAAAATCACTCCAAACAGCCCAATCGTATTGCTGTTCACACTGTGCATTAGATTCAACAACGAAGAACAATCCCAAGATAAATAGACGAAAAAAGAAAATTCTCATAGTTTAATTGGATATCTCACAAAAAACGAAGTAACCTTCATGATAAAAATTCAATAATTACCAATATGTTACTAGGAAAAAGCTCATCACATACCCTGCTAAAGTACCCAGAAATGTTAAAAATCAATCTTGTCCTTACATAATTCCTTTGATCTTGCCATTTTCGAACAAACCAGATACTTTCTGTAAGAGCCTTAGACAAGCGACAAGTCTTAAAACATCATGATTTTCAATATCATATAATCTTGATAAAGCTAGCACTATGCGCAAATCTCAAATCAATAGGCATAAATTTATAATCATTTCCTAATGAAGAAAGTTACCTTGTTCTCAATACTTAATAAGCATTTTTAATAATTCCTTTACTATGAGAAAACTGAAAATAACTCTATTAGGATTTTCGCTTTTTTTCTTATTCACTGAGGCAGTCTATGCCCAATGGCAAGCTGTTGAATTCCCAATAGAAAAAGGTATCATTTCAAATGTTGACATTATAGATCCTTCTACTATTTATGCTGTTTTCTCCAAGAACAATACTTATAGCATTGAGAAATCAACAAATGCAGGAAATAGCTGGACTGCGATTGATCCTCCTGTCGATTTGATGCCCTTTGAGTTTCAAGCTATACATTTTTATGAACATCAAAAGGGAGTAGTTGTTATTCGAGATTTATCAAATAGCATTCAGCCAACTAAACTGTATCATACGAATGATGACGGCATTACTTGGACAGATATAAGCCCTGAAGAAACGGCTACAGGTATCGGGAATGCTGTTGTTCAGTTTCTAACTGAAGATATGGGCTTTTTATCAACGGATACATTTCTATACAAAACACTTGATGGAGGGCAAAGCTGGACTGCATATGAGATACCAGGTTTAATAATATCCTTAGATTTTGTGGACCAAAACAATGGTTCTATTGGGCTTTTCGATGGCACATTTGGGTACTTCGGTGGCATGTTTTGTACAAATGATGGCGGAGAATCATGGAAAGGAACGTATCAAAATGAGCAAAACACAGTAGTCGGAAATGTTCAGCATGTCGATGAAAATAAAGCTTATGCGGCCCCCTCATTATGGGGAACTTATAATTTAAATCGTCCTATTTATTTCACGGAAAATGCAGGTATCAGCTGGGACTCCATCTCCCTTCCTCAGCTTAACTCAGACATGAGGCTACTACATCTTCATCTAGATAGCAATGGGAAAATTCAAATAATCTCAGCGGATGATAATATGCTTCATGCTTACACTATGGATGAAAATCATACTGCTTGGATACTAGAAAAAAGCTTTGATGATATTCAATTTAGCGATGCTGATTTCTCAGCAGATGCAGCTATTTTATCCGGTAATGAAGGACTTTTTTATGTTAAAAATTTAATCAACGCAGCAGTAGAACCTGCAAGCAATCAAGTAGAGTTATACCCTAATCCCACAAAGCCTGGTGACATCCTCCTCATTAGAGGTCTAAACGACAATTATCACTTGGAATTATTTGATATCAATGGCCAGTTGATTCTTCAACAAAAAGACTTCACTAGTGAATCTTTTAAGCTTCCAGAACTCCCATCTGGAATATACACGCTGAGCTTCAGCAAGGCTAATTCAAAGATTACAAAACGTATCATTGTCAAATAACTAAGATATAATATCCCAATCTCATTGCTCCTTCCCTTTAGGGGAGGGAGTTTTTTTTCAACCTTTGCTACCTAAGCTTCGTCTTTAGAAAAAAACATGCGCTACCTAATTCCTTTACTTTTAGTTTTAACTGCTTGTAATGAACCAATTATTGAGCCAAGCGCAGAAGCTATACTATACCAATTCATGTGTATAGTTCTTCAGGTAGAAAGCGGAGAACGATACGAAATCACAAATCTTTCCGACTTTGTTGATCTTTCAACTTTAGATTTACCACAAGCCGTTAGAGTTAAATATAAGGAGGCCGGCCCAAATCCAAGTATTTGTATGATGTTTGAATTTATTGAACTAAAAAAATTAGAACTAGAAGATTAACTTCATAAAATAAAATTTGACTGCTTCATTATATTTCAAGGCTACTGATATTGATAGGAAGTATTATCTTTTCATATGGAAAAATCAGAATATACTCCTCTATTAGGACAAATTGAGGTAGCCTGCTCAGCTGAAGAGCTTTGGGCTATAATTTCTAGGCCAGAAAACTTAAATGAGTGTCATCCATTTTGTGCACAAAACACCGTGATCCAATGGGGAGATGAGCATTCAAAAGATATAATAGAATATTATAATGGCCTTAAACTAGAACGTGATTTCATGACCTGGGATGAAGCTAACAAATCTTATTCGCTCGAGATAAAAAGAAAAAAGTGGCTTTACGCAAAGGTATTCTGGAAGGTAGATTCTATTGAAGAAGATAAGGCAAGATTAAGCATAAACATCCATTCTTTTCCAAACATAGCCCTTGGCAGGTACCACAAATTATTGAGACCTTTTTTAGCTAAACTATACTTTGTACCAAAAATGAAACATTATGTAAATGCGGTAGTACAAGGCTTCAAATATCATGCTGAAACAGCAAAGGTCGTTAAGAAAAACCAATTTGGTTTTAATTCAATGTTTTCCACAAAATAAAGTATATCCAAATCCAGCTTAACTAAGCTCTAAAAGCTTACTAATAGAAGAATTTTTCATTTCAGCATATTCTAAAAACTTAGAACAACCTGGAAGCCTACAGTTTAAAAACTTTGACAAGGCTAGTTTTTCCATTTCTATAAACCTTAAGCAGGTAGACTCCTGCTTTGAATTCACCCAAACTAATCTCATTTTGATTAGCAAAATCTTTTAGATAGTTTACCTAAAGGTCATACAAAACAACCTTGTCTAGTTTATCTCTATCAATTTCAATATTTAATCTATCCTCAGTAGGATTGGGGAATACATTTGGAGCCTGATCTAGATTGTAGATGTATTAGTGGCATAATTTAACGCAAAGCCATCTAAGAACAATGGATTAACAATCTCTTTTTCATAAACACAAACTAATACGACTGAGCTTTCAAAGCTAGAATATAAATCTAAATAATCGAATAAAAAATCAAAAAAACCATCCCTAAATATATTGGAGATACTTAAACAAAAAGCGATTACACCGGGTGTAATCGCTTTCCATAATATTCAATTCAGTACTATTTTTACTAGCTATTTAAGAATTGCATCTTAAGAAATAAGCTATCGATTTTTCATCCATAAACATTAGCCTAATCTAAAGGTCGAACTCTATGCACGGGCCAGTCATCTTCCTTTGGTTCCCTCCATTCATTTGAAATTATTTCCTCATCACTAAGTAAACAATCTGCCAAATCAGAAATGATTTTTTCCTCGTCCATATCCTGACCTATAAAAACAATTTCATTCTTTCGATCTCCAAAAGATTCATGCCATCCAGACTCAATTAATTCCTTATTCTCAATATAAGATGCATATCTAATCCGGTTTTCAAACGGCATACTACTCCACCATACACCTGCACTATCTGTTTGCAATGAGCCACCTGCCTGTCCCCACACTAGGGCTTGGTTAGGACGACTTGATATCCAGAACATTCCTTTACTGCGTATTACAGTATTTGGAAATTTTTGCTGCACATATGCCCAAAATCGCTCCGCATGAAAAGGTTTTTTACTTCTGTAAACAAAGGAAGATATTCCATACTCCTCCGTCTCAGGGGTGTGCTCCTCCTTTTTTAATTCCTCTATCCAGCCCGCACTCTGTTCTGCTTCATCGAAATTAAACAGACCAGTATTTAAAATCGCAGAAGGCTCTACCTTACTATAACTTGACTCTAGTATTCGAGCAGTTGGGTTAAGCTTATGAATAGC
>JBELIG010000237.1:0-4911 GCA_042091035.1 Sphingobacteriales bacterium | reverse complement strand
TTCAAAACATGCACAAATCGCTCATTTTAGCTTGCCTGTTTCTCATCTTGACTTTCCATCTTGATGCTCAAAATAGCAGATGGCAGCAACATGTAGAATATAAAATGGATATTGACTTTAATGTAGACAATCATACCTTTAAAGGCAAACAGACGATTAACTACACGAACAACTCTCCAGACGATCTGAATAAATTATTCTATCATTTATACTTTAATGCATTTCAGCCAGGCTCTATGATGGATGTTCGATCTATAACAATAGAAGACCCAGACAGAAGAGTTGGAAGCAGAATATCAAGCTTGAATGAAGATGAAATAGGCTATCAGAAAGTTAAAAGTCTGAAGCTAAATGGAAAAAAGGTAAAATTCAAAACGAGTGGCACTATACTCGAAGTACAACTTCCAGAACCTATCCTATCAGGTGAGACCGTTGTATTAGAAATGGTCTTCAATGCACAGGTACCTATCCAAATAAGACGTTCAGGTCGTGACAATGCAGAAGGTATCTCCTACTCTATGACACAATGGTATCCCAAACTTTGTGAATATGATTATCAAGGCTGGCACTCTAATCCGTACATTGGAAGAGAATTTCACGGTGTATGGGGTGATTTTGATGTCAGCATAACTATCGACAGTGATTTTGTGATTGGAGGCACTGGATACTTGCAGAACCCAGAATCAATTGGTTATGGTTATGCAGCTGATCCAACATCAAGACCTAAAAAACATACTTGGAGATTTTTAGCTCCAAATGTGCATGATTTTGCTTGGGGCGCAGATCCTGACTACACCCATAAGAGTTTTGTCAGAAAAGATGGAATTACAATGCATTTCTTCTACCAGGAGGGCGAAGAGACAAAGGAGAACTGGGAAATGCTTCCAGAGGTAATGGACAAAGCATTCGATTATATCAATGAAAGATTTGGTCAATATCCTTATGAGCAATATTCGTTTATTCAAGGTGGAGATGGTGGTATGGAATACCCTATGGCTACTTTAATTACAGGAAAAAGAACCTTGGGGTCATTAGTAGGTGTATCTGTGCATGAACTCATGCACTCTTGGTACCAGATGATGCTTGGAACAAATGAAAGTCTGTACTCCTGGATGGATGAAGGATTTACCACTTTCGGAACAAATGAGACGATGAATCATCTTTCTGGACTAGGTTACATTCCTGGCAGAAAGGAAGTAACAAATCCTTTTAGTCGAACCTATCAAGGATATAGTTACCTTATACAATCTGGAAAAGAAGAGCCTTTGAGCACCCACGCAGATCATTTCCAAACTAACTATGCTTATGGAAATGCCTCTTATACAAAAGGTTGTATTTTCTTGAAGCAAATGGAATATATTGTTGGCAAAGAAGTATTTGCTAGAGCAATCAAAAGGTATTTTGAGGAATGGAAGTTTAAACATCCAAATCCAAATGATTTCATTCGAGTATTTGAAAAAGAATCCGGCCTAGAATTGGATTGGTACAGAGAATACATGGTCAATAGTACCCACTTTATTGATTACGGCATAGAATCTTTTGGCCAATCTAAAACATCCCGAAAGGGAACCGATATTGTTATTAACAGAATTGGTCTAATGCCAATGCCCATAGACGTTGCCGTTACTAATAATAAAGGAGATATCGTCACATACAGTATTCCTTTAGTAATCATGCGCGGAAATAAAATAACGAACAGAAAAGACAAGAATTGGAAGGCAGCAGATGCATGGCCTTGGACCAATCGAAGCTATACACTTACTATTCCAATAGACCCGGATAAAATATCAAATATCCAAATTGATACATCTGGTGGTTTAGCAGATCAAGATGAAGAAAACAATACACTTAATTAATAAAAAAAGGGAGCCTAGCAGCTCCCTTTTTTTATACTGGATATTCAATTCGAACATGATTCATGCTCTTTAACCGAAGCTTAAAAATCGACTTACAGTGTTCTAACTCTTGAAAAGTAAGTGGAGATTCATTTAGTTGTCCATTTGCAACCTTAGAATCGACAATTTTATCAACTAAATCATCTATATCAATGGCTGTCGGAGCCTTCAAACTCTTTGATGCTGCTTCTAATGAATCTGCTAGCATTAGTATACTCTGCTCTTTGGTATAAGGAAGTGGACCTGGATAAGTATAATCTGATTCTGAAACTTCCCCATCAGGATTCTGAAGCATTGCAGTTTTGTAAAAGAATTCTGCCCGAGTGGTTCCATGATGGGTCCGGATAAACTCGATCAAAGGTTTTGGAAGTTTGTGCTCCAAGGCCACTTCCACCCCATTCGTAACGTGACCAATAATAATTCTAGCTGATTCTTCTGGCGAGAGTTTATTGTGAGGGTTATCCGCTTTTTGATTCTCAATGAACATTAGAGGATCCCGAAGTTTTCCAATATCATGGTACAGTGCACCTACTTTTACAAGTAAGCCATTTGCTTTAATCTTTTCAGCCGCAGCTTCTGCTAAATTGGACACTTGCAATGAATGCTGCAATGTTCCTGAAGCATGTTCTGCCATATCCTTGAGCAAAGGATGGTTAAGGTCGGAAAGTTCCACTAGAGTAAAGTCCGAGGTAAACCCAAAAAGGCGCTCTAATAATGGAATCAATGGGAATGCTAATAAACAAAGAAGTGCATTGAGGGCAAGCCAAATCAAAAATTGAAAATAAACAGCATCGAAAATAACGCCTTGCAATAAACTAGTGCCAAAGAATGCCAAAACATAGGATACAAAAATCCAGACAATTGATTTGAAAAAGGCATTCCAATTTCTAGCATTTGGCTTACTTAAAATAGCAGATATACCTACAATAAGTTGGATGACAGTAAATTGATATCCTTCCTTTGAAATCAAAGATGCGACAATTACAATGATCAAATGAACGAATAAAGCCAAGCGATCAGAATAAAATATTCGCACCACCATTGGTGCTATTGCAAATGGAATAATGTAAACACTCAGCCCTTCAATAGACTCTACCGCAAAGGTTAGGTAACTATAACCGACAATAAATAAAAGCATAAACAACAAATGCTTAAACTCTCTCAATATTTCTGGCATAGTATTCAAAAGATAAAGCCAAAACATAGTCATCAACAAGGTCAACAACAGAAAGTAACCACTAAAAACTAGCCAATAAGACATAGAATCTGTGGATGTATCATTTTGAAAAGCCTTAAATGAATACAATCTACGATAAGAAGATGGCCCAATATAATCCCCAGAATTAACAATAGGTGATCCTTGTTTCATGACCCCCTTGGCAACTAGGATTGCATCTGATTCTGCTTTAAGAAATTTCTGTGTAAGCGAATCAGAATAATAAATATTGGTCTTAATAAAGTCTGGTATAAGCGGCAACAAAAAATCAGAGTCAACTAATTCAGAATACTTGAGGGTATCGATCAAAAGTACTTTATAAGCATCTTCTGTCTTGAAGTCCGTTGCCAATTTTTGGCTAGCACTTATACCCTTAACAAGATTAAATACACGCCTATCTTTTTGGATTGAATCCTCGATAACACCAGCATTATAAATCTTATCTAGTAACTCTATGGAATAACTTTCATAGAGTTTTGAGTTCTTCTTTAAATGTGGGAACAGGCTGCTATTTCCTAATTGCTCTAAACGCAAATTAAATTCTACCTTGAAAGCACTAATTGCTGAGTCTTTTACGACTGAATTATACAAAAAGTAAGGCGTAAATCCCGAGACTAGGGCAATACGTTCTTGTTCTAATTCCTCTTCAAACTTGAGCAATGGAATGTCCTGCTGCGCGACCAGGTCGTCATATTGCCAATATTGGTCTTGTGCAAATTGATAGTCAAAAACTCTTTGTTTAGGACATAACAATGCAATTATAAAGATACTGCTCAAGATCAGGCTGAACTTGAACAGATTGGACCATTTAACTTGATTTAATTGTTCTTTTATTCCCATTCAGAATGTAAAATATGCTTTAAACCAAGATAAAGGAAAAATAGATTACTTTATGAATTAATCCCAAATTGATGCCCCTAATTTAGATTATCTAAGACCTTTCCATTCTTTTTCTTCGATATTAAGCTTGTGAGCATAATACCTAGAAAGAGTAAAGAAATAATCCGAAAGCCTATTCAGGTACATGATCAACAATGGATCGCAAGTCTCATTTTCATTCAATGCAACGACTAATCGTTCTGCCCTTCTGCATACAGTTCTACAAATATGAGCAGAAGAAATAAGCAGGTGTCCTGAGGGAAGAATAAAATTCTTCAAAGGTATTAGTTGCTCATCATACAAATCAATTTCCATTTCAAGAGACTTGATATGCTTTTCCTCGATATTAGGTACCACTAGCTCTTTGGCTGGGTCAGAGGCAAGCACACTACCAAGATTAAAGAGCTCATTCTGCACGAACTCAAGATGTGGCACAGAACAATCATACTGCTCTGATAAATCTACAAGATAGCCAAGATGTGCATTCAGTTCGTCTACCGTCCCATAGGCTTCTATCCTAAGATTATGTTTAGGTATTCGAGCACCTCCAAATAAACCAGTTGTCCCAGAATCACCAGTTTTAGTATATATTTTAAATGCCATTACATTAGTTTGTATTGTATCTGTGATTAACATCTAGGGAATCAACAATGTTTTCATTTTTCTCATCCGACTCCACCAAACCATCTCTCAATCTTATAATGCGATGAGCATGTTGAGCGATATCAGGTTCATGGGTTACTAGAATAACCGTATTTCCCATTTTATGAATACGTTCGAATATACTCATTATTTCAATAGACGTCTTGGTATCAAGGTTTCCAGTAGGTTCATCCGCCAAAATAATTGAAGGATTATTAACAAGTGCTCTAGCAATAGCTACCCGCTGCCTTTGGCCTCCTGACAATTCATTAGGCTTAT
>JBELIG010000236.1:1830-4923 GCA_042091035.1 Sphingobacteriales bacterium | reverse complement strand
GCATTAAAAATCATACCCAAGCGAGAAGAACAAACGAGGGTCAAGTTTTTCTCCGGTCTCTATACCCTGAGCATAATCAATTCTTAAATAATAGCCCAAGATAAGCATTCTTACTCCGGCTCCATAACCCATTACGAATGGATCGCGGAAGAATTTAACTGAAAGGAAAACATTTGGATCACCTGGTTCGTAAATGTCTTGCAAATTTTTAATGTTAAGTGGATTGTCTGTTGCAAAAGGGCTCTTGCCTGCCCAAGCAGAACCAGCATCAAAAAATCCAACAAGCTGGAAGTTTCTCAAGAACGGGGAACGAATATTATTTGAGATATACTGGAATATTGGAACCCTAAGTTCTGTGTTAAGCATCAAGTATGAATTACCATTTCTGATATTGGAAGAGAATCCTCTTAGATTAGGCATCAGCATTTGATACCTAAAGCCGTCCTGTACATTTGGCGTTGGAATATCATTATTCGTATCTGAATTTGGAGAGAAGAACATATTATCTGTAGCTCCGATAAAATAGGCTACTTTTTCGCTTCCTATAGAAGTTGCAGCTGCGACTCTAGAGGCTAAAACTGATTTTTTTAGAACAGGTATATAATTTCTTGCATCTAGGGTGAAAACCGTCATGAATCCATCGTTAAAACTGAAAGATGTATCATCTGTAAGATCTACCTCCATGCCTTTGGATAACTCTACTGTTCCTTTGACGCGGGTGCCATTCAGTATATTTATGCCTTTGATTATAGTGTTGTCATACACATATTCTGATCGCCATCTAAGGCGTTGAACGTTTTCCGACAAGGTCTCCAATGTGTTTTGGTCCGTTGCTAACTGTACGCGCTGATCTAATCGGATACTCAATCCAGTTTTTACTGCAGAGAATACCGAGAAGGGATAACTTACTTTGTATTGAGCTACAAAACTATTTGCTTCTACTCTTGGTTGTATTTGGCTTGGGAAAAGCGATCCATTATCTTCAGTAAATCGGAATGAACTCTTGTAGACAAAGTATTCTTTATCGAGTCTTGATTTATTGTTATTGTACCGTATATATGCTTCATATCCATTGAAAGTAGAGGGAAATTTAATGCCCGCTTCCAGTTCATAATCTTCTAAAAGATCTTTGAAGTTTGCTTTCATTAATATACCCATCCTAGATGACCTAGGATCTTGTTCATTGCTTGGTTGGAAAGCATTTAAACTTGGGGTTCCGTTATAAGGATAATAATCATCCAATAAATTATTATTATCAAATTCAGTATTGATGAAATCATTCCTGAATAAGAGTCTGTAGGGAATTACATCAGATGGAAAGTACTGGTATTTCTTGTTGGGGTCTATTCTCTTACCTAAGGAAAGGTCAGCTGCTTTTGTAAGGTATGAATCAAGTTCCTCAGAACCTTCTTCATAGTCTACTGTCTCGTTCTCTTCTTCTACTTCAAAACCGGATTGAAACACATAACTATCAATATCTAAAGTTTCTTCTGTTTCTTCATTTTTATAGTCGGGATCTAAAAAGGAGTCTTCCTTAAGTACTGTTACATCAGTATTTGTTTTCGCAAGATCCTTTTTACTAAAGTCTTTACTAATTGGATCAGCGCTGAGCTCTGTATTGATCTTACTTAGGTAAATGATCGAATTATCTTTGGATTGTTGTTTACTTATGATTGAATTATTTTTTTGGTTTACCTTTTGAAAGTCAAGGTTGTACCTGAGGTTGGTTTGCGGTATGGATTTACCTCGTTTTTCAATGATTGGAATGATATTAACACTATCAATCTCCGTTAAGCGGATACTATCAATTACATTTTCTAGAAGTGTATCATTATGGAAATATCCAATGTCTCCATCATTAAAGAATACTTCTTGTTCGTAATGGTGAATGTAGGATTCAATTTCGCCGATATATCTATTTACAATACCCGTATTGTCTGATAAGTAGGTAAAGTAATTTTCGTCATAGCAAAAGGCTTCTCTTTCGTTGGTATTTGGTGTGTTTGTAAGTCTTATAAGTTTGCTGCCATCTTCCGGAAGAAAGAAAATATCCATTTTATCTTCTGGTACGATGGAGTCTATTCGGATCTTTCGATTGTTTAAAGTATCCGGCCTGTTAGAGCTGAATATATATCCTTTACGTCCATCAAGTTCTGCTGTTTGCGCATCTAAGTCGTCCCAGATATCATTTGTGATTCTAGTTGTTTGGCGATCCACTAAACTATAAATGAATAAATCTGAAAAGCCGTTTATAGTGGCTGATAACAACATCCTATAGTTGTTCTTGTAGGAGATGGAATGAACTCTTTGATATTGATTTGTAATCGGCTCGGTTTGCTTAAACTTATCCGTAAAGATATCGTATTGTCCGAGGTAGATTACATCATTTTTCTCAAACAGGATAGCTAATTCTTGTCCTGAACTATTCCAAGCAATTTTTGGATAATTATAGTCTGTGTTTTGAATTTGATTGCGCTGACCACCACGTAGAATGATAGATTTTTCCTCCTTTTCCATATGTTGTAGGATGACTTTATATCTACCCATATCATTCAAAACATAGGCTATTCGTTTGCCGTCAGGACTGATTAGTACATCTGTAATTGGGATATTTTTTTTGTTTTTTAGTTCTATTTTTTTTCCCTCTAAGGTGTCTGTTTGATTTGCTTCATAGGCATACAGTTCTTTGTAATAAGCATAGCTATCTTTTTGAACCTTTGTCGAGGACATACCTAATACATCATAGAATCCCGAATCCAAGGAACGGTCATTCTTTGCTAAGTAAAGAATGGTTGGGATAATCCCTTTTTTATTTCTAGAATCGATATAGAACCAGATTGATTTGCCCGCAAGGATGGGATTTTGGCTGGCAAATGCTTTATAGTCTTTGTAAGAGTCCGTATTGAGTAGTTCACGAAGTGCACTATCATCTTTACTGGTCCATCCGTCAGCAATATATTTAACTAAGCCATCTGTCACCCAGTCGGGAAGATTGAGTAAGATGCTGGCTTGTACCATTTCTTGAAGACTATTGCCAAGTAACAGTGAATTGAGAAAGACTCTTGCTGTTCCTTCTCGTATTTGAGACCTTAA
>JBELIG010000236.1:0-1730 GCA_042091035.1 Sphingobacteriales bacterium | reverse complement strand
TTTTTGCCTGTACCATACCAGAATCCTACAAAGTTCGTGCTCTCATATTGAAGCCAATTTTCAAATTCGTTATGGAATTGAACTCTATTTTTCCCAAACTCCACACTTGCTACCTGAGCGCTTAAGACCTGAGGAAAGAAAAAAAGGAAAACTATGTAGATGTAGATATTTTTCATATTTGCTTTATTACGAGCTGCGATACACTTGTTTATTTAATAACGGCGGTGTTTTGCTTACCTTTATGCTTAATTTAATTTTAACTGATGTGGAATCCAACTGATCAATCAAATGTATTTGTCATAATATAAGGGATTTTGCATCTATTTACGTTCGACAAAAGGAAAATCAAGTTTAGTCATGGCAAAAGTTGAAAGCTTTACATTTAATCCTTTTCAGGAAAACACATACCTTGTTTATGATGAAACGGGTGAATGTTTAATTTTTGATCCTGGTTGCAGCAACAAGCAGGAAGAAGCTAAGTTATTAACATTCATTGAGGAGAAAAAACTCCGTCCTGTGCGTCTTATCAATACACATTGTCATATCGACCACATATTGGGAAACGCTTTCATCGCCAATGAGTTTGATTTAGGGCTAGAGATTCATCAAGAGGAGTTGCAGGTTTTGAATCAGGGGCCTGTCGTGGCGGACATGTATGGTGTTGGATATACGAATCACTCGCCTCAGCCGAGTCGATTTATTGAACCGGGAGAACTTATTGAATTCGGCCAAACTAAATTAAGAGCACTATTCACCCCTGGCCACTCACCTGCAAGTCTTTCATTCTATTGCTCAGAAGATAATTTTTTAATTGCCGGTGATGTACTTTTCTATCAAAGCATAGGCCGCACAGATCTTCCTGGCGGTGATTTCGATACGCTTGCAGATAGTATTCGAACGCAGATTTATAGTTTACCAGATGCTGTAATTGTTTATCCAGGACATGGTCCAAAAACAAGAGTGGGCTATGAAAAGATGAACAATCCTTTCGTGAAACCTTAATTGAATAATTCGCTTTGTTCTGGCTTTAGCAGGGTAAAACTTTTCCTGTGATGCGCACAGGGACCATGTTCTTTGATTGCCTCACGATGTGCTTTTGTGGGATAACCTGCATTGCTATTCCAGGCATAATGCGGATGGTCGAGATGTATCTGCTGCATATATTCATCTCTATGTGTTTTGGCGAGTACAGATGCAGCAGCAATTGACATGAATTTTCCATCTCCCTTTATGATACATTCAAAAGGAATTTCTTTATAGGGTTTGAATCTGTTGCCATCTATTAGCAGGAGTTCGGGGATTTGTCCTAATTTATCAACTGCCTTATGCATAGCTAAGAAAGAGGCATTGAGAATATTAATGGAATCGATCTCTTCGGGTGTGCAAATTCCAACAGCCCACTCCAAGGCATGTTCCTCGATATATGGCCTTAGGAGATTTCTCTTTTTCTCACTGAGTTGTTTGGAGTCATTCAACAAGGGGTGGTTAAAATCTTCTGGAAGGATAACCGCAGCAGCGAATACAGGACCTGCTAAACATCCTCGGCCAGCTTCATCACATCCAGCCTCTATCTTATCTTTGGAAAATCGTAGTTCTAAGCTATTCTTTTGCTTAAGCTTCATTAGTTGATATTCATAATCTTAAATTCCACTCGTCTGTTCAGTGCTCTGCCGCTGGAGTCTTTATTTGACTCTACAGGTTCTGAAGATCCGTATGCTTTGTGGCTGAGT
>JBELIG010000235.1:0-4928 GCA_042091035.1 Sphingobacteriales bacterium | reverse complement strand
ATTTCCGGATGCCTTTACAACAACAGCTTCAATAATTGCTCAATTTATGATGATAAAGAAAAAGATCGAAAATTGGATATTTTGGATCGTTGTAAACGCCTATGCAATCATCATTTATGCTGTGAAGGGTTTGATCTTCTCCTCTGGATTGTATTTCGTGTTTTTAATTATGGCTATTCTTGGTCTTATACAATGGAATAAGGCGTATTTAGCAAATCGAAAGCAACTATGAAGAAGAATATTGTTTTTATGGGCGCGCCATCTTCTGGAAAAACTACCCTATGTAAATACTTAGCTAATCACTTTGAGGAACCTTGGATGCATGAACTTGGAAAGCAATATTGGCTCGATAATCAAGTCAATAGACGCTTGACCCAAAAACAATTATTAGAAATTGCCCAGTTGCATATTTTGGGGGAGGATAAAAATATGGAAGAGGCAAAAGAATTTCTATTCACAGATACCAATTCTATTACAACATACATGTTTGCCTTAGATTATTTTGGTCAAGTAGATGCCGAACTTACAGAGCTCGCTAGGCAAGCCGAGCATAGATATGATCATTTTTTCGTTTGTGATATTGATATTCCATATGAAGATACATGGGAGCGATCCGGAGAGGTCTATAGAACTCGATTTCAAAAGTTGATCCTTGATGATCTTGCTATACGAGGAATAAGATATACAATTCTATCAGGCGATATTCAGACAAGAATAGCCAAGGTCTTGTCAATACTTTGATACTAGGCTTTTTGCTTTTTGTCGTTATTGTGTCTCTAGTCGAAACAGAAAACTTTGCTTAACTCACTAATTATTGGTATTTTGACCCGCTGATATATTCAGACTTACCCGCTAAAAGTCAGGATATTGTATTCAGTTTCTCAATGTGTACCCAATCATTAAGTTTATGAATCTGCAATTACCCTATTGCAGGCATTAATTACGTTTCATTAAATGTAGGATTAAGGTATGAATTGTTCAGTATCTAAGGCTACTCCATCTCAACAAGCACCCAAAATAGTCGTATTAGGGGGTGGAATAGCTGGTTTAAGTGTCTATGCTTCACTCAAGAAGCTAAATTTTGAGGTTCAAATCTATGAACGCTCATCATCGAAAAGATCCTCAGGGATGGGATTCCTTCTTTTAGAGAATGGACTCCAAACCTTAAAAGAGATCGGCCTCGATCATTCCTTCAATAATATTTCGAAAAAATTGGAACATTACGTAAGTTTTGAGCACTCCAATACATTAGGTATTTCGACACCTCTTGAAGGAGTATATGCCGTAAAACGTAATGACATTTTGGATATGCTCTTAGAAGATGTTGATCCAAAAGATTTAAATTACGATATGTGCTATGATCATCTTGTTTTTGACGAAGATGGTACAGCCAGAGCTGTGGTGATGACTGATGGTACAACTATAAAAGCGGATGTATTTATTGCCGCTGATGGTGTCTATTCTAAGGTCAGGTCAGATTTGTTTTCTAATGTTTTATTAGAAGAAACGGACGATCATGAAATTGTTTGTCTAATGCCAAAGGGTTTTGGTACAGTTCCACCAGGTAATGATTGGGTCAAGTATTTAGATAGCACAGCTGGAGTAAATATGGGAATGTTTAAGCTTTATAATGAGGAATTACTCTGGTATCTTCAATTTGATAAGTCCAAACATGGAACACCTATGGAGATGGAATACGGTATGGTGGATTTTTTGAAAAAATTCACAGAATATCTTCCAGATTCATTTAAAGATATTTTGCTAAAATCAGATCCAGGGAAATGTTTTTATTGGAAAACAAAGCGTATGGATCTCTTACCACGTTTTCATCAAAACAATGTGTTACTCATCGGAGATGCTGCGCATCCTCTGTTAACCTTTACTTCTCAAGGAGTTAATTCGGCACTAAGAGATGCCCTTGTATTGGGGAATTTATTTGCAGAGGGAGAGCGAGATCTTGAAAAAATATTTACAGATTTTTATTTAGATCGTAAAGATGAAATTGAACGTTATATCAAGGAAGGTGATGAGCGATTGGAAGAGTTTTCGAGTGCTAAACTTCAAGGATTACCATTAGTATGCTAAAAACAATTTTTGAACACGGACAGATTGATTTCGAAACCTTGAAATCAAGAGCTTTTAATCATAGGTGGGCAGAACAGGAAGCAGGGATAATTCCCTTAACTGCTGCTGATCCAGATTTTAGGGTCGCTCCAGAGATCACTGAATCCATCCAAGAATATATTTCTAAGGGTTATTTTTCCTACGGACCTGCTTTAGGCTACGATGCTTTTCGAAGTTCTGTAGCTTCATGGTATTCTAGGAAACATCATCTTGATGTAGATCCTACATTAGTACTTGGATTCAATTCGGCAGCCGAGGCATTGGATAAGGTGGCCATGCTCTTATTTGAAGATGGGGGAAATGCTTTGATTCCTGATCCAGTTGATTTTCTCTTTCAGACTAGTATCAATAGAAATAATGGTTCTGCAAAAACCTTTGGATTTAACTTGGACGATGGAAAGATAAATATGAATCAGCTTATAGAAGCTATTGATACAGATACTCGAGCTATATATCTGTGTAACCCAAATAATCCTAGTGGTCAGAAGATATCTGATGAGGATATTAGACAAATAGTTCAAGTGGCAATCACACATGACTTGTATATAGTGAGTGATGAGATTTGGCTTGATATCTATTATGAGGAACAATTGAAAAGTGTTGCGGCCTATAGTGAGGAGGCAAAAAAGCGAACGATTATAGTATCTGGTTTATCTAAGAGTTTTGGATTAGCAGGTCTGCGTATCGGTTATTGTATTTGCCCCTCTGTCTCATTTATGGAGGAATTATTAGAAAAGAGCGGTCATATTATGACTATTGGCGGATTATCTACGCTTTCTCAGGTCGCTTCTACAGCTGCACTAACAAAATGTGATTATTGGTTAGATGATTTTAGAAGTCATTTGATGGATGTGCGCAATTATTTATGTTCAGAACTAAATCAAGTTCCAGCTTACAAGCTTAGAGTCCCTAAGGGAACATATTTAGCTTTTATTGCATTGGATCCAAACTTGGATGAATCGAAGATAGCAGAAGATATAAAGGCTAAGGTGCAGGTAGCTCTTGTTCCAGGGAGTGCGCGCTGGTTTGGTCCTGCTGCTTCAGGTCATCTAAGATTGTGTTTTTCTACTTCGAAAGAAAACATTCGTGAAGCAGTATCTAGGTTAAAGGATTACGCCAATAATAATCTGTGATATAAAAAAATAAAAGTTATTTTAGTCCTAAAGAATTAATTACAACAATAAACGACTTTACAATTCTAATACAGAATCATGAAATTATATCAGGTAGACTCTTTTTCCAGTAAACTATACGCAGGAAACCCTGCTGCTGTTGTGCCACTCAAAGAATGGTTAGATGATCAAAAAATGCAAAGTATTGCTGCTGAAAATAATCTGTCCGAAACAGCATTTTTCGTGCCTATGAATGAAGATTCTTATGCCTTAAGATGGTTTACTCCTGAAACAGAGGTTGATCTTTGTGGGCACGCAACTCTTGCAACTGCTCATGTGCTGTATACCCATTTGGGCTATGAGGGGAAGTTTGTGCATTTTAATACAAAGTCCGGTATGCTGTCTGTAGAGCGTGTCGATGGAAAGTATAAGATGAATTTCCCTGTAGATATTATAGAAGAAGTTGAAGTTAGTGCTGCCTTGGAAGTTTGTTTTGATAGAGTGCCTCAACGGATTTATAAGGGGAAGACAGATTACTTGTTTGTTTACGAGGACGAGGATGTGATTAAAAAGATCAGACCGCAGTTTATAGCTATCGAACGATTGAAAGATGCGAGAGGGGTTATCATTACCTCACCAAGTATAGAGTTGGACTTTGTAAGTCGTTTCTTTGCGCCACAATGTGGTATCAACGAAGATCCAGTTACTGGCTCTGCCTTTACAACCCTTGCACCTTATTGGACAAAGGCTTTAGGTAAAAATGCACTTATCGCAAAACAGATATCAAAGCGAGGAGGCTATGTGGAATGTGGCCTTTCGGGTAATCGAGTAGAAATAAAAGGGGATGCAAAGACCTACATGATTGGTGAAATACAAGAAATGAATGTATAAAAAAAGCCTCCTTTTGGGAGGCTTTTTTTAGTCTAAATCATCCGGTGAACGATAGGCCTGAAAAGGTATCTTCAACATTTTTATGATATTAGAATGGTCCTCTTTGTCCATATAAGTATCTAGACCATATTCAAGTTTTGTGTTGTCATAGACAACATAAGTGCGAAACAACCTATCCCAAAGGGAAAAAATATTCCCAAAGTTCTTGTCAGATAATGGCCTTTTGTAATGATGATGTACCCGATGCATGTGAGGGGTTACGAATAATAGTTTAAGTCCATTATCTAACCAAATCGGAAGGTTTATATTGGAGTGATTGAATTGTGAAAGGATTACACTCAGGGATTGATAAACCATAATCATCCATACTTCTGCTCCACTGATGAAAACTGCAAGACAAGTGAATAAGAATCGGAATACACTTTCACCTGGGTGATGTCTATTCGCCGTACTAGCATCTACATGTTGATCTGAATGATGAATCGTATGGAACATCCAAAGGACTTTGATGCGGTGTTCCAAAAAGTGAATCAGCCATGCACCGATAAGATCTAACAACATGACTGCAAGTATCATTTTTACAAGAATAGGGGCATTTATAAGGTGGATGATGCCGAACTCATTTTCAGCAACCCAAAGACTTACTAAGTAAAGGGCAAAAGCCATACTTAGGTTTACAAGAACTGTTGTGAAGGTGAAAAATAGGTTTAGACCTAGATGTTGGCCCTTTTTGTATTGTGTTTTGAATAGAGGTACTACGTTTTCTATCAACATGAAAAATGCAAGACCTCCAAAAAGGAT
>JBELIG010000234.1:0-4939 GCA_042091035.1 Sphingobacteriales bacterium | reverse complement strand
AATCACCTTCAAAATCCAGGAAATTTGACTTGGCAAAACGCCAGACTCCAAAGCCAATGACTAGCAATAATCCAACCAAAGAAATAAAGGTGATGAAAACAGCTCTTAATATTTTTTTCATAATTAGTATATAGATGAATGCGAGATATCCTTGAAAGATTTATTAGAAAAGAAATTACTAAATACCTGAGAAATCTAAATCAAAACGCCCCTGATACTTTATATCAAGACACCAAAGGAAGAAAAATTAACGCTCAATAAAATATAACAAACTATGTACTTCTTACCAAAGAATAAATTAATCTCAGGAGAGATCACAGAAATAAATACTGAAAAAAATTGAATATATTTTTTTTACGTTGGAAGTTTTTATAGTTTTGACGAAAGATGTCAAATTACTTTTCCTAATCCCCCCCCGCAGGAAAGATTATTATTTATTACACGCACCTAAAACAAAATCATAATAGTTACTAAGTAGATCAAATTCAAAAAACAGAGATCACACCCGACTCCTATTGAATTATTTAACTCAATTAATATCTATTATTATGAAAAGATTCACAGCATATTCATTTGCGTTGATCTTTGGTTTAGTTGCCTTTATCTACAGCTGTCAGCTTGATTTTAATGATGTAAATCCATCAGAAATATTAAGTCAAGACGAAGCACATGTCATAAGCTATTCATCTGAAGCAGCTATCGATGGCAAGTACATTGTTGTATTTAAAGACGATGCATTCCCAACTCTACAAAACAGAACAATTTCTTCTGCGAATTTTATTGAATCAAAGAAGGAACTTCAAAATCAAGCAATCTCTGTTTTAGAGAAGAACAAAATCTTTAACAAAAGCATAGAGCAAAGCTATGTTAAAGCTTTAAAAGGAATCGCTGTTGAACTAAACAGTGAAGAACTTGCAAGTCTTAGCGCTGATGATCGAGTTGCTTATATTGAGCAAGATCAGATCTTTACAGTAAGTATGGGAGGACCTCCAGGAGGAGGAGGCGGCGGAGACGCTACTCAATCAACTCCATGGGGAACCACAAGAGTAGGTGGAGCTATTGATGGTACTAACGCTGGAAAAGCATGGATCATTGATTCTGGAATCGATTTGGATCACCCGGATCTAAATGTTGATGTTGCTAATTCAGCATCTTTCCTTGGTGGAAACCAGTCTACAAATCCAGATGATCAGAATGGACACGGTACGCACGTTGCGGGTACAGTTGCTGCTATTGACAATTCAATAGGTAGTGTAGGTGTTGCTCAGGGAGCTACAGTTGTTTCTGTACGTGTACTTGACAGAAGAGGAAGTGGATCTAACTCAGGTGTTATCGCTGGTGTTGACTACGTTGCAGCAAATGCTTCTTCTGGTGATGTTGCGAACATGAGTCTTGGTGGTGGTATCAGTACTGCTCTAGACAATGCAGTAGTTTCTGCTGCTGGATCAGGTGGTTGTAACTGTGCATTTGTACTTGCAGCTGGTAACGAGTCTCAGAATGCAAACAACTCTTCTCCTGCAAGAGCTAACGGTAACAATGTTTACACTGTTTCTTCAATGACTTCAACAGATAACTGGTCTTCATTCTCTAATTATGGGAATCCACCAGTTGATTATTGTGCACCTGGTTCAAGTATTTACTCTACTTACAAAAGCGGAGGCTATGCAACATTAAGCGGTACTTCAATGGCTGCTCCACACGTTGCAGGTATACTTCTAATTGGTGGTATCACAACAGATGGTACTGTAAATGGTGACCCTGATGGTAATCCAGATCCAATTGCACATCACTAATTAATACTATTTCTAGATAATAGGGAAGGCGGACTGTCGGTCCGCCTTTTTAGAATCAATAATCACTATGAACACAACGAAAAAAAATTACCTGCTCTTATTATCCTTTCTGGAAGGAGGTGCCGTTATGGTTTGTGAATTGATTGGTGCAAAATTGCTTGCCCCATTCTTTGGAACTTCCTTATATGTTTGGGCAGCTGCATTGGCCTTAACCCTTGGAGGACTGACTTTAGGCTACTATCTAGGTGGGAAGTTATCTAAAAAGTATTCCAACAATACAAACTTACTCTACATAGTACTTTCAATTGCAGGACTTTTACTTGTATTGATGCCATTTAGCAGCTCTATAATAATGGATCAAACCATAAATATGTCATTGGAGGCAGGAGCAATTTGCTCCCTGTTCGTTTTCATGCTGCCACCACTGATGTTTATGGGTATGGTCTCTCCTATTATTATTAACCTACTTACAAATGATGTGAATGCAGCTGGTAATAATGCAGGAAATGTTTATGCCATTTCAACCTTAGGAGGAATCACATTAACCTTTCTTATGGGATTTTGGATAATCCCAAATTGGGGGCTTACATCTCCAGCAGTGATCTCAGGAATAATACTAGCTCTTTTACCGGTAATATCCCTACTAAAAAACAAAGGACTTAAGACAGCACCTCTTCCAATAATTCTGGCAGTTTGTGCTTTCCTAAGTTTTAAACCAGCGAATACATTTAATGACGAATATAAGGTGCTTTATCAATCTGAGGGGATTCTGGGCCAAGTCAAAGTTGTTGATCATCCTTCCTATGATATTACCCCGGACGCAAAAATGGGGAGAGGACTTATTGTCAACAATACTCTTCAAACCTATGTTGGAGCAGACAATAACTTTCAATACAGCATTTGGAGTTGGGCCAATTATTTCCCAACAGCAGCCTCTGTATTTCCTAAAAACTCAGATGTATTATTACTTGGATTAGGAGGAGGCACTTTAGTCAAACAATTGGACAGACTAGGCTTCAATACGGATGTAGTAGAAATTGATAAGAGAATAAGAGATGTATCCTATGAATATTTCAAAATGGACCCTTCAACTCCTGTTATTGTAGATGATGCCAGACATTATGTAAGAACCACCTCTAAAAAGTACGATATCGTAATCTTTGACACCTTTCTCAGTGAAGCTGTCCCTGAGCACCTAATCACAGTGGAGGGTTTTGAGGATACTAAAAAAATACTGAACGATGGTGGTATGATCATGATCAACTTTTATGGTTTTATTGATGGTGAAAAAGGCAAAGCAGCTAGATCTGTATATAAAACATTGAAGCATTCTGGATTTGAAGTAGAAATTCTGGCAACCCCAGGTATGGAAAACAACAGAAACCTAATATTCCTTGCAAGTAATGAAGAGATAGACTTTTCAGAGGCTAGTTTTAGTGAGCCCAACTTTGAACCTATTGAGAATCTTTACGAGCATTTTATTTCCACACGCTTAATCGACCTGAATGACGCTAAAATACTTTCAGACAGGAAACCTCAACTGGCTAAGCTTTATACAAAAGCTGCAAAAGAATGGAAAAAAAGCTACAATGCCTACTACAAAAAATATTTCATGAATTGACAAATAGAATAACTAAGAACTATAAAGGGCCTTAAATTCTAAAACTAACTGTAGGCCCTTTATACTAAATCAACCAAGCCTTTTTTGTCCGAGGTGATATACCTTTCTCAACCATTTCTCTCTAAATTGTTCTGTTGAATGTCGAATAGGACTGATATAAGTAACTTTTACGGGACTGATTCCTGAAAACTGTAGTGTTCCTTTTTTCATCTGATTGATAGCAGGATCTTTCATAAACAATCGACTATACCATCTTGGAGTATCTGCCGTAAGAATAAGATGTCCGGTTTTTCCTTTCCAAAGTTTTTCCGGCACAGGTTTTCCATTGTATTTGAAGGCAATACCTGGAAGGAATACTCGATCGATAAATCCTTTCATGATTGCAGGATAACCATACCACCAAACTGGAAAGAACCAAACGATATGATCAGCCTTGTTGATTTTTGCTATAGCGGCTTCCAAATCTGGCTCCAACGGACTTACCTTTCTGTAACCAAAAGACAGGTTCGGATTAAAATCCAAGCTTCCAATATCGATACGATCAACTTTTGCATTTTTGCTAATAGCCCCTTGTTCATAGGCCTTTGATAATGCTGTCACATAACTCTCCGAATCCGGATGTCCATTGATAATTAAAATGTCTTTCATCTATACTTTTGTATTTATTTATAGCACAAAGAAAGACTAATCGTTATTAGGACTAAAGGACATTTGTCCTCTTCGACTTAAAGTTTTGACGCAATCTGCTCAGGTGACGTTTTGTAATTCCTAGATAAGAAGCGATGTACTGCAAAGGGACTTTCTGAAGAAGATCAGGCTGCTTCTCCATCAGCCTTTCATAGCGTACCTCGGCTGGTTCACGCTGAAGCATTAAAACCCGCTGTTCCATTTCAATATATTGCTGCTCCGCTAAAAGTTTTGAGAATAAAAGCCACTTGGGATTTTTCTCTATTAATTCTTCTACATCCTGTTTTTCAAAAACAAGTAGCCGACTAGCTTCAATGGCCTGAATATTTTCAACTGCGCCTGCACCAGTTAAGAATGAAGAATAGGCAGAAATAAGTGTGCCCGGAAAGGTAAAACAATAGGAAACCTCTTCATCATTACTGGAATAATAAAAGGTCCTCAAAGTTCCCTTATCAAGAAAAGCGACCTTGTTACAGATTTGATTTTCACGAATAAAATAGGCCTCTTTGTCTAAGGATACTGCCGTACCAATGGCGATGAATTGACTTCTATCCTCTTCAGATAAGAAAGTGAATTGCTTCAAAAATTCGTGGATACCAAAGCTGTTTTCCATTTAATGATTGTTTAAATAATCTGTTCGCAAATTAGCTAATCTTCAAAAGGACATTTCCTTTCTTTTGACCAGAAAGCACATATTGATAAGCTTCAGAAATCTCCTCCATGCTAAACATTCGATCAATCATTGGTTCAAACTTACCGGTAGCAAGCATTTTAGAAATAAACGGAATTGACTGCTCAACTTTTATAGGAACTGGAAAGAAGACTTTCTTTTTTGTAA
>JBELIG010000233.1:0-4952 GCA_042091035.1 Sphingobacteriales bacterium | reverse complement strand
CTACTTTAGGCACTTCAAATACAATAAAACTTGACAGCCTAAGCTTAAATACAAAGCCTGATTTCGGGATTGAGAAACAAATAAGTAATAGAATCACAGATACAACACTAGAAAACAACAAAACTAAATTTTCAAACGATATCTATCAGTTATCTAATCCGTTAATCACTAAAAAAGATAATCGTAAAGTATCCGTAAGTCCCCAGATACCCAGCCGAAAACATTTTATTCAGCAGAAACAAACTATCCGATTAGTAAGACCCAGTTTAATAAATTCGATAGCAAATAAAATACCCGAGCTCACTATTGAGCCCATTATTCCTACTTTAGAGATCAAGAATACGGAAGCCAAGCTATGGCACTTAGACTTACAAGCTGGATATGAGAGATTACCGAACTCATTACTACTATTTACTAATTTCAACAATCGTCTATATACAGGTATTAACGTGTCTAAAGTTCTAAATAAAAAGATATCCTTAAATTTCAATTATACCCTTTCTGCTTACAGCAGCGGATCTAACTATGATCTGTTAGCCTTGGAAGATAGTTCCACTGAAATAGCAGTAAACGAAGACACTAGTTCTTATATATCTACTTACTCCGAGGCTGACCTCAGAAACAGCTACAGCAACTTTACAAGAAACTTCATCTTCAGCAATAACCTTGGAGTCTCGGCTATAGTGAAAATTAAAAAGTGGAATTTCGAAAGTGGCTTATTCTATGAGCAAATAATTCCTCAACAAGGTGTAAAGGGCAATAATTGGGGAATCTACACAGCTATCAACAGAGAGCTATCCAAAAGAATCAGCTTAAATATTACTGGTCGCTACGGCTCCTCAACACCAGCATTAGACCCCAAATTATTCAATAATTATTCCTTCGGATTAGGCCTTAAATACAAATTGAAATAGAAAAGCAAGTATTTGGTCAATATATAGGCCCAAAGCCCATAAGCTTTAAAGTTTTAACTATTTTCGAGTCTGTAAAACTTAAATTATTTGATTTATGCAGACTGTCAGTCAATTTCAAGATTCTATTCTAGAAGGAATACCGGAACATCTACCAGCGGCTCAAACACTTGATGCACAGGTAAGTCATGCTCCAAGAAGAGTCATCAAAGATGTACTCACACTCAAAGAGAGAAAGCTTGCCTTAGCAAATGCCCTACGGTATTTTCCTGAAGAGCACCATGAAATTCTTGCACCAGAATTCATGCAAGAACTTGATAAATATGGTCGCATTTACATGTATAGACTGCGTCCCGAATATACCATGGAGGCTCGACCAATCGAAGATTATCCAGCTAAATCTAAACAGGCAGCATCTATAATGCTTATGATCCAGAACAACCTGGATTATACCGTTGCAAAACACCCACATGAACTAATCACCTATGGCGGGAATGGTGCTGTATTCCAGAATTGGGCTCAGTATAGACTTTGCATGAAATATCTTGCAGAGATGAATGATGAGCAAACATTGGTATTGTACTCTGGCCACCCAATGGGACTCTTCCCATCGCATAAAGATGCTCCGAGAGTAGTTGTCACAAACGGCATGATGATTCCTAATTATTCAAAAAAAGAAGACTGGAATAAATACAATGCCTTAGGAGTAACTTCCTATGGACAGATGACTGCTGGTTCATTCATGTATATTGGCCCACAGGGTATCGTACACGGAACAACCATCACACTTCTTAATGCAGGAAGAAAGATGGGATTAGGAGAAGATAATCTTGCGGGAGCCTGCTACATCACATCCGGTCTAGGCGGTATGTCAGGAGCTCAAGCGCTTGCTGCTATAATAACTGGAGCGGTTGGAGTGATTGCAGAAACAGACGATGATGCCGTTAAACAACGTATCACAGATGGCTATATCCTTGAAGAAAATGTCTATAAAGATGCAGATGCATTAACTGATCGTATGATAGCATGTAAAGCCAACAAAGAGGCTATTGCGCTTATCTACCATGGTAATATTGTTGAACTTTGGGAAAAATTCGTTGAGCGAGATGTTAAAATAGAACTGGGCTCAGATCAAACTTCTCTACATAACATAAACGACCTAGGATATACCCCAATCGGATATACATTTGAAGAGGCGGAAGAACTGATGAATGAGAATCCAATCCGTTTCATGGCAGAGGTTAGAGATACCTTAAAAAGACATGTAGACGCTATCAACAAACTTGTTGATAAAGGCATGTATTTTTGGGATTATGGAAATGCATTTTTGAAAGAAGCGGGAGAGGCTGGAGCTGATATCTGGAAAAATAAAGAAGAAGGCATATTCAAATACCCATCCTATGTAGAAGACATCATGGGTCCAATGTGTTTTGATTACGGATTTGGACCCTTTAGATGGGTCTGTGCATCTGGTCTAAAAGAAGATCTTGATTTAACAGACAAGATTGCAGGAGATGTATTAAAAGAGATCTTAAAAGATGCTCCAAAAGAAATACAAGGTCAATTACAAGATAATATAACCTGGATTGATGCTGCAGATGTAAACATACCTGTCGTCGGCTCTAAATCTAGAATCCTCTATGCGGATGCAGAAGGGCGAATTAAGATCGCAAAGGCATTCAATGATGCAATTGCAGATGGACGCCTAAAAGGTCCTGTCGTTCTTGGAAGAGATCACCATGATGTATCTGGTACAGATTCTCCATTTAGAGAAACGTCTAACATCTATGATGGATCGAGATTCACTGCAGATATGGCTATCCAAAATGTGATCGGAGATAGCTTCCGAGGAGCAACATGGGTCTCCATCCACAATGGTGGAGGTGTTGGCTGGGGTGAAGTAATCAACGGAGGATTCGGCATGCTTATTGACGGCTCCTCAGATAGTGAGAGACGCTTAAGTTCCATGCTGCACTGGGACGTTAATAATGGTATTGCTCGAAGAAGTTGGGCAAGAAATGAAGAAGCAATTTTTGCTATCAAACGTGCCATGGATCAAAATCCAAACCTGAAGGTTACTATACCAAATCTTACAGACGAAAGTCTTTTAGATAAGATTGTTAAATAAAAAAAATGGCTTGAATTTGATTCAAGCCATTTTTTTATTCGATAACATGACCGACAAACTCAGCATCTTCATCTATAATCAATCCATCAATCCTTCGGAAGGATAAGCCGTTGGTTGTTGATGCGTGAAATACGCCTGCCTGATAGATATTTTCATTGGAGTCCTTATTTAGCGGAACGTATTCTTGGTAGACCATTGGATTGTGACCAAAGTCTCCTGTATTCGCCTCCAATTCCTCATTATCTCGATCAAAAATTCTAATATTTTCGCCCTCTAAGCCAAAATAAGGTTTCTCAACAAATGCCCGACCTCTTAATCGCACTGGATTAGAATATGTTGGCAAAAGGTAAGGCGAATCTGGGTACAAATCATACAGCAACTTAAGAAGCCCTTTACTTTGATAAATCATGGAGTAAGGGGGATTTACTACGATTGCCAGATCATTCATAATGATTTGCTCTAAAAGATCATACAACTCAGGTTCTTGATTGACTGTATACTCCCAAGGAAGCATTTTATACCAAAAGTCATACTTTACATAGCCACTATCCTTTTCTAAGAAGATTCCTTCATCGGGAGAAAAAACAACCTGCTCAATGGCAGAGATGTCCACAACTTCAAAACCGGCATCGTGGGCTGCAGCATAAAGAAAATCAATATTCAATCGATCCTCAGGGTGGCCCATATGACTAAGCAACAAACTTGGATGCTTGTCGGGATTCGAATCTAAAAGCTCTGTAAATCGCTTTACAATATCCTGATAGATATGATTAAACTGTCCATTACCGGAAAATCCGCTTGCCATTTTTTGCTCAAACTGCAAAGCAGAAGATTCAGGCATCATGCTACAGGTATCTCCATTGTATTCCAACAATTTAATACCTCCACCTTCAAGCCCTCCAGCAAAATCTAGTCTTCCCAAAAAATGAAGATGTCCTTTATGATTCCATGAATATTCAACAAGCTTAGCTACTCTAGAATTGAATCCCAATTCGGCATATTTGGAATGCTCAATAACATGCTTAGTAGCTCTGGAAATCAAATCCAAACACTCCTCCGATGCTTCTTGATAGGCAGCTACTTGATCCTCCGAAAGTACTAAGAGATCATCCGAAAGATAATCCCATTCCGATGTACCATAAAACCATTCCAGGCCCATATCTCGCAGTCTATCCTGAGATATCTTTGGCGCTCTTACTAATTGTTTATCCACCATAAGACCTTGATGAACCACTGCTTCGACCATATCCACTGCGACCAGATGATGGTCGGGTAGTTTTAGTTCTAGATGTACCTGATGATCCAACGCCTCTTGAGGAACTGGCAGGTTTTCTGCGCATGGTATTTGTGATATTAGAACCAGTTGTATTTCGTACTCTATTGTACGTACTCTGATTCCTGTAGTATCTTGAATTTGGTGTATAATTGTAAGGTCTCCCAAAATGATACCCCATATATCCTCCAGTAATTGCACGGAAGAAAAGGTAGTTCATAAGGAAGGAAGAACCACCTCCATGATAATGATTGTGTTGTTCTTGAATTTCTTTCACATACACTGTGTCTACGCGACCATCAAGATATTCAGCTACAACTCTTGATGAATCCGGATTAGTCATTATTACCTCGTCAGTAATTAAGAAAGAATCCGGCAGCACCTCTGCTACTGAGGTTTGAATACCTTGACTGAGCACAACCTCCTCGGAGAGTTGCTCGGGTTGTTCAAAATTACATGCTGTAAGTGCCATAAAGAGACCAAAGCTCAAAGCGGCAGCATAGCGATTTCCATTTTTTCTGAGAAACATAGAATTTCAATTAATTCCTAGTAATAAAAATTGAATTTACTTGATAATCGGCAGATCCCAAAAAAATAAATATCTAAGAATGAAATTTATGGACTAAATCCATAATAAGTG
>JBELIG010000020.1:0-26353 GCA_042091035.1 Sphingobacteriales bacterium | reverse complement strand
TTAATAGCGAAACACAAATTTAGTTTTTTCCTAAAATTATGAAAAGAAGAAAGTGCCTAAGCTTTAATTCTTTTCTCATTTATGGTGTTTTTTTTAGTTAAAATGTATTTTGGGCTTCTTGAATTGCATTATATAAATGCAATATGCTCATAAACTATATCATTTTGAGGAAAGCTTTTGTAGGATCACTAAAATATCTGTTTACTTCTCTTGAAGGACAATTACTAGGATTATTCAGTATTATGCTGATTTCTTTGGTGTATTCGATGGAGTTTCTTACTTCTCAGGCGATGTTTTTTTTAGCAGCTGTTGTGTTGTTTGAAAACAAAAAAGAGGCTAAAGGTTTTGGTTTACGTAAAGGGAATTGGCAGCGGCTAAAGGCACATAAGTTGACTAGTCCATTCTGGTTAATAACTATTTCTTTCTTTTTGGTACTTATTTCTTTGCTGTGGTCGGAAAATCTCAAGGTAGGTTTTCGGTGGATTCAGCTCAAGATCCCATTTATTGTTTTCCCTCTGCTGTTTATGATGCTTCACCGAATAGAAAAAGGGCTTCTCCACAAACTCTTTTATTTTTTGCTCATACTTATGACAGTAACCTGTATCCCTGTGCTTACAAATTACTTGATGAACTATGAATCTGTGAATCTGCTCTTGAGTCAGGGTCAGCATGTTCCAGTTCCTTCAAACCATATTCGTTTTAGCATGCTAATGGCTCTGTCGATTGTATCTGGTGGGTATCTTTACAAAGAAGCTCATATGTGGAAATACAAGCAGGAAAGATGGTTTATTGGATCGATGCTTGTTTTCCTATTGTTCATGATTCACTTGTTGTCTGTTCGTACTGGAATAGCATTGCTCTACGGCATGTTGATGTTCATAATTCTAACGGGGTTTTTAAAGCGGGGAGGTTTATTGAAAAACTTATCTTTCGTTATCCTTTTGCTAGTCGGGCCTGTTCTGGCCTATAAGGCTTTACCATCTTTAAAAAGTAAGATCAATTATTCTTTGTGGGATTATGGTAAATATAAGGAAGGAAGAGCAGCAAATTATTCCGATTCTGAACGAATTATATCTATTCAAGCAGGCTTAAATGTCTATAGATCTGCACCCATGATAGGCGTAGGAGTTGGAGATCTAAAAGATCAACTCAAGGATTACTACCTTTCAAAACATCCCAGTCTAAAGATGAAGTTGCCACATAATCAATTTGTTACGGTCGCAGCTACCTATGGTATATTTGGATTGTTATTGTTTATGATTAGTATCCTAAGTCCAGTGTTTTACCGAAAAAATTATAAAGACACTTTATTTCTTGCCTTTAATCTCTTTATGCTCGGGTCTATGCTCTTCGAGAGCACATTGGATACGAATTATGGGATTACAATTTATTTAGTTTTTTTACTGATAGGACTAAAGATTCTAGATAAGAATCCTGCCTAAATGTATGTTTTGTATTGATTTCTGCTGTTATCCCTCGGTATTGAATTCCGGAAGAGGATACCTATAATCAGGCCAAATGCAAAACCTCCGATATGAGCCCACCAGGCAACATTAGATCCGTCATTTGTCAATGATTCCACTCCTCTCAAGTATTGCTGAACAATCCAGAATCCAAGGAATAAGAAGGCAGGTAACCTAAATGGAAATACGATAAATAGAAGTTTTACTTTTGAAGTTGGAAACATGACCAGATAAGCTCCCAAAACAGCCGAGATTGCGCCACTTGCTCCTACAAGGGGTGTGAAATAGCTACATGCATCAGAGATTCCATTGCAGGGAATGGCATTGCTGCAAATACTGCAACAATTGATTTGATCAAAATTGACGCCAAAATACATATGGGCTAATACTGCTGCAATACCTCCAACAATATAAAAAAGAAAGAATTTTCCACTTCCAACAGTAGCTTCAATATTGTCTGCAAAAATCCAGAGAAATACCATGTTGCCAATTAAATGCATCCAGGAGCCATGCATGAACATACTACTTAGGAGGGCATACATATTTTGCCCATCTCTGATATCTGCTGGTATAGCCCCAAGCTCGCAGACCATCATTCCATCAAACCTTGTTTGCCAAATAAAGATCAGTATGTTGATCACAATAAAGCTATAGCTTAGAATAGGCGGTTTTCCTCCACGTACATTTTCATCTCCAATCGGTAGTAGCATAAGTTATTATTTAACGATAAGCGTAAGCTCTGAAGAACTGGCACTCATTTATTATTTTTTCGTAGAATTTTGTATCACCATACTGGTCTAAAAGTAAGTTGTAATAATTTCCAAATTCCTCCGGAATATAGGGAACAGTATTACAGCACTCGGGTTTTTTATATGCTTCGGAGTGATAGAAATCAATCAATTCACATTTGGCGGCCATATAACAAGCCTTAGCTGCTTGCTCTTTATCATTTGCAGCCTGCCGAGCCATGTCGAAATAATAAGCAGCAAGACCTAAGTTTTTAACTTCCTTGTTGCTGGAATCTTTTATTTGACCGTCCCAATGTATTACGGACCTAAAGTAATCCATAACTTTCCAGGAGTGACCATAGTAACTACTATTATATATACCAACACCTATTTTTAGATAAAAGGCAGCATTTTCTTTTTCTTCGGCCTTTAGTTTGTATTGCAAATCAAGTATCTCTTCTATGAATTCACCTCGATTAAAAAGATCCAAAGTGTCTTTGGAGTGTGGGCATTCATGGCAATCTTTAATGGTAGCTCTGAATGGGTCATAAATCCCAAAATTGTCCCAATTGGGTCTTGGTATCATTCGATAACTTTCCATTGCAGCTTCAAAGTTTCCTTCCTGCATATGATGCACTGCCAATAGATCATAGAGTTCATCTGACATAATAAAATCGGTTCCCTGTGCCAGTAATAATTCCTCCAGATTATTTAAGTCTCCTCTTTCAATGAGTTGAACAAGGTTTTTGATTATATCTTCAGGTTGTTCTCGTTTCAAATCATCATAGGTCTTATGGCAGAGATAGGATTTTCCTATGGCACCTTCCTTGTCATATAAGCTGCGAAGTTTGTCTCCAAGATACCTCGGGAAATATGTATTGGAATTAAAATACGAATTGTTTCGGATAAGAGCGTAGGCAAGGTTTTCTGTTTGTTCATCTGCTATCTCAAAAGCATCTATGATTTGGGCAAGTAAGAATATTTCAACCTGATCTTTTAGCGTGGAATCCTCTGTTGAGTTCACAACTTTTCTAAGTGCTATACTTGCTGATCTGTTATCGCCGGTTAAAAGTAGAACATAGGCTTGAGCGACTTGCCAAACTTCCAGATCTTCAACCTTCTTTTCAGCAATCACCTGCATGATAAATGTTCGCACATCGGTTGCGTATGACTTAATGCCTGATCGAGGAATATTCCTGCTTTTTAACTTTGCTTTTGTTTTGTTGAATGTAATCCCAAGAAGGTCTTCCTCTAATTCTTCAAGCTCTTTGATGAGCAATATTCTAAGGTACTTATTCTTTGGGTTTAAGTCATAAATTGCCTTCATAGCACCAAGTGCTTTTGACCCTTTTTCATTCGCTCGCATTGTGTGTAGCAATGCCCGTTCATCATTGGTCTTACAAAAAGTCATACAAGTCTCCCATTCTTCTTCACTCCTTATCAAGAAGGATCGAAGGGATGCATCTTGTAATTCTTTGCTATTATCATAAACCTTGGAAAATAGGAAAGAGGCTTCAGGAAACTGACGGGTATGCCTTAATGCTCCAGCTTTAAGAGACAGATTCCAATAGTAAATCAGGCTTTTTTTACCCTCAAATGTTTTAACATCGAGTTTTGGCATCAAAAAATCAAATAAGTCAATGGCTTGCTTATAGTTTTTGGAATAATGAGCGAGTCGAATGATCTGGTAGGCATACCTCAATCGGATATACTGCGATTTACATTTTTTGAACGATTTTAGGCCCTCGGAAATTAGTTCTTGCATTTGCAAACCGTTCTTTCCGTTATTGGACCAGCCTGAATAATAAATCACATATGGCTCGCATTTTTTACTAAACAGAAGATACTCAACGGTGTCTTCGCATTTGTTCTTGTAAAGGTATTGAATGAAATAATTGCCCTCCATATGGTAGGGGATAGGCATATTCTTTACCTTGATATTTGTTAGTAATTTTTCGTAATCTGATGCTGAGAAATCATAAAGTGCGGATCTGATTTCATCTTCTTCTGCAGAAGCACAAACAGCCTTTTGCCACTCCTTGATATTGTTCATGGCAGAATCTTCTATGCGCTCCCGGTCCTTAAATAAATACTTATTATGTAAGCGTTCTAGAATCAGATCTTGTGCATTGTCCGTTCCTATAATATTCCTGTCTATAAGATTGAAGGTGTATGGTTCGGGGATGTTGTAATAACATGCAAGGCCTGTTTTTTGGGGAAATAAAAACAGGAGGGTAAAGAAGAGTGCCAGGCTAACTTTATTTGATCGAGGAGCAAAGGTCTGCAAGCTTGTCATGAGGGTATTTTTTGATGACTTTTTCATTTAGATGGTAAAATAATAAATATTTGGATGTCTTTAAGCTTGTGTTATTTATGATAGTAACAGCTTCTTCCAAATCCTTAAAATTAATAGCTTCCTTTCTTATAAGGTCTCCTTTGTAAAGGTAGTGCCCTCCAAAGTATTGGTCACTATCTATTACAAGTTCTTGAGCATCCTCAACAGAATCGAAATAAGTGTTTGAGGTTTCATTGATGATTTTTGAGAGTTTTCCATCTCTGTAGACAAGCAACCATTCAAATAGTGGTAATGCTATATCTAATTCAAGTCTATATTCAGTACCTGCCGGAAGATATGACTCAAGAATCTCTGAATTGAAAATAGAATTCTCTTCCTGTACATCTTTTATATCACCCATGTTGTAACACATCAAAGTTCCTTTGTCTACAGGAGGGATGCCTGTCCTGGAAGCATATCTGATTTGATGTAATCGTATCGTTGCACTTAAGCTGATACGCTCAGGCATTTTTGCTTTTAGTTGTTTTAAGAAGTGGAAATAGATAGCTCTGCTATTTTCAGTCCAGTCGCAGTCTATTTGTATTTCTTTCCAACTTGACTTAAGATCAAGTTTTTGGATTCGATCAATAAGTTTTGTTAATACCTTTTCTGCAAGGTCTTCAGTGTCTTGTTTGTTTAGCTTAAGAAAGCAAGCATTGGTAATAAATATGCAGCTACTAAAAGACCTGTTTTTTAGGAGACTAGTATCAATTTTTGCCTCACCCACAGGGTTTATTGTGCCGTCTTCAAGAGCTAGATCGAAAAACCGATAATGCAAATGATCAATATTCAGCTTATCCAGGTAGTTTATCTGGTCTTCTGAATTCTGGGGAATTGATTTCCAATGATAAAAGCCGGTAGTTAATTTTTTGCTTTTTTCTTCACACCCAAAACTGATAAACAGAAATAGAGGTAAGACAATTCTTAGGTATTTCATTAAATGATTCCCTCCTTTAATAGATCATGTATGTGGACAATTCCTTCGTACTTATTGTCTTTTATAATAATAAGTTGAGAGATACTATTTGTTCGCATAATTTGAAGTGCCTTTACCGCAAGTGTATCTGAGTTAAGTGTTTTAGGACTAATACTCATGATATCTTTGGCGCTTAAATTAGAAACATCAGCATTGCTTTCTAACATCCTACGGAGGTCTCCATCTGTAATAATCCCCTTGATTGCTTGTTCTTTATCAACAACCACAACACAACCTAATCGCTTAGATGTGATTTCAAGAATCAGAGCCCTAATATTTGCATCTTCCTGTACAGATGGTTTTTCGTTGTTTGGATAGATGTCTGATACTTTCAGGTATAATTGTTTTCCTAAGGAGCCTCCTGGGTGGACTTGTGCAAAATCTTTTGGTGAGAATCCTTTGGCTTTAAGTAATGCAGTAGCTAGTGCATCTCCCATCACGAGTTGTAGTGTGGTGGAGGTGGTGGGGGCCAGATTGTTAGGGTCTGCCTCTTGATCTAAAGGCGTGTGGAGGATGTGGTCTGCATGTTTTGCAAGAAATGATTCCTTCTTAGATACCATGGCGATTAGTGGTGCATTTAGTTGGCGGATAAGCGGAACAAGAGCTTTGACTTCAGGCGTTTCTCCACTTTTTGAAATGCACAGCAGAATATCCCCATCTCGGATCATACCTAGGTCTCCATGAATGGCATCTGCTGCATGCATAAACAAGGCAGCTGTCCCTGTGGAATTTAGGGTAGCTACAATTTTTTGCCCGATAATCGCGCTTTTACCTATACCAGTTATTACCAGTCTGCCCTTTGATTTGTAAATGAGCTCCACTATGGCTAAAAACTTTTCATCAATTACATCGATAAGTTGCATAATAGCCTGATGCTCAATTTTAATCGTGTTTTTAGCAGTTTCTAATATTTCTTTTGATATAATCACGTGTATTTTTTTATTTTTGTACGCTTTTTGAAAGAGTATATTTTAAACTTATGTTAAAGTAGTACCCTAATCTATTGATTTTTAGTTGGTTAAATTGTAAATTCCCTCAAATTTTAGAGAGCTACCATTTTAACCTTCCATAATCAAAAGCGAAATTTATAATTTTTTGATCAATTTGACTTTTAAATTGATCAAATATAACCGAGTTATTTATCTCCGGCATTGCCTTAGACTTTGGTAATGCATTAAAGATAAATTGAATTATTATGGTTTTGGAATCACTTGACCTTAGCAAATCCCTTCTTAGAAACTTTGGTTTCGACAAATTTAAGGGAGAGCAAGAAGAAATAATAAAATCTGTTTTAGAAGGTAATGACACGTTCGTAACCATGCCTACGGGCGGTGGTAAATCTTTGTGTTACCAATTACCTGCTTTGATACTTGATGGCACAGCCATTATAGTATCACCTTTGATTGCCTTGATGAAGAATCAAGTGGATAGTGTGCGAGCTTATGTGAATAATGATGAGGTTGCGCATTTTTTGAATTCTTCGCTGACAAAGACACAGATTAATAAAGTAAAAGCTGACATCAAGGCTGGGCAGACTAAAATGCTATTTATAGCACCTGAAACCTTGACGAAGAAAGAAAATATAGACTTTTTGAAGTCTGTAAAGATCTCTATGGTGGCTGTGGATGAAGCGCATTGTATCTCAGAATGGGGACATGACTTCAGGCCTGAGTACAGAAAGATCAGGATGATGATCAATGAAATCTCTGCGGACATTGCTATCATTGCACTTACGGCAACAGCTACTCCTAAAGTTCAGTCTGATATTATAAAGAATCTGAGCATGAAGAATGCGAGGCATTTCAGTTCTTCATTTAATCGGACCAATTTGTTTTATGAGATAAGACCAAAGGGTAAGAAGGAAAATGTTTTCAAGAACATCGTTCAGCAAATCAAACAATTCGAAGGGAAGTCTGGAATTATATATGTTCAGTCAAGAAAGTCTACTAAAGAGATTTCTGATCTTTTGAATGTGAACGGTATCAAAGCCGCTCCTTATCATGCAGGTCTTGATGCAAAGACTAGAAATAAGGCACAGGATGATTTCTTGATGGAAGAAGTGGATGTAATCGTGGCTACTATTGCCTTTGGAATGGGGATTGACAAGCCAGATGTTCGTTTTGTAATTCATTACGATATTCCTAAGAGTATTGAGAATTACTATCAAGAAACTGGACGTGCGGGAAGAGATGGTATACCTTCAACTTGTATTTCATACTACGCATACAAGGATATACAAAAATTAGAAAAATTCCTTAGAGATAAACCTGTTGCAGAGCGAGAAATGGGTGCTCAATTATTACAAGAAGTTATTGGATACTCAGAAACATCTGCTTGCAGAAGAACTTATTTACTGAATTACTTCGGTGAAAAGTTTGACGAGGAATCTTGCAATAAAATGTGTGATAATTGTAAATCCCCTCGTGAAAAGGTATCCGTGGAAACGGAGTTGCAGACTGCCTTGCAGGTAGTAGCAGACCTTAGAGAAGAATTCAAAATAAAGACACTTGTAGATTTTGTTTTGGGCAACGAGACAAAGGATATATTGGATTACGGTTTTTCTAAATTACCGACTTTTGGATCAGGTAAAGATAGAGAGCCAATCTTTTGGACATCTGTATTTAGTCATGCCCTATTGAATGGCTTAGCTAAAAAGGAGATTGAGGAGTATGGGATCATAAAGTTGACAGATGCTGGGCGTTCTTATATCAAGCAACCATTTGCACAGGAAATTCCAATCAATCAGGATTTCACAAAGTTGACAAGTGATTTTGATGTAGAGGATACTGGCAAAGAGTCTGTCCTTGATAAGAACCTTTTGGTTTTGTTGAAGGCACTAAGAAAGGAGATTTCTAAGCAAAAAGATCTTCCTCCATTTGTTATCTTCCAAGATCCTTCGCTTATTGAAATGGCTACAAATTATCCAGTCACAGAAGATGATCTTGCTAACATATCTGGTGTGAGTAAAGGTAAAGCTATTCGTTATGGCGGTAAATTCCTTGACCTTATATCCAAGTATGTATCTGATAATGAGATTATGCGTCCGGATGATTTTGTTGTAAAGCAGGTAGCCAATAAGTCTAAAAACAAGGTCAATATCATTCAGTCTATTGACAAAAAGATTCCATTATATGATATTGCAGATGGAAATGCATTATCAATGGAGGAATTGCTGGAGGAGATGTATGTGATTGTTAATGCGGGTACTCGTTTAGATATCAACTATTACATTGAAGAGAATGTAGATGAATACTCTAATGAGGATATTACAGATTACTTCATGGAAGCAGAAAGTGATAATTTGGACAAGGCTTTTGATGCCCTTTCAGAGGATGATATTACACTGGAAGAAATTAAATTGGTTCGAATTTCATTTTTAAGCTCCATGGCTAATTAGAAAACATGCAAATTTGTATAATAAATGGTCCTAATCTTAATGAAATAGGAACTAGAGAGCCGGAAATCTATGGTACTTTGACTTTTCAAAGTGCCATGGATTCTTGGTCCAAGGATTATCCAGATATACAACTTGAGCTCTTTCAGTCGAATCATGAAGGAGCCATAATCGATCATATTCAATTAAGAAAACAGGAGGTTTCTGCATTCATTATAAATGCAGGTGCTTACTCACATACCTCCATAGCGATATCCGATGCGCTTAGATCTGTAGATAAACCCATCATCGAAGTCCATCTTTCAAATATTTTCAAGCGGGAAGAATTTAGACACAAAAGTCTTATTGCACCGCTCGCAGAGGCTTGTATAGTTGGCATGGGTATGCAGGGCTATAAAATGGCAATAAAGTACCTTTTGGAAAAGGTTTAGAGGCGCATATCGATAATCCTTAACTTGTATTTTTTTCCAATATCAAGAGTCTTGTAGCGGAAGAGTCTTCTTATGCCAAGTCCTGCTAAGATTGTGCTACCTCCAATTATTGCATCTCGCTTTGAATAGGTAAAGGTTTCATCAAAAATGGAGGCTGCTCCTGCATAGAAAGACCAACTGACTCCAAATGTAAAAAGCCCATTTCCCAGAGGTGCAGACCAAGAGGATCTGCTGTCTTCTCTTATTAGCTTGATTTCTGAAATAGAATATGCTTGGTCAGCGAACACCAAAATATCTGACTCTGGAATGATCTCAATGAGTTCAGAAACTCTCCATTCCTCATCACCTGCAATTTTAAAGACCAGTTCATGGCCAGGATAAATTCTCTTTCCATCGGGAGAACCCAGGCGTTCCATTTTTACAAATAATTGGGCCTGGGCACAAAAGGGAATTATTAAGAGCGCAGATAGGATAAGATTTCTTAATTGCATATCATTGGTTTAATAAAATGAGTCCTTTGGGACTTATTTGGTTTGTTCCTCCCTAGAAAGATGTAGCTTTTTGAAGCATTTAGCAAACGCATGATCTAACTTATTTATGCTTAGCATTTCATTACTAACATAGATGAAGAATACGACAAAGGTTTTCCCATCTTTCTCCCAACTTTCCTGAAATAGAGTTTTTTGATACCGCAGCGCTTCTCGCATAAGCCGCTTAACTCGATTTCGGTCTACGGCTCTTTTAAATTTTCTTTTGGACACGGAAACCCCTGCTTTTATTAGTTCATCAGGCGATTCACGGTCTACATATTTATAAATTACACGGAGAGGAAACGCCTTGATTAGCGCACCATCCTTAAATAAAAGGTCTATAGCTTTCCTACTCTTTAAATGCTCCTCTTTAGGATACTTTCCCCTGCGGTTCGTTATCATATCTTTTACTTTGATAGCTCAAAGATATGGAATGCGCTCAAATATGGGGCAGTAATTTTCATAGAGTCCTTAATACTCGCAATTATTTTAAGTCGCTACATAGATCTTATGTAAAAAAAAGTATGAGTAAATCAGAAAGTCAATTTTTAGAATGGTTCGAAACAAAAGCTCCGAGATTGCTGAAAATGGACCCCCGAACATTAAGTTTAGATCAACTGCTGTCTTTAATTTTGGATGAGCATGAAATGGAACATTCTAGTCTCATCTCAGACCTTATGAAAGTATGTAATGGTGACATAAGGGTATTAAATAATGTACCAATCGAAAACTTTAAAGAACTAGGATTGTCTTTTGAAAAGGCGGATCGCTTACTCGCTGCACTTGAGCTTGTTAATCGTGGATTAGGCTCGGAAGAATCAAAAGATATGATCTGTAGTAGCTCCGATGCATTCCGATTAATTCGATCAAGACTCAGCGGATTGAAGCATGAAGAATTTTGGATTATGATCATGAATAGGGCAAATCATTTGATTGGGCTCCACAGGGTTTCTAGTGGTGGCGTGTCGGGTACGGTAGTCGATTCAAAGTTAGTTTTTTTAAAACTACTACAGTTTTCTGCATCGTCCGTAATTTTTGCACACAATCATCCTAGTGGCAACCTAAAGCCTTCTCAAGCTGATATAAAGTTGACTGAAAAATTAAGGAAGGCAGGTGATTTTTTAGATATCGTAGTCTTAGATCACCTAATCCTTTCAGACGAACATTATTTTTCATTTGCGGACGAAGGATTAATTGTGCCAAAATGATAGACGAACAAAACTTCTAATAGTCAAATATACAGATGTGGATTATTATCAAATAAATTTATCTTTGAGGGCTCTGACTGAGAACCAGAGTTATGAAACACACTTATGGAAAAGAAAAGCAGCATAGACTTTAAATTATTAAAGCGTGTCTTGAGGGAGGCATTACCTTATAAGTCACTCTTTTTGGTAGCATTTAGTTTTGCTATTCTGCTTGCCGTTCTTACAACAGTTCGGCCCTACTTGATCAAAGTTATGGTGGATGATTATATTTTTCAATATGATCTGCAAGGTATGACTCGCATTCTTATTCTAGTATTGGGCGTCCTTATTTTGAATTCAATTATTCAGTACCTGTTTATTTACGATATAAACTTGCTGGGCCAGTCGGTAATCAGAGACCTGAGGATCAAAGTTTTCAATCATATTAACTCTCGTAAGCTCAGGTATTTCGATACTACTCCTATTGGGAAATCTACAACCCGAGTGATTAATGATATTGAGACAATCAACTCTATTTTCACTCAAGGAGTAATAACTATAATTTCAGATCTATTGACCGTATTTACGGTCTTGACAATCATGTTTGTTACCTCTTGGCGTTTATCATTAATAATAATGGTGACCATGCCCATCCTTGTATACGCTACCTACATATTCAAGGAAAAAGTGAAAGCCTCGTATACAATAGTTAGAAACAAGATTGCGGAGATGAATGCCTTTTTGCAAGAACGGATTTCTGGCATGCGAATTGTTCAAGCGTTTGGCGCAGAAGGCAGAGAGATGGAAACTTTTAAAAGTATAAATCGATCCTATACTAAGGCCAACCTAGATTCGATATTTTATTATGCTATTTTCTTTCCGGTAGTGGAGATCATATCTGCGCTGTCTTTAGGTCTAATGGTTTGGTGGGGTGCAAAGAGTAGTTTACAGGGACTTGTAAGTCCAGGTATGTTGGTTGCTTTTCCAATCTATTTAAATATGCTATATCGACCTATTCGAATGCTTGCAGATAAGTTCAATACACTTCAAATGGGACTTATTGCAGCAGAGCGCGTATTCGATGTTCTTGATAATGATGAAGAGATTGAAAATAATGGAAGTTTTAAGACTGATCGCTTAAAGGGAAAAGTTGAATTTAAAGCGGTTGACTTTGCCTATGACGATAAAAATTATGTACTGAATGATGTGACCTTTGAATTGGAGCCCAATCAGACCCTTGCAATAGTGGGAAGTACAGGCTCAGGTAAGTCTACAATCATTAATCTTTTGTCTAGGTTTTATGAAATTAATGGGGGACAGATTCTAATCGATGGTCAGGATATAAAATCATATGAACTGAGTGGGCTGCGATCAAAAATGGCAGTCGTACTTCAGGATGTCTTTTTATTCTCTGGGACTATACTTGAGAATATTACCCTTAGAAATCCTGCAATTGCTGAAGAGACAGTCATTGAGGCAGCCAAGATGATTGGTGCGCATGAGTTTATTGAGCGACTTCCAGGGGCATATTCTTATGAAGTACAAGAGCGGGGAGCAACACTTTCAATGGGGCAGCGGCAATTGGTTTCTTTCGTTAGGGCATTAGTCTATGATCCAAATATTCTTATCCTTGATGAGGCTACTTCATCTATTGATCCAGAATCAGAAGAAATCATACAGTACGCCATAGAAAAGTTGATTGCAAAGCGAACCTCTATCGTTATAGCACATAGACTCTCCACCATTCGTAATGCTGATCGGGTATTAGTTATGGACAAAGGTCGAATTGTGGAGAATGGGAATTATGATGAACTGCTTACGATCGAGGATGGCTATTTTAAGAAATTGCATGACATGCAATTTCTTGCAATAAAATAACTTTATCGATTAATTACGCTCAATAAAGCCCTTAAAGACTAAGCTGGTCTAAATCATACAACTTTTAAGCCTTCTAATTCGTATTTTTACTAAACAAACGTAGAAATTACAATAATGACAAATAGAATTTTTAAAGTTAATCCACTTACAGGTCTTTTAGTATTTGTTCTTTTTGCTGCCTTGACTTGGTTCATTATAAGCGGCTTGTGGAAGCTTTTAAGTGTTATTGCGCCTTTTCTTTTCTTAGCGTCTTTCCTATTGGACAAAAAGGTGCCAATCAATTTCTTTAAATGGTTAGGTAAGCAATTTAAAGTCAATGTAATAGGGGGTGTATTTGTCACGCTCATGTGTGGACTAGCCTTCCCATTTGTTTTTGCTTTTCTATTTGCTAGATCTCTTATGAATTACAGAATGGGTAAAAGCAAAAGAGCTGCTCAAAAGGATGTTGAGGGTGATTATATTGAATTTGAAGAGCTTGAAGATCCAATTGAGCTTCCAAGATTAAATAAGAAATAGTTTGCTAACCTTCGCATGGCTTTCAGGTCTTGTTCTTGCATGCTTGTATGCAAGGAATATATGGAGTTATGTGCGATTGAATAGGAGTAAAGAAGAAAGACCCTCTGTCGGCGACTTACCATATATAACTGTTATAATTCCATTCAGGAATGAAGCATCAAATCTTCAAGAACGGATTCACTCTCTTGAGAAGCAGAATTACCCGAAGAATCGCTACAAGGTAATCTTGATTAACGACCACTCTTCTGATGACTTTGAGGAGCATGTCAATAACCTAAAAGAAAATTTCAGCTTTTTAAGTTTACCGGAGAAATCTGAGGGTAAGATTGCAGCATTGAACCTAGCAATAGACAAGACCGATACGCCGTGGGTTATATGTTCAGATGCAGATTGCACAGCAGCAGAAAACTGGCTGTTAAGTTTCTTTGAAAGAGAAATTCCTGAACATGTAGTTGCCTCCTGTGGTCCTGTTCGAATAGCTTCTAATGGAAGTCCATTGCAGGAACTACAATTCTTGGATATGATAGGCGTAATGGGTATGACCAGCGCTGGCCACCGTGGGCTTGATTTTGCTATGGCAAACGGTGCAAATTTGGCTTTTAGGCGAAAATCTTTTTATGAGGTAGGTGGATTTGAGGGTAGTGAAAAATGGTCGGCAGCCGATGATATGTGGTTGATTAGTCAATTTTCTATGCTGCATAAAGGTAGCGTTGACTTTAATGATAGGGTAGAGGCAGAGGTTACTACAAACCCTGAATTAAGTTGGAAAGGATTTTTTCAACAGCGTATTCGTTGGGCAGGTAAAACATCAGCCTATACCAATAAAAATATCTTATATCATATCGGGCTAGCTTTTGGGTTTAGTGTATTCATTGTTTTACTTGCTGTGTTAACATTAATTGATAGTTCTTTTCTTAGCGCTTTTTTAGTGTTTATGATTTGGAGGACGGTGCTTGATTTTATGTATTTGACCATTATGACAAAAAAATATGGCCAAAAAATAAAGTGGGCTTCGTATTTGCTGGTTCAATGTCTACATATTATTTATATTGTAGGGGCAGGGGTATTAGCAATGCGTGCAAAGCGTTACACATGGAAGGACAGGATTCTAAGTTGATTTTTGATGACAATACAAAGTTCTTAGATCTTTCTGGTTTGGGAATTAATCAAGTTCCAGCAGCCATATTTAAGCTACCCAATCTTCGTAGCTTAGACCTCAGTAATAATCGATTGAAAAGAATTCCTGAGGCTTTGTTTCATATTCCTACACTTCACGATTTAGACCTTTCTTTCAATAAGTTAACCAAGCTTTCCTTTTCCAATAGGGATATCTCATCAATTCGGAAATTGAATTTATCCAATAATAAGATTGATGCTATTCAAGGTGCTGAAAAGAAGTTTCCAGAACTGCAAGAATTAGATTTGGGGAATAATAAAATTCAGGCTCTTGAGCATTCATTTCTTGAAGGCATGGTTTTGTTACGAGTGCTTTTTCTCGGAAAAAACAAGCTTAATGATTTGCCGGATTCTTTTTCCACTTTACGCTTATTGAAGCGGCTTGATCTTAGCTCAAATTGTTTTGTGGATTTGCCAACACTTATTTGGGCTAAACCTTTTTTGGAATCTTTAGACCTCTCAAGGAATCCTCTAGTAGCATTAAATATAGGTGATCAAAGGTCAAACTATTTGAAGAAACTTGATCTTTTTCAAACAAAGCTTCTGCACATTCCAAAGGAAGTCTTTCAATTTGAAAGATTGGAAACCCTTGATATTCGAGGCTTAAATTTTCATCCTTATGATTTATTAGTTGCAGGTCCTCGATTGAAGAAGATTAGAACAAAGTTTGCAACTGCATCCTATCTGAATTTTGCAAGGCGCTGTTCGGTTTTGAATATTGATGAGGTCCTCAGGCAACGATTATATCAATGGAAGGTGGAAAAAAAAGGTGGAATCATTGAAGGGGAGGAATTGAGAAGTGCTATGCAATTATTGGATGTCGGATATGAAAATAGAATATTGTATGATAGACATTCGCAAGCTTTAAGAACTGATGCTCCAGCCTTAGCTAAATCAGCAGTTTTTTTTGTAGACAGTTCTTGCGGCATTCCAGCATATTTGATCGATATATGGTCTGAACAACTGGAGATTAATTTTGTGGCTACTAAGCAGGCTGCTCTATTTAGTGTCTATGGAAAAAGTGGGGCTGCTAATTTTGTTGATAAGTATCAAATCAGCTTAAACACTTTTTTAAGATGGATTTCGAGTGAATTTTATATATCGAATGAAAAAAGAGCATATATTGAAAGCCTAATACTTGCTAAATCCGATGCATACCAGCAATTGGGATTTAGTATAATTCTTAATAAAGGGTTGGTTTTTGAATTTGAAGATCAACTTAAAAGTATTTTGAAAGGTGGGGCGGCATCTAAAAACAGGCTTTTGCGGAATTTATTGCAAAGTCTAAACTAAATAGCTTATTTGTCGTTTATTGTCTGAATGTAGTTAAAGGATGGTCCTCAAAACGTATTTAATTTAGATTGGGAGTCCATTGGTGGAATTAAGTTGTTAAAGATGAGGTATTTGGGCAATTATTGTTTTTAAATTTCAATTACATATATAGATATAAATAAAAAACCACATGGTTAGACTTATACTTCCCACTGCTTTTCTTTTTCTTTTGCCTTTCTTGATGTTGGGACAAAATACTCAACAATACAGTCTATATGCCTTGAATCCAGCAGCGTTTAATCCAGCAGCAACTGGATTAGAAGAGCAAGTAATTCTGTCTGGAGGTATTCGAAATCAATGGAGTGGATTGGCAGGATCGCCAGTCAGTCAACATGTAAATGTTCAAATGGGAGCAGAGCCTTTGTCTGGCGGACTTGGTTTATTTTTTGAGCAGGAACAATTAGGTTCTACTAGAGGAAATCGTGTTGGTCTTTCTTATGCATACAATTATTTTTTGAATCGCAATTCAAGCATTCGGATAGGTTTTACTGCTTATTGGCAAGATTTCTCCATTGATGGTAATTTGCTGAGGACTCCTGGAGGGGTTTATGAAGGTAGTATCCCGAATCATCAAGATGCGCTTTTCTCTTCAGGAAACATGCAGGGGAGCAATTACAATACAGATTTTGGCCTAATGTATGTGAACAAAGATTTTACTGCTGGCTTATCTATATTGAATATTTCAGAAGGTGCCAAGGTGCTGGACGGTCTGAATGTAGTTTCTGGAAGAGCATATTATTTGTTTTTGTCTAATTCATTTGAAATGGGCAGGCGCATGGAGTTAACACCGAGTATTTTACTAAAGTCTGTTTTGTCGCAGAGCCAACTAGATGCAGGTGTGAAAGTTTCTTTTGACGACAATATTGTATTTGGAGCCTCGTTCAGAGGTTATAATAGCTTATCTATAGATTCGGTAGTGCCATTTATTGGGTATTACTTCGGAGAGCGAGTAAGTCTTTACTATGCCTATGATATAGGTGTCTCAGCTTTAAAAACTGTGCATGGAGGTTCGCATGAACTCTTCATTAGATATGACCTTGGAAAAGCGGTGTGGAAAGGTAAGCTACCCCCAATTATTTATAATCAACGCTACAAAAGTTGAATTTAACAGCAATAAATTGTTGTTTTATGCATTAATCGTTAGTTTAGTATCTGATTAAAATTGCTAATATATAGCATTTAATATATAGGTTTCTGAGGGCCTTAATCTGCCCTTCACAATTTGTTAAATTTTATAAATCACTGTAAAACATTAGATTTTCATTCTTTTTTAGTCTGAAATCTGAAGTTTTAACTGATATTTTCGAGATTTTAAAAATTTCATTTTGTGATAAATGATTAAGGAACTATATTTACGGACTCTTATCAAAATGAAGGAAAACTCGGGTGTAAAATGAAGAATTTATTAAAGACATCTTTCGCATTTACGTTACTTATACTAGTAATGTCTTGCGGATCTCGCGAAAATGGTCAATTATTAGGTGTAATTGATCGTCCAGCATGGAATGGAATAAACCCATACGGAATGGTTTATATCCCATCTGGAACATTACATATCGGAAACAGTGACCAGGACATCTCAAACACATTTGTTCAAAGACCTAAATCAATTTCAATCCAAGGTTTCTACATGGATGAAACTGAAATCACAAACAACGAGTACCGTCAGTTTGTGTATTGGGTTAAGGACTCTATCGCTCACAGTATTTTAGATAATACGTATGAGTCAGAAGATGGAAGTGAGACCTATATCGATTGGTATGCTGATATCGATTGGGAATCAGAAGAATTAGAAGAAATGTTCTATACAGGCAACAATAAGTTTGCAGGTAAGAAAGAACTTGATGTGAGTAAGCTAGAATATGAATACCAATGGTTCGATTGGAAAAAAGCTGCTCATGATAAAGGCAAATCTCCAAGAAGGAATTTCATTATTGAAGAAGAGGTAAATGTTTATCCAGATACTATGGTTTGGATACGTGACTTCTCTTACTCTTATAATGAGCCAATGACTCGTAACTATTTTTGGCACCCAGCATTTGACAACTACCCTGTAGTTGGTGTAAACTGGTCTATGGCTAATGCTTTTTGTTTCTGGAGAACAAAATTATGGAACTCTTATGCTGCCGAAGGTGTGAATACGGAGGATTTCCGTTTACCATTTGAGCATGAGTGGGAATATGCTTCAAGAGGTGGTCATGACTTAGCACCTTTCCCTTGGGGAGCTTACTACATCAGAAATGCTAAAGGATGTTTGCTTGCAAACTTCAAGCCTGGTCGTGGTAACTATCCAGAGGATGGTGGTTTGTATACTGTGAAAGCAGATGCTTACTTCCCGAATGACTACGGTCTATTCAACATGGCAGGTAATGTTGCTGAGTGGACAATGTCTTCTTATGAAGCAGGAGCTTACGCACACCTTCATGATCTGAATCCGGATATTCGTTACGATTCTAAAGATGACGATCCAATTGCATATAAAAGAAAGGTAATCCGTGGTGGATCTTGGAAAGATGTAATGTTCTTCCTACAGACAGGTACACGTCACTGGGAATATGAAGATACGACTAAATCATATGTTGGTTTCCGTTGTGCACTTACATTCCTAGGTAGATCTATCGACGATTTCTAGTAGACCTCAAATCTATTTTATGGATGTCAGTATACCCAACTGACATCCATAAATTCTCATCATTTTTTTTTGTTGAAAAAAAATTCTCCTTTAGATGTAACTTTTTGTTTTTATCTAATTGTAAGGATGAATACAGCAATTATTTTAAATATCCATTGACTAATCAAAATTAAATTCTAAGAAAATGAGTTTTGTAAAATCTAAAGGTTTTAAATACGCTAAGAACTTGATCATTGGTGCCGGTGCAGCAGTTGTACTTATGGGAGCACTTTTCAAGCTTCAGTCTTGGCCATATGCATCTGAGATGCTTATCGTAGGTTTGAGTGTAGAGGCATTAATCTTCTTAATGTTAGGTGTTATCGGACCAGATAAAGATTATTACTGGGAGAAACTATACCCAGGACTAGCAGACTATGAATCAAACATAGCACCACTTACAGCTGGTGACATGGGTGACATGAATAAAGGACTAAACTCTGAGGTTGTTGAATCTAATCTTAGCGGAATGCTAGATGAGCTTAAGACAATGTCAGCATCGCTTTCTTCTTTGAAAGCACTTCAAGAAATTGATTTCTCTGGAACTTCTGAGCAGGTTAGAGCTATGGGAAGCTTTTACACTCGTTTGAACGAGGCAATGGCAGACCTAAGTGATTCTGTTGAGGATACTAAAGCATACAAAGATCAGTTGGCTGCTTTGAACCAGAATCTTGGATCTTTGAATTCAGTATACGGTAACGTACTTAACGCGATGTCTAACATCGGTAAGAACTAATCAGTATTTGAGTCAAATTATTTTTTAATCACTAAAAAAAAGATCCATGTCAATTCCTAAGGAACCGCGGCAGCTGATGATCAACCTGATGTATCTGGTTTTGACAGCACTGCTTGCGTTAAATGTTTCTGCCTCTGTAATGAACGCATTCTTTACATTGGAGAAAAGTATGCTTACTTCTAATGAAATCGTAACAAAAAGTAATGAAAAAGTACTTGCAGCGATTCAAGCGGAAGCGGAAGCATACGAAGGTGATACTCTTAAGCAAATTGCTCTTGAAAAAGCAACTGAAGCTAAATTGATCGCTGATAATTTCGATAAATATATTGATGATATATACAAAGAAATCTTTGATGCTGCTGGTGGCGAAGATCCGAAAAAACCGGGTTCTAATATACCAAAGGATAAGAAGAATAAAGATATTACCACTCGTATGCTAGTTGATGGTCAGCCAAAGCAAGGTATAGACCCTTTAGGTCCTCAAATCTATGCTAAGATTATTGAGACTAGAGATGCTTTAAAGGGGTTAGTTTCTCCTGAGAAGCAAGAGCAATTGGTAAAATCAATGCCTCTTGGTGATAATATTGAAGAATGGAATAAAGATTTGAACCTTAAGAAAGCAGACAAGAATATGTCTTGGTCTACTTATAAGTTCCGTCAAATGCCTGTAGCGGCAGTAATTCCAATTCTTCGTTCATTCCAAGCAGATGCTAAAACTTCAGCTTCTGCAGTAATGAATGAGATGTTTGCAGAGTCAAAAGGTGAAATCATCAAATTCGATGCTTTCTTCCCAGTAGCTTCTGCTAAATCTAGTTATGTACTTCAAGGTGAGAAATATGAAGCTGATATCTTTCTTTCTGCTTTCTCTACTGCTGCAAGTGAATCTACAAAGATCTTTGTAAACGGTAAAGAGGTTCCAATGGAAGAAGGTAAAGGTGCTTTCTCAACAACAGGCGGTAGATTAGGTACAAACTCTTACAACGTTAAGATTGATGTAACTAACCCACTTACTCAGGAAACTGACTCTTACGAACAAAAGTTTGAGTTTGAGGTAGGTCAGCCATCTATTGCTGTAGCAGCAGACAAGATGAATGTATTCTATGTTGGTGTTAAAAATCCAGTTACAGTTTCTGCAGCGGGTATTAACTCTAATGCCATTAACGTAAAGATGACGGGTGAAGGACAAGCGTCCATCGAACGTGTAAAAGGTAGTTCATATTCTGTAGTTGCTAAAAAGCCGACGGGAAATAAGTTTACTTATGTTACCGTTACAGGAGGACCTAAGCCAGTAAAAGTACCTTTCCGAGTTAAGCGTATTCCAGATCCAGTACCTGCACTAGCTCCAGGTATTCATGAAGGAAATATGGGTAACGGAACGTTTAAAGCGTACCAAGGTGTGATAGCCGAGTTGAAAAACTTTGATTTTGATGCAAGATGTAATATTCAGGAGTATGACCTCGTTAGAATAGCAAGTCGTCAAGATCCTGTTACTGCTCCTAACAAAGGTGCAAAGTATAACACAAAAGCTAAGCGTCTAGTAACTCAGGCTAAGCCAGGTGATACGTACTATTTTAGAAATATAAAAGGTAAATGTCCAGGTGACCCTGCAGGTCGTAACCTGCCATCTATGGTATTTACTATCAGATAAAATTAATTCTTCTCATAAGGCCGGATGGTTTAAATTCGGCCTTATATTAAAATTGCTGTATAATGAAGAAGACTCTTAATGTATTAGGTTTTATGCTGTCTCTTTTGATTCTTGCACTTCCTCTTGGAGTGTTTGCACAAGGTACTCCAACCGGTGTGACAACTGAATCAGGTGACCCCTTAGACACACGTCCTGTAATTGATGGTGTTGTCGAGGAAAAATTAGTTCTTGAATCTCGCGTATTGCCATACGACCATGTTCGTGAAGCGGATATACTATGGCAGCGTAAAATTTGGAGAGTTATTGATGTTCGTGAAAAAATGAATAAGTCTTTTGCTTATCCTGAACGTCCATTTTTTAACATCCTTATGGAAGCCGCAACAAGTGGTGAAATAACTGTTTATGGAACAGATGACGATAAGTTCACCTACCCATTAACAAAAGAAGAAGTAGCTTCTAAAGCCTCTAAGATTGATACCGTTATCACATTCGATATCGAAACTTATGAGGAAAAAATGGAGGTTACACGAAATGATATCAATCCAGAAGATATCAAGCGTTTCCGAATCAAAGAGGTTTGGTTCTTCGATGAAGAGTCTGCCGAGATGCGTGTACGTATCCTAGGTATTGCTCCTATAAAGGATGTATTGAACGAAGATGATGGTTCATTCGCTTATGAAGAACCTTTATTCTGGGTGTACTATCCGAATGCAAGAGAAGTTCTTGCTCGTGAACGTGCATTTAATCCAGGTAATGGTGCATCTCCTTTATCATGGGAAGATATTTTGGAATTCAGATATTTCTCCTCTTATATCTATAAAAAGGAGAATGAGTTCAATGAACGTCTGAAAGATTACCTTAGTGGTATAGACATTCTGTATGAAGGTGAGAAGATCAGAAATGAAATCTTCAACTGGGAACAGGATCTGTGGTCATACTAATCGATTAGTAGCCGCAAAAAACCGAATCAGAATTTCTGATTCGGTTTTTTTTATTGGATAAACTCCCAAGCAGATCGGTAGGCTTGTTCTTTGTCCACAAAATCTAGGAATTTTGAATAGAACTCGTCCTGAGATATCGTGCCACTATCACCAACCATAACAAGCATACGTTTAGCCCTTGTCATCGCAACATTCATTCTGCGGTAATCTTTGAGGAAGCCTATTGCTCCTTTTTCATTACATCGAACTAAAGAAAGATAAACAACATCTTTTTCTTGTCCCTGATAACCATCAATTGTACTTACTGTGATTCTATGGGCCGATAATTCAGCATCATCCGCCAATGCATCGGATATATGCATAACCTGTTCTTTGTAAGGTGATATTATTGCAATCTCTGTCTGGTCGCCCTCTGTTTTACAAGCTTCTATCAATTGTAATAGATGCTCTCGGATGATCAGAAATTCATCTGGATTATAGCGACTTTTTGACGATGGATTTATTTTTTCCTCGAAACCACAGCCTGCGGTATCAATAAATTGCAAAGGCTCATTGTTGCTTATATTCAATCGGCTCTTTGCAACTTTTTCAGAGGCTTTAAGTGCACCAGCATAAAATTGACTATTTGAAAAGTGCATAATCTTTTCATTCATTCTATACTGTATATTCAATAGATTGGATTGCCCCATTCTGTCAAGTGCATATTCCAATAGTGTTTTTTCAAATTTCAACTTTCTAGCCTTATCAGATTTAACCGTTGGAGGCAATTGATAAGGATCGCCCACCAAAGCTACTTTGGAGGACTTTGCAATAGGAATCCAACAAGATGGCATAAGTGCCTGAGCGGCCTCATCAATAATACACATTGGGAATTCCATGTTTTCTAATACCCTGTCATTCGCTCCAACTAGCGTAGAACAGATAACTTGTGAACTACTAATAATTTGGTCAATGAGTCTTCGCTCCAACTGATTAGCCCAGGTTTCGAGTTCTGCTGCCTCTTGGAAAAGTCCTTTGCGCTCCATGTAAGCTTCTCGGTCAAAGTTTCTTTTGAAACGCTTTGCTTTCCTTCTTGCCTCCGCAGCATCTTTACGGATCTTCTTTAATGTCTTTGATTCTGGGTGTGTTCCTAGTTTAGCCTCTAAGGTGTGCATGATTAATTCTTCATTTACCCTAGAGATGTTTCCAATTCTTAGGACAGAAATGCCTTCCGCTGCTAATCGCTCTGTAAGAAGATCTACGGCTGTATTTGAAGGAGCACAGAGTAGAAGATTATTCATCCCTTTAACCAATTCACGGACGGCTTCTACGATTGTCGTGGTTTTTCCTGTCCCAGGAGGACCATGAATAATACTTACCAGTTTTTTATCCACCAAATCGTTTAAGGCATTATTTTGAGAGGCATTGAGTTGCTCAATTTGAATGCTGGAATGTTTGCGCTCTTCTTGTGTTTTGAAGCCTAAAAGGATATCTCTTATTTCGGCAAGTCTGTTTTTTTCTGCCGAGGCAACAGCTTTATGCGCTTTGGTCATTTCCACATAGGTCCGTTCTTCAAAACCTAAATCAACACCGCACATACCTTTATCTATCCAATCCGGGTGATCTTTGGAAGATAGGATTACCTTCATCTTATCTTTCTCCACAAAATGGATTACTCCATTTTGTTCAGCTTTATTAGCTGAGGCATATTGAGTAAATAGGCGAACAGTATTTCCACTTCTAAATTTATGAGCCTTCCCAAGCTCATTAATTCGGTTGAATATAATAAAAGCTCTTCCTCCAATGGTGTAGCCTTTCCTCTGAATATCAAGCGGAAACCAGCTGTAGCCTTCTTTCTTTCGTTCATTCAATGGCATGCGTAAAACCCAGTCTTGAAAGTGTTTTCTTTCTTGCTCTCGTTCTGCATTTAGCCCATCAAGACTTTTATCTAATAAATTATTTAAGACTGTTCTGTTGTTCAAAAACTTATTCGTCATTACCTTGTTTTTAGGTATCCATCTTAATGACAACAAATATGATTGAAAAAGGTCTAAAAAAGAGATTCACAAATCAATTTTCTTCTTATAAAAATTTGATCCCCTTCTTTAAGATGATCTGGGCGACGAGTAAACGTTATGCTACACTTAATATAGTTCTTAGAGTAATAAAGGCAACTTTACCTTTAAGTATGCTATATGTTGGTAAGGAAATAATAGATACTGTGCTCGATCTGATTTCGGATAGCCCAAGTTTAGATACTAGTCTACTATGGACATATCTGGGGATTGAATTGGGTCTAGCAATTATTTCTGAAATTCTAAATCGTCAGATTAGTTTGATTGATGCATTATTAGGGGACTTATTTTCTAATAAGACTTCTGTTGAAATGATTCAACATGCAGCCACCTTAGATCTGTATCAATTTGAAGATTCAGAGTTTTATGATAAAATGGAAAGGGCGCGAAGGCAAACGATCAATAGATCTGTTTTGATGTCTATGGTATTAGAGCAATTACAGGATTTAATAACTCTACTTTTCCTAGGGGCAGGAATTTTGTTTTTTAATCCTTGGTTGATTTTGATCCTCGCCGTAGCAGTGATACCTAATTTCTTAGGAGAAGCTTTTTTTAATGCGAAACAATTTAGTCTAACTCGGTCATGGACACCCGAACGTAGAGAACTGGATTACTTCAGATACCTTGGTGTTAGTTATGAGTCCGCCAAAGAGATCAAGGTCTTTAACCTTCAGGATTTTATTTCTGAGCGATTTAAAAAACTTGCCGATAGATATTTTATAGAGAATAAAAAGATTGCGATCAAAAGAGCTTGGGTAGGTGCTAGTTTATCCCTTATTGGAACGCTTGCGTATTATGGGGCATATGTATTTATTCTAATCCAAACGCTTAATTTATTAATTACGGTTGGTACTCTTACCTTCCTTGCAGGTTCATTTAGTAGAATGCGGAATATGCTGCAAGCTTTTACGGTACGTATAAATAGAATTGCAGATAGCGCATTGTACTTACAGGACCTTTTTGATTTTTTTGCAATCAAGCCAAATATTAGTGATCATGCTACTGCAAAAGTATTGCCAAGTAATATCACGAAAGGGATTGAATTCCAGAATGTCAGTTTCAAGTATGATGGTGTTGAGCAATATGCGATTCGCAACCTATCTTTTAAGATCAACCCAGGTGAAAAAATTGCCTTAGTCGGAGAGAATGGTGCAGGTAAGACTACTATAGTAAAACTTCTATCAAGACTTTATGACCCCACAGAGGGCCGTATTCTTATAGATGGTGTGGATATCAAAGATTATAAGTTAAGTGACCTTAGAAACGCAGTGGGTATAATCTTTCAAGATTATCAAAAGCTCCAGATGTCTGTTCGAGAGAATATTGCTGTAGGGAATATTGGAGAACTCAATAATCAAGATAAGATCGAGTCTGCCGCTTATAAAAGTTTAGCCAAAGAGGTTGTGGAAAGCTTTGAACCTGGATATGATCAAATCTTAGGTAAGCGATTCAAGAGTGGTGTTGAATTGTCAGGAGGACAGTGGCAGAAGATAGCCATTGCAAGAGCTTATATGAGAGATTCACAGATCCTTATTTTGGATGAGCCAACCTCAGCATTGGATGCGCGAGCAGAGCATCAGGTATTTCTTCGTTTTGCTGAACTGATAGAGGACAAAATAGCCGTACTTATATCTCATAGATTTTCTACCGTTCGTATGGCAGATAAGATTCTATTTCTCGAGAATGGGCAAAAGTTGGAATATGGATCGCATGATAGCCTGATTGAAAAAGGCGGCAAATATGCGGAATTATTCAACCTTCAAGCTGCGGGCTACAAGTAGATTTCTACACTCCCAAAGTAGTAGACTGTATACCAAAATGTACTCAACTATTACCAAGATATAATAGTAGTCTTCAAATACACTGTATTTGCTGTAACTCAAAAAGGCCAGGAAGGACCAAAGATATATGAATCTATAATTTGTGAATACTGCCAGTGCTATAGGTAATGCAAGGTACCAGGGATGGACCGTTGTGCTAAGCATAAGGTATATGCACATCGCCCAAAAACTAAGTCTTGTAAAGCTTTTATAGTTTGGTTCTTTGTCTCGTGCGGCTAGTATTATGATAAGCAATATCGTCAATATGCTTAGGCTGGGTCCAACAATTGAAATCAAACCATATCCTAAGATCATTTCTACTATTCCATTGGCTAGGAAGTAGATACTTGCATTGAATTCAAAGTTTCTAAAGTAGAGGTCTAAGCTCGAACTAAAATTAGTTATAAATTCAGTACTATAAAGTGGTATGAAACATAGTATTAATACAGTCAAGGCACTTAAGCTATAGTAGAAAAGATGTTTGATAGACATCCTTTTGATGATAAATACCTGAGGAATTAAAGTGATCAATTTTGAGGC
>JBELIG010000232.1:0-5013 GCA_042091035.1 Sphingobacteriales bacterium | reverse complement strand
CAAGTCAATTCTGCTCCAGGTCCAGCTTCCGCAAAAGGTAATGTAAAGTCCGAAAAGACTTCAACACTCTCTACGCTTGAACAACCATTGCTTGTATTAATAATTTCCAATTCATAAACACCTTCAGAGCTTACAGTGGGAGTTAATGTATTTCCTCCTGACTCAATAACTCCATTACTTGTTGTCCATTGGTACGAGTAATTTGGGCCATTATCACTTGCTGAGGCATCGATAATATCATTAACGTTGTTACAATCTAAGAATGGAGGAGCTGCGATAACTATATTAGGCGTACTGAAGTCTTCAGTAACTACAACACTTGCTATGCTGGTACAACCATTTTCTGCATCAGTAATTTCAACATCGTAAACGCCAATCTGGTCTACAACAGGATTTGCAGTATTAGCACCACTCACAATATTTCCAGTACTTGTACTCCATTGATAGGATAAGTTTCCTTGCCCAGAGGAGCCTGAAGCATCCAGTGTAACGCTGCTATTATTACAATCCAAAACCATATTGGGTCCTGCATCAGCATTTGGAGGAGTAATATTTTCTCCTACAGTGATACTCGCTGTATTATCACAACCATTACTAGGATCTATAACTGTAATGGTATAGGTTCCTATCATATCTACCTCAGGATTGAGCGTAGTTTCTCCACTGACTATATTTCCATCTCCAGTCGTCCAAGTAATTGTTGCTCCAGAACCAGCTGAAGTAGAACCACTAATATTTATGCTAGTAATCGCACACGTAATTTCATCTGCACTCAAATTTATAGTGGGCGGTGTAAGATCTTCTGTAACATCTGCAGTTTCTGTAGACGTACAACCATTATTTGTATTTGTAACCGTCAGAGTATATGTGCCAGCCGCATCTACAGTAGGGCTTAAAGTCGTGGAGCCATTGACAATGTTTCCACCTCCGGAGGCAGTCCACAAATAAGTAAATTCTGCCCCAATATCCGAACCAATACCGTCAATAATTATTGAAGTGTTCGCACAATCTATTGCTCCTCCATTAGCTACCGCAATTGGTTCATTCAAATCCTCCCCAACAACAACATCTACCGTCTCCTCACAGCCATTATCTGTATTCGTAACCGTCAATGTATAAGTACCTGCACTGCTGACTGTTGGGTTTAAAGTATTCTGACCACTATCTATAGTTCCATCACTAGTCGTCCACAAATAAGTAAATGAAGGTCCTGTTGAAGAACCTACACCATCTATAGTTATAGTTGAATTATTACAATCAATAATACCGGTACTCACACCAACTGCAACTGGTAGCGTAAGATCCTCAGTTATGGTAACATCAGCTGTATCTTCACATCCATTTGTATCCGTTACCGTGACTGAGAAGGTTCCACTTACTGCAGTCGATAAGGAGGATCCACTATCGCCGTTACTCCATAGATAGGTATATGGACTTGTTCCTCCTGTAACATTTACAGATGCTGATCCATTTGAATTATTACAATCTATATTTAATGGTGGATCTATGCTGGCCTCAAGAGGATCAGGTTCAGAAAGTGTAATACTCGTAGTCCCCTCACAACCATCTAAATCAGTAACAGTCACATCATAGGTACCCACGCCAATACCCGTTGGATTCTGTCCACTTAGGTTGGTATCAGACCAGGTATATGTATAAGGTGCATTTCCTCCACTTACAGACACAGAAATACTTCCATCTGCCAAGCCATTACATGAAGGATCTGTAGTACTTGCGGTAGGTTCAATTGTAGATTCTGTAATATCCGCTGACCCGCTCACCGTGCCTACACAATTTCCACTATCCGCAGTAACAGACACTAAGCTATAATTAGCCGGATCTGAAACAGTCAAGATATAAGGGTTATCAGATGTCGTAAGCTCTACATCTGATGTTCCATCATTATATACAAAAGTCCAAGGTCCCGTCCCCGTAAACACTATACTTAGATCCACAGAAGAAGTACCATCGTTAGAACAAATAACACCTGCCCCAGACAAGTCAGCTGTAGGTGGCTCAACCAAAGACACATCCACTTCATCCACTATCTCATTATCACAGGCATCTGTTATCGTTACAAAAAGAGTTTCAGTCCCAACTGGCGTATAACTCTCTGTTGCAGACGTACCCCCACTACTCCACACGTATGAATAAGGTTCTACCCCTCCATTTGGATTTGCACTTATAGAAATAGGCCCTGTTCCACATTCATTTATATCGGGTATATCGGATTCCAAAGGTATAGTATCATCAATTGTAAACTCTACTTGCGAAGCAGCACAAGTACAAGCTTCATCCATTTCTAATATAATGGTCTCTGGACCCTCTGTTATATTATCCTCAAATACATCTATTGGTAATTGTACGCAAGCCTGGCCAGCTGGAATGGTAACACTAAGTGGAATATTAGTGTAATCCACTCCTGCAGTAGCTGTACTTGACGGAGAAATAGTGTAAGACGCAACTTGATCAATAGTGATATCAGAATCAGGGTCTCGACAAAATTCAAAATAAAAGCCGTCGCAGGTTTCGTAACCACTATCTTGGTTATTCAAAGGATTCACTGCAGTCCCGGTAACTGGTACACCAGCAGAAAAACTATTCGATCCCAAGAAAATAGCAGAGTCTAATGTATCATCTGTTCCATCTGCAATTGCCAATTTTATATGATAAGTTTGACAAGGTTGTGGAATCACAGCGGTTGCTGTTAATACAACCGTAAAACCATTATAAGCAAGTTCATTTATAGCCGGTACAGATCCAAATGGATGACCTCCACCCAGATTACAACCACCCCCATTATCATTAGTTTGGGCTATTCCATTACTCACATAAAAGGTTTGATTTGTATAGTGATTTACATTAGCAATAGATACATTCTGCCCCGTAGGTAAAACAGCAATATTTATTGCTGCATCAGAAAATGGACCATTTATGCCAGGACCACTAAGAAAAAAACCAAATACGTCATTATAAAGTGCTCCAGGTGTTGCATATTGACAATACTCCTCTGAAGCAAATACATATTCAAACGAAATCTCATCCGTTGTAGGAATAAAGTCAAATTCCAAAATTGCAGCATCATTAGTTGCGACCCCAGATAACTGAGTAAGGTCGTTATCTCCAGGTTCATTATTATCAGCACTAACTCCACCAGCGGCGTTTGGACCTGAGCAAGTCCATCTTCTTCCTGTACTAAGGATTACACCGTCATCTATACCAATATTAGTACCTCCATTAATAAACTCACCTTTTGCCCTATTGTCTCCAATGTAGTCTATTCCAGAAATATCGAAACAACCACCACCAATAAAGACATCCTGTATCAATGTCTGAGCACTAGCATCTGATGCACTAATAACTGCCATCATATTTTGACTAGCAGGCTCAGGCTCATCTTTTATTACTTTTGAAAGTGAAAAAATAAAATCTTGATTCAAATCTGAAAGGCTCAGAGTCAACTCATTCCGAGTCTCCGCAATAAAACGATGACGGCTTTGGTTAGGACTAAGTCTTATACCGTTCACTGCTTTGATACCAACGAAGGCTTCACTTTGGAAGCTATTTACATTGAACTGATATTCTTCGCCGCATTCTAGTCCCTCAATTATTATTCTGTCAGATCCCTCCAAATTATAAGCCTGCCTCATAATATCAGATTCATAATGAATGACCCTTGGAGAAGATGCCAACAAAGGATTTGAGGCAATAAATGACTGAAATAGAATACAAAAGACCGACAACATAAAGAAAGATCTGTTGCCTTTGCTTGGAGATTGTAGAGGTTTACTCATGAGCATTGAGGTATTTAATTACATAAATTGAATGCCGTGTGGTTATTTGGAGCAATTGGTTATTTAACACAAAGTATACAATTGAATAATATTTGACAAATTAAAATCCCTGGACAACATTAGTTCTCCAAAGAAATATTTGAAAAATCGAAATATTCAAGATTTTTATGTAAACAAATAAAAAAAAAAGGAGTTGTGGTCACAACTCCTTTTTTATGATTTCATTCTCATAATCGGTTCACATCTAATATATGAAAACAAAAAAAAGAATGAACAACCACCAAGAGGAATCTGCTAATTCAAGCAAGTTTTGACATAAAAGTTTACGAAGTACTTCTAATAAAATTATACTTCCATTGCCTGCCTAGATAATATATTTAGTAAACAAATCAAAGGTAGAAAATACGCGAGAGCTGTCGTAAACAGAAGAGTACTAGCAAGGAATTATAAAACGATGTTAACCTCTGTTATTTTTTTCTTGTAGGCCTTTAATCCTTTGCTTATGATTTTCTTCGCCGCTTATTTCAAAAGCTTTGATTACAAAATTCAACGCATTTTTGTAATCCCTGTTTCTTTCATAATAATCTGCCATGGAATCATAAACGTTAGCACTGTTTGGATAAAACTTAATAGCAAATTCAAAAAACATTTTAGATTTTTCTAATTGTTCCATGTCTAAACTCATATAACCAAGCACATTGAATATGTCTTGTGGATAAGGCGGAACGTCATAAGCAAAATAACGCTTCAGTTTATTAGCCCGATTGTTTATGATGGTAAATAATTCTTCTCTTGAAGTCTCTGGATCATTGAATTTATTGATATTTTCCATCTGGTACCATTCAAAATCAAAGATTAAACCATCCATTATTGAAGGCAATGGAATTGTTCCATGCAAATCATTAGGATAGAACTTCCATTTAAAAGATAGCCCATTGTTTTTGTTTTGTTCTACCATATTTGAAAAAGCCATATTTGATCTTGCAAATAGTGTAAAGGCTGATGTGTCTTGCATTACATTCTCTATAGTTACATCAGTATTTTGCAGATGTAATTGTCCACCTAAAGATATAAAGAGCGATTTTCCTTTATAATTTTGCCTTGTGAGTGCTCCTTTTGCTTGGTTTAACAATTTTTGGCTATCCCAATCCAGACTTGGGTCAATGGCTAAATAATTTGAAAATAAATGTGGCTGATTAATCAGTGTATAAATTGTGAA
>JBELIG010000231.1:0-5003 GCA_042091035.1 Sphingobacteriales bacterium | reverse complement strand
GTTCAATTGCTGAACAGCCATTTGAACTATCTGTAAGCTCTAGGCTATAAACTCCTGGGCTATTTACTGTTACTAGTCCAGCATTTGAATTTGAAAGAATAGGATTATTATTTCCATCAGTCCAGACCATTGAATGATCTGAAAGGTTTCCATTTAATAGTAAACTTATATCTGTATCTGTATTCGAACAAGTTAGAGTATCAATTAAAGCATCTAAAGTAAAATCCGGACTTACTAGGTCTTCAAGTACTGAAACGATTGAACTACTTGAACAACCCGAATTTACATTGGTAACCTCAAGTGTATAAGTACCTGGCTCATCTACCAAGGGATTGATATCAGATGATCCACTCAAGATATTACCATCTGTGGTAGTCCATACAAATGAAAATTCTGCCCCACTATCTGATCCACTTGCATCCAAATTAATCATAGACACAACACAATTCAGATCCTGATCATCACCAGCATCGGCAATTGGTTCATCAAAATCAGCTAGTACAATTACATCGGCATTTTGAGTACAGCCATTTAAGGCATTGAATACCTCTAGTGAATAAATACCACCTGCATCTACCGTAGGATTCATAGCTGTAGAACCACTACTTATGTTCCCATCCACTGTTGTCCATTCAAAACTAAGATTTGAAGGATTATTGGTATCCAATCCATTGAATTGAACAATTGGGTTATTACAATTAATGCTATAATTATCAATACTTACATCAACAACGGAGGCCGTATCAATAACAATTACAATAGTTTCTTCTTTTGTACATAGGTTCCCATCTGTAATCGTCACTTGATATGAACCTGGCACAGAAACTGATAAATCAGGGCCCTGTGTTCCAGTGCTCCAGCTGTAGTCAAATACTGGATTTGCCCCTCCAGAAGCATTTACTAAAGCTGTACCAAACTCATTATTACAATCAATGCCTATTACATTGCTAACACTTACATTTATATCATCCGGCTCTACAAGGGTTCCTGAACTAACTTCCTGACAACCATCCTCATCTGTAATAGTCACTTCATAGCTACCAGCAGCTAGGTTAATAGGAGCATTACCTGACACTGTCGGGTCAGACCATTCATAAGAATAAGGTGGTGCTCCTCCTGCAACAGCCACCTGTATGGTTCCGCTGTTTGATCCAAAACAAGATGGATTGCTTGTTTGAAGATCAAGGTCTATACTTGTCTCACCTACCACAACTAAACCACTTACTGTACCTAAACAATTCTTACCCTGCTCTACCACAGATGCCAAACTATAGAGACCTGCTTCATTAACAGAAATCGAATAGGCTGGATCCGAGGTTGAAATAGGCGTTTGTTCAACACCGTCTTTAGTATAAACCAAAGTCCAAGGTCCTACACCTGAAAATTCTATTGTAAGATCTACGGTATTGGATTGATCGGAGCAAATACTTCCACTTCCACTCAATGAGGCCTCAGGAAGGTCTGCGATGGTAATCACTGCTTCTTTTTGTTCCGTGGCCCCACAAGCATCCGTTACTGTAACCAAATACGAAGTAGGTACAGTCGGATTTACTGTAATGCTTTTAGTTGATTCCCCTGTACTCCATAGGTAGGAGTAATCGACAGTACCTCCGAGTGCATCAGCAGTTAGAGTCGCTGAACTTCCAGGACAAATCTCTTCATTATTTACGACTACATTTAAAGCAGTTTTATCTTTTATCTCAAATTCTAATGCATCGAGTGAGCAAGAACAAGATTGATCAAAATCTAAGATGATAGTTTCAGTCCCTTCCACAATAGCATCTTCGAGCAATTGAATTGGAAGACTTACACATGTCTCACCTGCAGGAATTGTAACAGACAATGGGAAAACCTCAAAATCAACACCTGCTGTAGCAGTACTACTTGGGTTTAGTGAATAAATTACTTCAAGATCTTCAGTTACATCAGCCCCAACAGATCTACAGAATTCATAAAGTGCAACATCACAACCCTCAAAAGCAGACTGATCGCCAGTATCTGCATTCTCAACAGTAGCAATTACTTGTTCTCCACTTAAAAAACTGTTTGATTTTAAAAATACTGCTGAATCGAACTTCCTATCATAAACATCTGCAACTGCAAGTTTAATATGATAGGTCTGACATGGCTGCACAACTGCAACAGCCTCAAGCTCTACAGTATACGCATCATATTGCAGCTCTGAAATCCCTGGATCAGTACCTAGTGGATTCCCAATGCACCTTAAACCTGTATTGGTTGCATCTGTTGTATTTGAAACATAATATTGTGGATTATTAACGTGATTTACATTATTGATAGTTACATCTTGTCCCGAAGGAAGCTTTGCTATATTAATAGCTCCATTAGAAAATGTACCCGCAATACCAGGACCACTTAAGAAAAATCCAAAAACATCATTATAATTCGAATTAGAATAATCACAGTATTCTTCGGAAGCAAAAACATACTTAAACCTAATCGTATCCGTAGTAGGCACAAAGTCAAATTCAATGACAGAAGCATCATATACAGGTGCAGAATTAGCTAAAATAGCTAAATCACTATCTCCACTTGTATATAACTGTGTAGTAGCATTAGACATAGTATTAGGCCCAACGGCATTTGTAATATGGCCCGATCCTAAAATCACACCATCTGAAATACCAATATTAGTCTGACCATTTGAAAATGTACCTTTAGATCTGCTATGTCCAGTATAAGTAACTCCAGAAACATCATAACAATCTCCACCTATAAAAACATCCTCCACCAAAACATTTGCTGTTGGATCGTGATCCACAGCAAGGACAGCCATCATCTTGGCAGTCAATTGTTCTATTTTCTTTTTAGTAACACTTATAACAAGTTTCGAATTTGACTTGGCCCTATTCTCAAAATATAGGCTTGCCTCTTTAGAATTGTTTATATCAAAAATCCCATACTTAGGATTTCTTATTTCGGATTTCCCTGATATCATATAAGCATCAACAGCACCCTCAATTACGGAGTAATCTGCACTATATATATCTTGAAATTTAAGATCAAGAAGATCGACTTTCAATGTTCCAGAAAACTCATATTCGTAACGAATAATATCCTCAGATAAGGAAAGTTCAATAGATTCAGTCGAGACCACAATTTGCTTTTGGAAAGCAAAAGATAAGACAGGACTTAGGATTAGTATTATACTTAAAATACACTTGTAATAACAAAGGTTATAGGCATTCTCCTTCATAGCACTTGTTTAAATTTTTAAATCAAGGTTTGTAGCTATTTTTAAAACTGCCTTTAAGGTGAGGAAGAATCATTTAGATTCATTTTACACGAACGTCCTCATAAAATAAGACCTTATGAGGTATTGAAACCTCTGATTTTAGCAAATTCTACCTTTTTATTACCCAATTGTCATTCCCAATTCATTATATTCTAAAAAAAACGATAAAAGCATGTTAAAAAAGTTAGTTTTCATAGCATTGTGCTTGATAATATCACTACAAACATCTACAGCACAAAGCATTAACACTGAAGAACTTAAGGGTATAAATATTCGAAATGTTGGTCCTGCTGGAATGAGTGGAAGGGTCACTTGTATTGATGTTGTTTTAGACGATCCAGATCATATTTACATAGGCACAGCTTCCGGAGGTGTTTGGGAATCTAAAAATGGAGGAATTAACTGGAATCCTATTTTCGACGATGAAGCCCTTCAGGCAATTGGTTCCATAGCGATAAATCAGCAAAACCCAAACGAAATTTGGGTCGGAACTGGTGAGGGAAATCCAAGAAACTCCATGAATACCGGAAAAGGGATTTATAAAAGTGCAGATGGTGGAACAACTTGGACCTTATTGGGTCTTGAGGAGACAAGAACAATTCATCGTATAATCATACATCCTCAAAATCCAGATGTAGTTGTTATAGGTTCATTGGGCTCTATCTGGGGAGAAAACTCAGAAAGAGGTATTTACAGAACAGAAGATGGCGGTAAAACCTGGCAACAAACTCTTTTTGTAAATAATGAAACAGGTTGTGCAGATCTTGTAATTGATCCAAATAATCCGAATAAACTAATCGCTGGCATGTGGTCCTTCGGAAGAAAGCCTTGGACTTTTAATTCCGGTGGCGAAGGGTCTGGACTCTATTTAAGTTATGATGCTGGTAAAACTTGGGAAAAGAAAAGTGCAGATGATGGATTGCCCAAAGGCAATCTTGGTCGTATTGGCCTATCTTTTGCACCCTCAAAAAAGAACAAAGCTTATGCGCTGGTTGAAGCCAAAAAGAATGGCCTCTACGAAACAGAAGATGGCGGTGAGTCTTGGTCTCTGGTAAGTGAAAAAAATATTGGTAATCGCCCTTTTTATTATTCAGACATCTTTGTAGATCCGTCTAATGAAAACAGAATCTTCAACTTACACTCTACCGTTACGCTTTCTGAAGACGGTGGAAAAACATTTTCACAGCTCTTAGGCTATGTAGGTTTTAATGGAGTACACCCTGATCACCACGCATTTTGGATACACCCTACTAATCCCGATTATATTATTGAAGGAAACGATGGTGGTTTAAATATTTCTAGAGATAGAGGACAGACTTGGCAATTCGTAAACAACCTTCCTGTAGGGCAGTTCTATCATGTAAACTACGACATGGCAATCCCTTACAACATTATGGGAGGTATGCAGGATAATGGCTCCTGGGTTGGACCAAGTTCAACTTGGAAAAGAGGAGGAATAAGAAATTCAGACTGGCAAGAGGTTTTCTTCGGCGATGGATTTGATGTAATGCCACACCCTTCTAATCCAGATATAGTTTACGCTATGTCTCAAGGAGGAAATGTTGGAAAGGTCAATAAAATCACTGGAAAAACGAACTACATAAAGCCGGTGCACCCAGATGGAGAAGAATTAAGGTTTAACTGGGATGCAGCAATCGCTCAAGATCCAAATAATGATTGTGGGCTTTACTTTGGTTCACAGTTTGTACACTATAGTTCAGACTGTGGAAACAGCTGGAAAATCATC
>JBELIG010000230.1:0-5056 GCA_042091035.1 Sphingobacteriales bacterium | reverse complement strand
TTTGAGGTTGAGCAATCTTTGGCAATGAATGTCTGTGATCTAAAAGCAGGTCAACAGGTTTCTATTTTCAAAAACTCAATCTTCGATCTTCGATTCTATGAAGGATTGAAAATGTTTGTCCATGCAGAGGCAAAGCCGGAGGATGTTGATCTTCAGGATAAAGAAATGAGCGTGTTTATACGTGTTGGATCGGATTTTACGAATAACTATTATGAATTCGAGAAACCGTTGACACTTTCTGATGAAGAGAGTGGTTTGACACCCTTAGATGAGGGGTATAATCGAGTAGTCTGGAATGAGAATAATGATATAGTAATTGATTTTGAACTGCTCAAGCAGATAAAACTTGAACGTAATGCAAATGGAGGTGGGGCATCTATTAGCACACCTTATCCATTGGCTGGCTTTGAAGATATTGTAAATGGTGGACTGATTCGTGTAAAGGGTAATCCTAACCTTGGAGATGTAAAAAGTATACAGATTGGTATCCGCAACAACGATTCTAATAATGAGGCACATTGCGCTGAAGTTTGGATTAATGAGCTAAGAGCATATGGCTTGAAAGAAAAAGGAGGAGCTGCCGCTTTGGCTCGTTTGGATATGCAATTAGCAGATTTCGGATCATTAAGTCTTGCTGGATCATATAGCTCAATAGGTTTTGGTGCACTGAATGAATCCCTGATGGAACGTCAGATCAGCCAGATGACTGATGTTAATGTTTCTTCTAGCCTTGAGCTTGGACGATTCTTCCCGAAAGACTGGGGCGTGAATATTCCTTTCATGGCACAATATTCTAAGGCTGTGGAGACTCCTAAATATGATCCATTTGATCGGGATGTTACTATAGAAGAACGATTAGATAATTTGACTGCAGATGAAACTGCAAGTGAAGTCATTGAGACTGCGAGAAATATAACTACCATCAGTGCTATTACCTTTACCGATGTTAAAAAAGATCGAACAGGCACAGATGCGCCGCTACCTTGGGATATAGAGAACTTCTCTGTTTCTTATGGTAAGACCAAAGTAAATCAAAGTAATTTTATTATAAAAGAGAACTCGGTAACGAGTCATACTGGGTCTTTGGACTATGGATATTCTAATCCAGGTGTTTTTGTGAAACCACTTAAATGGTTGCCTAAAAACAAATACTTGAAATTCTTTTCTGAGTTCAATTTTAATCCATTGCCAAACAATTTCACTTTCAGCACAATTATGGATCGTGAGTTTGCAGTGACTGAATATAGGTTTGACGATATTGACGATCAATATAAAACCTTCTTTAATAAGCACTGGCTGTGGAATAGGAATTACAACCTTAGTTGGAGTTTAGCAAAGAGCTTGAAGTTGAATTATTTTGCTACCAATATGGCAGTTATTGATGAGCCAGAAGGTTTTATAAAGAATGACCCTAATAAATTACAGGTCATTAAGGATAATCTAAGGACTTTAGGAAGGAATAAAAATTTCAATCAGAGCTTGAATGTAAATTATTCACTCCCATTTAAACATATTCCTTTCCTAGACTGGATTTCAGCAGATATTTCCTATTCTGCAACATATACATGGAGTGCTGCTTCGTTGAATGTTGTTGATTTGGGTAATGTTATTCAGAACACACAGAATCGATCTATAAGTGGAAAGCTGAATATGGTTTCCTTATATAATAAATCAGATGTGCTGAAAAAGATTAACAGTAAATCTAGAAGAAGGGTAACACCTACAAGGACTAGAACGAATACAGACAAGACATCTGCGCCTCCGGGTAGAGATAAAAAGAAAAATAGTAAGGAAGTAAGTAAAGGTTTGAAACTTGCATTAAGGCCTTTGATGATGTTACGAAATGTGAATTTCGATTACGGAGAAACTTTTGGTACCATAATTCCTGGGTATATGCCTGAATCGGAATTCTTTGGTATGACCGAGCAATTTGATGCACCTGGATGGGGTTTTGTGGCAGGCTTACAGCCAAATATTAACTCTACGGATTATTATACCGATGAAGATTATCTATACAATAATTGGAATTGGATTACAGAGAATCAGCTGCTTAACCAACAGGTACAACAAAACTACGGACAAGAATACTCAGCATCTATAGATATTGAACCTTATAATGATTTCAAGATAGATCTGGATGTAAATCGCTCTTATACTACTTTCCATACGGAAGATTTTAGACGAAATAACATCAATATAGATCTTGAGAATGCGATACAAGAAGATTATGAGCATTTGAATGCAAGGGATATTGGCTCAATAAATATGTCTTATATCACCTTGAATACTTTGAATACAGACTTGGTTACTTTGTTTAGAGCATTTGAAGATAATCGAGCTATTGTTTCTCAAAGACTTAATGCCGCTGCTGGTGTTCATGCAGATACTTTGCAAGCAAATCAAGGCTATGCAGCAGGTTATGGTCGAGTACAGCAAGCTGTATTAGTACCAACATTCTTGGCAACATATACTGGACAAGATGTTAATCTGATTAATGTTGATCAATTTGATCCGACTAAAAATCTTGTTGATCTTATTCCATTACCAAACTGGACTATTCGATATAATGGCCTAACTAAGATGAAGCCATTCAGTGACTTGTTTAGCAGATTCTCCGTGTCGCATGGTTATAAATCAACCATCACAGTTAATCAGTTTGAATCTGATTTACTTTTCAATCAAGATCAGCCTGAGTTGTTAAAGGAAAGCACATTAGATTACTATACAAGATTTGAAGTTCCAGATGTAGTTATTTCCGAGTCCTTTAGTCCTCTGATAGGGATTAATGTGGAGACGAAAACAGGACTTTCCACTAAATTGGAATACAAGAAATCTAGGAATGTCCAGATGAATTTCTTGGATGGTGCTTTGAATGAAACAAGAAGAGAAGACTTTACATTTGGTTTTGGATATCGTATCAGTGATTTCAAAATGCCATTTATGAAAGACAATAGCAGGAAGAAGAAAGACGATAAGCCTGCTTCTTCAAATAACAATAGAGGTGGCCGAGGTGGAAATAGAGGTGGTGGATTGAATGAGGTTGGAGATCTAAGTGTTTCCTTAGATATGTCCATAGCCGAAGATATAACATATCGATTGGTATTGGATCAGGAGGTAGTAGAGCCTACTCGAGGAGCGAGAAGAGTTTCAATAAGCCCGAAAGTGGAGTATCAATATTCAGACGCTCTTTCATTCCGTTTATTCTTCGATTATACACGAAATGAGCCAAAAGTTGGTTCCTTCCCTACCACATCTGCACGTGGTGGAATAGGGATTATATTCTCCTTGATTGGGAATTAATTAAAAAAAAGGGGCTTTCAAGCCCCTTTTTTTTGTTATGAATCTATTAAAATATTTACCTGTGAACATACTTTTAAATATATTAAGGTTTAATAGGAAATATACACGCATAGATTATTATGAATAAAACTGCTTTCTATATCATTCTTGTTTTGATGGGTGGTTCCATTATTGGAATCAGCGCACTTCAGTTGAGTTATCTAAAGAATTCAATTGAGATCAATGAGGAGAGTTTTGATAAGAATGTTCTTGGGGCACTGAATAAAGTAGCCAACCAATTACAATCTGATGAAACTCAGGTTTATAATATTTATGTGAATAATGGCTTTTCTTCCAAGCTTAATCGGGAGTCAGTAAATAATCAGCTGCCAGAAAGCGTTGATTATAAAACAGAGCGAGAAGCGCTTCAGATTGAGTTTGAGACCTTGCCTGAAGATTTTGTAGAGGACTGTAATTGTATGAGTTGTCTTTTGAAGAAAGGGCAGATGTTTAATGAGGTACAAGAGGAAGTTGAAGCTATTAATTCCACTCCTGTAGCCGATAGAATAGACCTTGAATTATTAGATAGCTATCTGAAAGAGGCTATGAAGAATAATGGGGTAAAGACGACTTACAACTATGGTGTATATTCTAATTCAAAGAAGAAGTTCGTTATCGAAGACGGCCATTTTTTAGTTATAGATGATGCACCGAATAGCTCTATGAAAATTGGATTTGATAATTTATTCCATTCGAAGTATAAGGTCAGCTTGTTCACTTTGCCTGGAGGTAGAGGTTCAGCAGGTAAATTAACAGTATTCTTTCCTGGTAAAGGGCAATTCTTGTTTTCTACGATCTGGAGACAATTGATATCAGTCCTGTTTTTCACCTTAATTGTATTATTCTGTTTTGTGTATACTATTCAGGTTATTTTGCGTCAGAAGAAGATATCAGAGATGAAGAATGACTTTATTAATAATATGACGCATGAATTTAAAACACCAATCGCAACAATATCATTAGCATCTGACTCCATTACAAATAGTCGTATTATTTCTGACGCTACAAAGGTTACTCGATTTGCTGATATTATAAAACAGGAGAATAAGCGAATGAACAACCAAGTTGAAAAGGTTCTTCAGATTGCACTTGTTGAGAAAAAGAATTTTGAGCTTAGAATATCAAAAGTCAATGTTCATGACTTAATCGAAATGGCTCTTACGTCTACTGGACTTATTATAGAGAATAGAGGTGGACAGACAAAATCAAATTTGAAAGCAGAGCATTTTACTATCGAGGCTGATCAGACACATATCTCAAGTCTGATAAATAATCTTATGGATAATGCAAATAAGTACAGCCCGGAAAGCCCTGTGATAGAGGTGAATACGTATGATAAAGGGCAGGGTATAGTCATAGAATTTATCGATAATGGAATTGGAATGTCAAAAGATGTGTTAAAGAATATATTTGAAAAATTCTATAGAGTCCCTACTGGAAACCTTCATGATGTTAAAGGTTTCGGATTAGGATTAAGCTATGTAGAGGCCATAGTGGATGCACATAATGGGCAGATAGATGTGCAAAGTGATTTAGGCAAAGGGTCTAAGTTTTCAGTGTTTTTGCCAAAAACACACATTTAAACTATATGCTTATTCTTTACTTTAGTCGATAATTTTAACATTTTAGATAAGAAATTTCTTTTTTGTTCGTTAGAATTTGAAAGATAGAAATCCGAATAAATAATTTTATAAGATGGCAGAGAAGAACTATTCAA
>JBELIG010000229.1:0-5096 GCA_042091035.1 Sphingobacteriales bacterium | reverse complement strand
AAAAAAAGCATCTGTCAATCAAACAGATGCTTTTTTATTTATCGAATCAAAGTAATCTCTCCTTTAAAGGTTTTGTATTCATTTTCTACTGTGCAGTATTCACCAATCCTTCCAAGTCTAGGATTGTGATTTCACTTCCCTTGATTTGGATGAGTTTTTCTTCTTTGAAAGCAGACAATGCTCTGATAGCCGATTCTGAGGAGGTTCCAGCCATACTTGCTAGGTCTTCTCGTGGTATAGCAATAGAGAATCTATCCTCTTCATCTCTTTGGTATCTTTTATGTAAAAGTAATAGTCCGTCTGCCATTCTTTTTCGCACGGAATTGTATGCAAGGTTTAATATTTCTTCTTCTTTTGTAATAAGACTACCAGAAAGAATTTTGATAAAGGCATAGGTGATTTCTTGATTCTTGTACATCAATTTATTGAAATCTTCTTTATGGATTCTGAAGACGGTAATATCCTCCATTGCAACTGCTGAATCTGTATGATTACAGTTCTTTAGTAAAGGCATATATCCTATGAAATCTCCTGGTTTTGATAAGCCTATTGTAAATTCTTTTCCGGATTCATTTTTTTTGAATAGCCTCACCTTCCCCCTTTCTAGGAAGTACAGGTAATTAGCAGGATCCTCTTCATGAAAAATGATTTCTTTTTTCTTGTACTCTTTGGGTTTTCCTGTTTTAGCATGCAGCGTAAGCTCTTCAATTCCTTTGGAGGTATCAATGAATTTCATAAGTCCATTTCGGTCTTTACTGAACTCTTGGCTTAATAGTTTACTCCTGTTTATTCTGGTTTCAACAACATTTAGTAAGTCCATTTCCTCAAATGGCTTTACTAAGTAGTCATCTGCTCCAAGATTCATTCCTTTCCGGAAGTCTGAAGGTTCGGATTTCGCAGTTAGAAATATAAATGGAATCTTTTTTGTTTTTTCGTATTTACCTAATAAATATAATACTTCATAGCCGTCCATTACTGGCATCATGATATCAGAGACGATTAGGTTGGGAAGCAGTGATTTCGCTTTTTTTAATCCCTCTTTTCCATTGGAAGCAGTGTGTACCTTATAGTTTGCTAACTCGAGAATCTCTGCTATGTTCTCTCGCATTTCGTTGTTATCTTCTATAAGTAAGATAGAATAACTCATGATTTTTATTGAATTTGCGGAAATAATAATGTTACATTGGTGCCTTTGTTTTCTACACTGTGGATATTGATCTTACCACTCATCAGTTCGATATACTTTTGTGTGATATTCAATCCAAGACCTGTTCCATGAATGTTTAAGGCATTTTTAGCTCTAAAAAATCGCTCAAATAAATGTTTTTGCTCAGACAAGGGTATGCCAATTCCTTCATCTATAATATTTATTGAAAAAACATCTTCTTGTTTTCTTACTACGAAGCGAATATCCTGAGCTTCATAGGAATATTTGCTGGCATTGCTCAATAAGTTTATAATTGCATTACTCATTAACTGTTTATCCAGATAAATGATATGCTCTTGTTCTGCAGGTGAAAAGAGGATTTTCTGTCCATTCTTTAGTACACCCTTAAGATCCTCAATAATTAAATTGATAGTCTTGTTTAGGTCGAAATGTTCTGCCTTTACCTCTACTTTTCCTGTTTCTAATTTCTCAATGGATAGGAAGTCATTAAGGATAAGGGTAAGGTTACTTATAGAGGATTTTATTCGATTTATATGTTTATCACGCTTTTCATTGTCCCCGTTTTTAGAATACCTGGATATTAAGGATGTGGAGGAAAGTATAGTACTTAAAGGTGTTCTAAATTCATGCGAAGCAATTGAAACAAAACGAGATTTCATTCGATTTAACTCTTGCTCCTTCTTTAAGTTTCGCTTGATTTTTAATTCGGCCTGCTTTTGTTGAGTGATGTTTTTGATGATTGCTAATACTTTAAGAATACTGCCATTAAATTCTACGAGTGGAGTGGTGTCCATTGTGTAAAATTTATCATCCATCTCGATATTTGCAGAGCAGGCCTCTCCATCAAAGGTTTTTTTTAGGCATGCAATAGCTGCATTGTGCTGACTAGGCGGAAGGAATTCTATAAAGTTTTTTCCAGTGAGGCTTTTTGCGTCGATATCATTATAAAGTAGTTCTTTACCTTCTACAAATAGAAAGTTGTAATCTCTGTCAAAAACATTGATAGTCCCATCAGGAAAATTTTTAGCAACGGTGCTATATAGTTGTTCGCTTTTTGTTAATTGCTCTGTTCGGAGAACAACTCGCTGCTCGAGCTCCTGATTGAGCTTAAGGATCTTTTCCTCTTGGATTTTCCGTTCAGTAACATCTGTAATTAGTGCTATGACATAGGTTATACCCTTGGCTTCAAAATGATTTAGACTTATTTCAACGGGGAATAGTCGTTCTGATTTTGTTGCTGCCTCTAGATGTAGTCCAAGTCCCATATATCTCGACTTCGGAGTCATAAAATAGCGTTCAAGGTGCTTACTATGTTTCTCGCGTATGTTTTTTGGAACTAAAATGTTTAAATGTTGATTCGTGATTTCTTCTTTTGAATAGCCGAACATTTCAACAACTCGCTCATTAGCTTTAAGTATGATTCCACTTTTATTTACGAGAATGATTCCTTCACCCGCTGCTTCAAATAGAAGTTCAAAAAGTTCTTCTTGGTCTAAATTCATAATGAGTATTAGGAATGTTATATTTATGTAATAATTATAAAAATATATTAAAAAATGACTTAAATCATTTTTTTACCTAATTTTTATCATCTAAAGTCACAGCATTATGAACGTACTTTGTAATTATAAAGGAGTGAAACACTAGTTGTGGAGTAATTTTATCTAATAGTATATTCTATGATCCAAACAAATAATCTACTGTTTGCAAAATTATCACATCGAGTCGTTTCCTTTTTTTAAAGCGGGTAAAAGTTTGTATTAGATAAAGTAATGTAGTCGATTGCAGAACTCACTTCTGGGGGGATGTGTGTTTTGTAATTAAAACTAAAGCGTATACTATATTATAATAAACGTTGGATGTAATTACGTCCAGCAACGTGTGTAATAGGTTCTTTCCATAGCTATGGGGAGAACCTTTTTAAGTTCCAATTTATAATCTAGAACCTTATTATCTGAATACCGAACATTTCAGGTTTTGCTGTGAAGTATCTTTGATATACAATTTAGACTATTCAGTTATTCGTAATTTTTTAAGATAATTTAAGTGGTAGATATAATTCGATTCAATCAAAGAGATAAAGCTTTAGCAATATCAATAGCTCTATTGTCAATGGCTGTACTGGCTGTTTTAGCCTTTGGGCTTGTAATGCCTATGTTTAATACCTTGATGAGCACAAGTGATTTACGTTCACTTATGCTGGGGCAGGAGGATGCTTATGCAGGCATGCTTGTATTGATTGGCTTGATTATAGTCTTGGATATTTTGCTTTCGGTACTAATTGCTGATTTTTTTAAAACCATTAATAAGAAACTGGCATTTTATACTGGCTTGCTACGTTTTTTGTATTCTGGCCTTTTTGGACTTGCTTTATGTTTCCTGTTAAGTGGATTTTTTACAAATGAAATTCATGCAGCTGATTTTTGGATCAATATGAAGCGATTCTATTGGTTGTGGAATTTGAGTTTAGGTTTTCTTTTTGGGCCTCACCTTGTACTTACAGCTTACCTGATGAAGCAATATAAAATCATTCCTGTTTTTGTTTGGGGACTTACTGCCTTTGCTGGCCTTGCTTACATTATAGTCCACCTATTAAAGATATTTGTTCCTCAATGGCCAACGCTAGAATTGATAGAAATGATTTTGATACTGCCAATGGCATTGGGGGAGTTGCTGCTAGCCTTTTGGGTGTTGATCAAAGTGGGATTTAAGTCATCTTTTAATTGAAATTAGATAATAATGAGTACTTTAATTTTAAAAGGTTTGAACTTCAAAGATTTGTTAACTGCTGTACTTATTTTGACAGCTACAGTTTTCTTGGTCTTATTCAGTATATATGCTTCGGATATAGTTTTATCAGAAAGACTACCCTCAGCATTAAATAAGCAGTTGTTTTATCAACCCATCACCTTGGTATTGACACTTCTGTTGTTAAGTTTCCTTGCGTTTATGTACAAGGATACCTTTGTTCAATATTTTAAAGTTGGAAAAATTAACGCTCATATACTTCCTGCTCCTCAAGTCGGAATAAATCCTAAGGCGAGTGATACGTGGATGAATGTGGGGATTAATTTTTTAGTTGTGATATCTCTAGTAACTGCAGGTGTAATCTATTTTCAATCTCCGACAGAAGGTGGCATTAGCGTAAAAGCATTTATGCTAAACTTACCTACAGTAGTCTTATTTGCACTTTGTAATGCTTTTGTGGAAGAGAGTATTACCAGGTTTGCACCTATCGTATTATTAAAAGACAAAATTGCAGATAATCATATCGCAATTATTTCCGCTTTTTTATTTGGATTTGCACACTACTGGGGTAGTCCAGGAGGTGTTACAGGTATATTAGTTGCCAGTTTTTTAGGATGGCTATTGGCAAAGTCTATTTTAGAGACAAAGGGTATATTTTGGGCATTTTTGATTCATTTTGTCCAAGATGTAATCATCTTATCAGCTTTGTTTGCCCAAGACATTTAGTTTATTGTAGATAAAAACTAAAGGTTTTTATTTCTACTGATCTAATGGAAATATAGGTCTGATTATATAGTATATGCTTTGTTCTAAGCTCAACTTATAGTTCAAAATCAGCCTTGTTTTTCGTCAAAAAAACAGGAAAAGGGCAGTTATAAGCACACTTATTCCATTTGTTGTAGTTAGTATATATTCGAGTATTAAATAATATTCACTCTGGTGGATTGGGCCTTAGCTTTATTCGCTTACTTGATATCTAGTGAATTTAATTATCCTTTACTCATTCCCATAAACATTGAATTGCTTCTTATTGTTCCTTATCTATGAATAGAGATGATACAATAGTCGCAATAAGACCTCAGATACCCAACCTTGATGTAGACGCAGAAGGATCTGATGTACTACATTTTCAAAATACAATTCTGCGCCAGATTATAAAATATCAGCATAAGCTCATCAT
>JBELIG010000228.1:0-5098 GCA_042091035.1 Sphingobacteriales bacterium | reverse complement strand
GATGATTCTTGGAAGACTGCCGAGATTATGGATGTCTATGTTTCTATCATGGAACCTGCTGATTATGATGATCTTTTTGTGTACTTCCTGAATAACCAAAAAGATTTTAAGGCATTTGTGGATAAAGATCGTATGGAATCTGTTATTGCAAACTACGTAGTCAATAAGACCTATGAGACCGCTACAGATATGAAGGATATGGCTGAACAAGCAGAAGTCTTGTTCGACAAATATATCCCTGAAAATGCGACCAAGTTTAGCTCCTTTGTATGGATTTCTTATTATGAATCTGAAGAGGATTGGGATAACTATATGGTTCATGTGGATAAGTACCTGAATGCTGCGGAGGTCAATGAATATGAATTGAATGCTTTTGCCTGGAATATCTACATGAATGTTGATAATTCAGCTTATTTAGAGAAAGGCCTTGAGATGGCACTTCAGTCTGTTGGAATAGAAGCGCAATTTGCAAATACAGATACAGTCGCTGCACTTTATTACAAATTGGGTAATAAAAAGAAAGCGAAGAAATATGCCAGAATGGCTATTGAAATGGGTGTGGAAGAAGGCGCTGATATAAGCGATACGGAAGCACTGCTGGATAAGATTTCAGCGATGTAATAAAAAAAGGCGACTGCACAGCAGTCGCCTTTTTTTATAGTTTCCAATCCAGCTTAAGCCAAACCGGACAATGGTCCGAATGCACAGCATCGTTGTATTGACCTGCATCTATGATCTTATCTTTTAAAGGATCTGAAACCGATTGATAATCGATCCGCCAGCCTTTGTTATTCTTTCGAGCTCCCGCTCTATAGGACCACCAAGAATATTCCACCTTTTCGGGATGCTTAGCGCGGAAGGCATCCGTAAATCCGGAGTCAAACCACTGGCTCATCCATTCGCGTTCTTCTGGCAAGAATCCCGAAGTTTTTTTGTTGCTTTTAGGGTTGTGGATATCCATCTCCGTGTGGGCGATATTGTAATCTCCTACAATGATCAGGTTTGGTCGTTCCTTTTTGAGTTGATTGATCCAATTCTGGAAATCTGCTAAAAATTCCATCTTGACCGTTTGACGAATATCGCCAGAGGTTCCGGATGGGAAATAGCAGTTTAAGATGGTCAGATCTCCAAAGTCTGTTCGGATGATACGACCTTCTTTGTCATAGGCTTCTATGCCGCATCCTTCGACAACTAAATCAGGGGCTTTCTTAGCAAAGGTAACCACGCCTGAATAGCCTTTTTTCTCCGCAGAGTGCCAATAGTCTTTGAATCCTCTGGCTTCAAATTCAGAGACATCTACCTGCTCTTGTTGAGCCTTGCTTTCCTGAATACAGAAGATGTCAACATCTATGCTGTCTAGCCAATTCAGGAGTTCTTTTTTCTGTGCGGCACGAATGCCGTTCACATTATATGATATAATATCCAATGCCTTATTTTTTTAGAAACTTACAAACAAAAAGTTGAATATAAAAGGAACAACTTAATCGGTTTTCCAGTTTAAGGAAATTCCTTGACCGGTTCTTTTTTGTGCGAGGATAGAAAGACCTATTTCATCAAGAACTAAAATCCGTGGATAGCCGCCAGTTACTTGGCAGTCTGCCGTCGCAATGAGTAGTTGACCAGCTGGGGTCAATTGGATGGTGCCGGGTATGACAGCAGAGCTAAACATATTGCTGTTCGGTGTCTCTATATCACTATCAATGCGATAGCCCATTCGATTGTTTGGTCCGATAGTCAATCTGGAATTGATGAGCTTGTGCTCTTGTTTACTTACCAAATCCCACTCCGGTCCTTTGACCACCCAAAGGGATTCTTTATGCAGAAAGATACTTGAGCGTATTCTGGATTGTTTTACTGGTTTTAGCTGCTCCAGTTCACTGTATTCTAACTCATCCTCAGCGGAAAGAAAACTCTTAGGGCTTATAGGGTAGTAAAAACTTTTGCTGCCCAGGTATTCTGGACTATGAAAACCATGTTTGATTCCCAGGTAGCAACGCATACCTTTTTTGCAGTTTCCAATTCTCAGAATATCTCCTGCCTCAATATTTATTGTTTTGTTCGTGGATTCAGGATCTTCATTGAGGAATAGATCGACCTCCGCTCCAGTCACACAGATGGTAGTTGGCGCATCAAAACATAATGTAGGTCCATTAACCGTACATTCGAGTACGGCAGCGCCTTCAAAATTGTTCAAAATGGAATTCGCCATTCGAAAAGAAATACGATCCATAGGGCCCGAAATCGGAACTCCAGAGGACTGAAAAGACCTCCTTCCAAGGTCAATGACAGCGGTACTAAAGCCGGGCTCCATTACTTTAATTATCGCCATAGACATTTGTGTTTTTCAAAGGCATCATGCCTAATTCTACCAGGCCTTTCAGTTTTGCATAATGCTCCATTGTGATGGGTTTAAAACTAATCCGATCACCTATAGATGCAAAGAGTGGATTGTCTTTATTTACATCAAAAAAGCGTATTGGAGATTTACCTATTACGCACCAACCTCCCGGGCTGTCCTGAGGATAAATACCCAGCTGCTGCGCACCAACAGCAAGAGAGCCTCTGGCTGTCGTTCGATTTGGTACTTTTTTACGTTGGATGGCCATCTCCTCTGGAAGTCCAGCTAGGTAGCAGAAGCCCGGTTGGAATCCATAGAATCCAAGTGTGAATTCAAGGTCACAGATTCTCTTTTGGTATTTCATAACCTTGCTGAGGTCTCCTTCAAAGTGTTCGATCAGGTCCTGCGCAAAGATTGGATCCAAGCAGATGGGAATCTCCCAGTGCTTTGGGTATATGAGTTGATTCAAGTAGCTACGATCACTCAATATCTGTTCAATCTTTATCTGAATCTTGCCGAGCTTGATTGGTTTCTTAAAATGAATACACAGTGAATTGAATGAGATTACAATATCAAATATCTTATGTTGTAGTTTCTCTTTGAGGTGACTCTGAAATTTGATTAGTGCATGCAGTTCCTTCTGTTTTTTGAGAACAGGGAATTCAATGAGTAATGAACAGTCGCCAAAGGCTTTATATGTCAGTTTGTGATTATGCAAGGTCAATATTGTTTTCCTTTAAAAATCTGTTTAGACTGGAAGCAAATATTAATGCATTGGGGCTATCTCCATGCAGGCATAGTGTTTGTACATGCATTGGAATTTTTTTACCATCAAAGGTTTCTACCTCTTTATTGACGGCAATATCGAAAACCTGTTTACAAAGATCTTCTACCTCAGTGATCAAGGCGTAGGATTCTTTTCTATTGGTCAGACTACCATCTTGTTTATAGCGTCTGTCCGCAAATCCCTCGTATTTAATCTCGAAGCCGTAAAGTGGGGCTATTTTTCCCAATTGACCGCCAGGTTGACAAAAGATATGTAAATCTTTTTGGAATTCCTCTACGAGTTCCACAAAGGCTACACAAAGGTCTACATTTGAATACATATCATTGTATAGAGCGCCATGGGGTTTTATGTGAGACACTTTTGCGTTTAATTGTTCCGCAATACCAAAGAATTGTGAGAGTTGATCACGTAATGCATCCTTGAAGGCTTGGTCGGAGAGCTGCATGGATACTCTTCCAAAATTTGCTCGGTCCGGATAGGAGGGGTGGGGACCCAGCTTTTTGCGATAGATCTGAGCCAAGCGAATGCATTCCTCCATAGAGATAGCATCTCCAGCATGCCCACCACAGGCTATACTGGCAGTACTGATATATTCGATCAGTTCAGATTCATTTCCAATGCCCTCACCCATATCACAGTTGAGGTCAATCTTGTGTCTCATATCTACTAATTGATAAAACCTAAGCTTTTCATTCCCAAGAAGAACAAAAACAACATAAGAATCAAGAGTAGAACATTTTCTAGTAGACTTGGTTTAGAGATGTTTAGGTCATTTGGAGCGTTTACAATCCAGAATATGAATACGCCAATGACAGGCAGTAATAATCCGTTTGCAACTTGGGCAAATTGGATGATTTCAACGGGCTTGTATCCTATTGACGCAAATATGAAACCAATGACTAGAACACCAATTGCAGTAAGCTTGAAGGACCGATTACCTTTATCATTTTTCCAAGAAAGACTTTCTCCCAACACAAAGGCAGCAGCTAAAGGCGCTGTGATTGCTGAGCTAAGTCCTGCGGCAAATAAGCCTAGGCTTATTAGATGTTTTGCATAGGAACCAAGCACAGGTTCTAAGGCAAGACCCATGTCTCGAGCATTGGAAATCGCCTGTCCACTGAGTGATGCTGCAGCAATTACAATACAGATGGATATCAATCCACCGATAGCGATTGATAAGTATGTGTCTTGCTGCAATTGTTTGAGCGATATGCCCTGCTTTTTGGAATCTTTGACCAAAGCTGCATGCAGAAAGAGGTTATAGGGAACCACTGTAGTACCCACCAAGGAAAGGATACGAACTGTTTTTTCGGCATCTAGACTTGGGATAAATAATCCCCTCAGTAAATCAGTTATCGATGGTTGCGTAGCAATGGCAGCAAATATGAAGGCGATGCTCATAAGCACGACAATCGTGATCAGTAATTTTTTGAAGAACTCTATATTTCCAAACCAAATCATCACACTGACCAGTAGCCCTATGATCAGCGGATTTGTGTTGAGTGAAATACGGCCTAGGCTAATACTTCCTGGTGCTATGAATTCATCCAAGCCCAACATAGCACCCGAAATATTTCCTGCCTCGTAAGCTATGTTACCCACAAAGACAGCGGAAACAACCAGGGCAAGACTCAAAAAACGCAAGGCAGGATTGCTCAGTTTTGCCTTTATGATAGAGACCAAGCCCAGTTCAGTTTCGAAGCTCAATCGAGCTGCCGTATTTTGAATGAAGATAGTGGCAAGAATGGAAATCACTAAGGCCCAAAGTAGGTCAAATCCAAATTCTACCCCGGCGAGGGTACAGACAGTGACCGTTCCCGGACCTATGAATGCTGCAGTGATGAGGCTTGCTGGTCCAAGTTTGAAACGATTCTTTTGCATAGGTGTGTTGCTTTAGAATCAATATAATCAAAAGCTTTATCCCAACCAACCCTCTCGGTCCAGACTTCGATACTGAATCGCTTCTGCCAGGT
>JBELIG010000227.1:0-5100 GCA_042091035.1 Sphingobacteriales bacterium | reverse complement strand
AATGTATTTGACCCAGTAGTTCCAACTTGAGTTCCACCACAAGAACCAGTATATATATGCCAATCTGTTGCATCATTTAATGAACCTGATATTGTAATTGTTGAAGAGCTTCCATTACAAATTGTAGCAGGAGTTGCAGTCAATGTTGGGACAGCTGGATCCGTACATCCTGAACCACAGCCATCAATAGTAGAAGCAAAATTATTATGACCATGTATCTCACCACCTTGATCAATTAAGTCCTGACTTACAATTTGACCTTCTATATTATTGTTTCCAGATATAGTCAAATTGGTATTTGGCGCAAAAACAGAACCCCACAATCCATTATTGGCAGTAATTGTGAGGTTATCGATATTGTAAAAATGGTAAATTACATATTGAATTGCACTGGATTGAGGAGTAGAATTCCATACGGTCCAGCTTCCGTTTGCTGCTCCTTGACCGTCAATATTAATTATTAATGGATTATTTTGATCAATAGTACCATTCATGTTGACACTGTTGATACCACTAATTTGAGACAGAGTTGTATTAATCACATTTTGTCCAGAACCTAAATTTACATTTGGTAAACTCGCGGTGGCTGGGCAGGATGACATATCATTGGAATATCCATCCATTTGGCTATACGCAGCATCAAAATCTAACAAATTTGATTCACAAACTGTATTAGGATTTTGAGGAACAGGACCTTGTACTTTTATTGAAGATCCACCACCACCAGAAGCAGTTGTTATATTTCCAGATTGAGTTACATTTGTGCCTGAACAATCTCCTATTTTCAGATGTCCCTCTGCAGTTATTCTTAGCTCTCCTGCACCACCTGACCAATTAACACTTCCGTCGATAAGTAATGCTATTGGTGTTCCACTTCCAGGAAATGGATTTGGAGAAACAGGTGGACCTATAGTGTATCCATTATTAAAACCAATTAAATTTCCTCCTATTGCAATAGGACCTTCAGATTCAGAACCGATTAAATCAACATCCCCAAATGCAAATGCACCGAAACCCTGAGCGGGACCGAATGGATTAAAACTTGTAATTATTGAAGATGATTTGTCGGCTTTTGATCCTGGATTTACTACAAAACCAAGGAAAGCGAAAGAAAAAATAAGTAATGCAATAGCACCACCTATTTTAGTGTTGTAAAGTTTGTTCATGAGTTCTAAATTTGCCAATAATGACCTCAATTTGAGAATTACAGAGACAAAAAAGAGCTATCTATGAACACAGATAAGGTAAAAAACCTCAATTCCAACATAATAAATAAAAAAACCTCACAACAATACCTTAAAAATGGTATTGGTAAATCATTAGATTCAAATGGAATTAAAAAACTAATGCAAAAAACTCCATAAGAAGGGCTATACCTGCATGCAATACCACTCCTCCCCAAATATTTTCTGATTTAAATGAAATTACGCCCAAAATATATCCTCCAAAAAAAGAACTGATAGCCTCTACTGGAGGTTTACCGAAATGACATACACAATACGTTACAGCTATCGGATAGATTGCCTTAGGTCCAAGAAATCGAACGAAAATAAAAACCAATGCTCCTCTGAAAAATAATTCCGTATTTAGAAAGTCTAGACCATAAAGCACTTCATAAAAGAGGGTAATCCAAATTTCAGGCACCGAAAGATATTCAGCTAGACGGAATCCCTTAATTCTACCATACATTGGATAGGCATCTTGAAAAGCATCGGTAAAGGAAAACAAACCAATAAAAGGAAGCATAATTGCCAACATTACCAAGTAAGGTTTCCAGTCCACATTTTTACGCTTGAGCCCATAAAAGTGACTTATGTTTTTACGATCATATATTAGATAAAAAAGTAAGAAGGGTAAAAATATAGTGAATAAGCTTCTTAACTCTGAAATAAAGTAAAGTAAGGGTCGCTGAATGGATGGGTTAAAATATTTCCCTAAAAATAAATGACCATAAAAACCTCTATCAAAAGCATAAATACCAAAGCATACAAGAAAGAAAAACCAAAACTTTGGGTTTTTGAAACACTCATTTCGCCTGTCTACAACAAGCATAGCCAAAAGAAAGCTTCCCCCTTGTAGCAAAAAATACAGCATTGTTCGGACTGGACTTTTAAGGAAAAGCTTATCGATATAATGATCTTCTAAATCTATCGAATAATTTAATGTCAATAATGCAAACAACAGTATAAATAAACCGATGAAAGTCCGCAGATCATAAGTCTGTACTAAGTGATCTTTGAGATATAAATAATACTTTTTCATCCGAGTTATTAATTGCCAATTATTAAGAACTTAAAAGGCTAAAGATAATTATTGTAGAAATTAAACTGCCATTAAATCAAATAACAGACCAATACCAATTTATAGGTATAGCAATTAATGGCAATTTTTAACAAATTGATGATTCTACATACATAAAAGGAAAGAGCTAAAACCAATGTGTTTTGGCTCTTTTTAGTTTCTATCCCCTAGGAATCTTAACATATAAATAAACAAATTGATAAAATTAAGATACAAGGATAAAGCTCCATAGATAGCTCCTTTTTGCATCATCTCTTCATCCGTATTATAAGCATGAGCCAATTCCTTTAATCGTTGTGTGTCATATATCGTTAGTCCGGTAAATATTAGTATTCCTATACCTGAACTAAGCCAATAAACCATTGATGAGCCAATAAACCAATTAACAACAGAAGTAAGGATCAAACCAATTAGAGCCATATATAGGTAAGAACCCATTTTAGTTAAGTCCTTTTTCGTAAAATAGCCTATACCAGCCATCGCGGCAAAGGTTGCTGAGCAAATAAAAAAGGTTGATGTAATCGAAGAAGCTGTATATACCATAAATATATAAGACATTGACACACCCATTAGCACACTAAATACAAAGAAAAGGATGGTTGTCATCATTGCACTCATTCGTTCAATTCTTCCTCCTATCAAAAATACAAGACCAAGTGGTGCCAACATAACCAACCACTTTAGATTCGAATAATAAATAGCCTCCATCCATGAAGGATTCGTAGATACAGTAAAGGCTGTAAAACCAGTAATGGTTAATGCAACAAACATCCATGTAAATACCTTAGTAAAAAATTGGGATTGTACTTCAGTACCTGAATCAGACTGGTCTAGATAAAATTGACCATCCTTGTTTTGATTAAAATCCATAAGATTTAAAACAGTTTTAGGGTTAATAATATAGAGAGCAATATTAATAAAATCTCTAAAATTAACCCCTATTAATCCTACAATATTCCAAAACAAGTTAAGCTCTGTCCAATCTCGACCTAAGGATATGATCGGCAAACACGCAGGCTGCCATGGCCTCAACAATCGGCACTGCTCTTGGAAGGACACAGGGATCATGACGACCTTTCCCTGTAACTGTAACCTGTCCACCTTTGCTATCAACACTTTGCTGATCTTGCATTAAGGTGGCAACTGGTTTAAATGCTACCCTAAACTCTACAGGCATTCCGTTGCTGATACCACCTTGGATACCGCCTGAGTAATTTGTATCTGTTTGAATCTGGCCCGATGCATCCTTGTAGAAAGCATCATTATGAGCTGATCCTCGCATCAAAGTCCCTTCAAAACCTGATCCTAATTCAAATCCTTTACAGGCATTTATAGACAACATAGCCTTGGCAAGATCAGCCTCTAGCCTATCAAATACTGGCTGTCCAAGACCTACGGGAACCTGCTCTAATACACATTCAATAGTTCCGCCTATTGTATCACCCTGTTTTCTAATTTCGCGGATCAATGCAATCATCTCTTCTGCCCGCTCTGCATTTGCACAACGAATCTCATTCAGTTCTATAATTGAACGATCTTTTGCATCTGATTTGAGCAATTTTACAGCCCCTACAGCAGAAACATGAGCATAAAGAACAATACCTTCCTTTTCTAAAATTTTCTTTGCGATTGCTCCTGCCGCAACCCTTGCAGCAGTTTCTCTTGCAGATGACCTTCCTCCGCCTCGATAGTCCCTAATTCCATATTTTTGATCGTAGGTATAATCTGCGTGAGAAGGCCTGTATTTATCTTTTATATGAGAATAATCTTTTGATTTGGCATTTGTATTCAAGATTTGTAAAGCGATAGGTGTGCCTGTTGTTTTTCCTTCAAACACACCACTAAGAATCTGGACCTTGTCGCCTTCCTTTCGCTGCGTAACAATGGCAGACTGGCCTGGCCTGCGGCGATCAAGATCTACCTGAATATCGGCTGAACTAAGATTTAAACCTGCCGGACATCCGTCTATAATAACTCCAATACTATGCCCATGGGATTCACCATAGGTTGTAATTCTAAATGCTGTTCCAAATATATTACCTGCCATAATCAATAAATGTAATTGCTTTTTAAGAAAAATAATGTATTCCTGCTTTTTTTTGAAACATCTGCATGGCATCTTTGTTACCAAACTATAACTTTACCACCTTTATTTGATTTGTGTAGATAGAAAAAGACAAGGTTTATGCTTTTACTCCCGAGAGATTTACTCGAGAAATTAGAATTTGACAAACTAACTGATATTGCAAGCGCCTATTGCTATGGAGAGCTAGGGAAGCAAAAAATAAAATCACTAGAGTTCTTTACCGACAAGAATACTGTCGTAAAAAAACTAGATGAAACTAATGAATTCCATCAAGCTCAAGCGAATGATGAGCCCATACCGATGCGTAGCTATAAATCAATCGATGAAGATTTAAAAATGCTCGCTATTGAAGATTTTGTTCTCTCAGAAGAAAGTCTAGGCAAAATCAATCAAACACTGATAGCTACTCATAACATTCATGGTTACTTTAAAGGAGATAGACCAGAATTATATCCAACTCTTTTTGAACTAATTAGGCCAGTTGAGTTTGAGCCAGGGTTAATTGATGCAATTGAGCGTGTCATCGATGACAACAATCAGATCAAACCTGATGCTTCTCCAGCATTAGCAAAAATCAGAAAGAAAACTGGCAACAAGCAGCGAGAGCTTGATAAAATATTTAAAAACCTAATTGGAACCTATAGATCCAACGGATGGCTTACTGACAACCTAGAAAGCTTTAGGAATGGTCGCAGAGTATTATCTGTGCCTTC
>JBELIG010000226.1:1673-5138 GCA_042091035.1 Sphingobacteriales bacterium | reverse complement strand
CGAAGGACTTCAAGAACACTGCGCTTGAATTCAGGCAGTTCATCCAAAAATAGCACTCCATTGTGGGAGAGGGAGATTTCTCCCGGACTGGGTTTGGAGCCACCTCCTACCATGGCTACATCAGAGGTAGTATGATGCGGCGATCGAAACGGCCGGTTTGATAATAATCCAAAATTATTAGGAAGCTTGCCAGCGACTGAATGAATTTTAGTTGTTTCCAAAGCTTCCCGGAGGCTTAATGTAGGAAGGATGGAAGGCAGTCGCTTGGCAAGCATCGTCTTTCCTGCTCCTGGAGGTCCTATAAGGATCATGTTGTGTCCTCCCGCAGCAGCGATCTCCATAGCTCGTTTGATGTTGAATTGTCCCTTCACATCGGCTATGTCGAGTTCGTAGTCATTTTTGGCTTTCGCAAATAATTCTCTTGTGTCTATTTGTATGGGTTCAATGGATTTATCTTTGTTGAGAATACGGATGGCCTCATTTATGTTGTCGGCTCCATAGACTTCAAGGTCAGAAACTATAGCTGCCTCCCGGGCATTGGCCTTTGGGAGTACAATCCCCTTGAACGATTCTTTTCGGGCTTGGATAGCCATAGGGAGGGCTCCTCGGATAGGTCTCAGGCTCCCGTCCAGAGAGAGCTCTCCCATGAAAATAAAATCCTGTAAATATTCGTATGCAATTTGTTCGGTCGCTGCCAGTATGCCCATGGCAATGGCTAAATCGTAGGCAGATCCCTCTTTGCGAATGTTAGCAGGAGCAAGGTTTACAATGGTCTTTCTGCGCTTCATGCTATATCCGGCTGTTGTTATTGCAGTCTCTATGCGCTGGAAGCCTTCCTTGATCGCAGAATCTGGTAGGCCTACCAAACTATAAAATTGATTTCCAGCAGTTGCTGGCCCTCCGGCACTTACTTCTATAGTTATGGTTTGAGCATCTACTCCAATAACAGCACTCGCAAAAGTTTTAACTAGCATATCGAATGATTTGCAAGCAAGGTATCGCGGCAGGCTCTTATCTTTTGAGAGTCTCAGAAATTTTTAATAATTCTTGGAAATGTTTGAGGATGATCGCTGGCTTTTCCCACTGCCCCATATGTCCGCAGTCTTCGATCAAGTGGAAAAGTCCCACTTTGCTCAGTAGGATCTGTTGCAGGCCAAGATCAGCAGGGGCAATTTCATCCAGCTGACCCACAATGTATTGCGTGATTCCTCCGAATTGCTCCAATGTTTTACTGTGATCACGTCGGTCTGCCATAGCTTCCTGCGCATAAATGATAGCAGCTGCAGAAATATCTCTGGAGGCTTCGGCAAGAGCTTCGATTTTTTCTGCAAAAAGGCTTTGCTTAGAACTGGGAAAAAGATTGGCGAAAAATGGTTTGAAAAACGAACTTGTCCCGTGCTTGCGTATAAAGTCAATGGACTTTTGGCGCTTTTTTCGAATAGCAACACTGTCGGCAAAAGGATGCGAATGGAAGATGGAGAAAGTCTTGAAACTGGGTTTGTAGCTATCCAGTAATTCAAGGCCGGCATAGGTACCCATAGAGTGACCAATAAAATGAATATCCTTTAAGTCCAAGGCTTGAATTAGGCTGTGCAGAGCTTGAGCATAGGTCTTCATCTGCCCTTTGCCAAGCGGGATACTTGAGCCTCCAAAACCGGGTAAGTCTGGGATGATAAGTCTATTTTTTTTCGAAAGTCCAAGGAAGGATTCGAACATGCTTTTATCTTCACAGAAGCCATGTACCATAAGAATACAAGGACCTGTTCCCAGGTCCCAATAACTTATACTTCCATCCGCGTAGGTATGGATTTTAGGATCAGACATTTACCGGCGTATCCTGTTGAGCAAAGAATTTGCAGCAAAGAATGGTCAGGTCATCTGGAAACTCTGCTTCTCCGCGAAAATCGTTGACTCCATCCATAAGTTTATCGATGAATTCTTTGGTGTTCAGATGTGAATTTTGCTTTAGGTAGACCTTCGATCTTCCTACAGGCAAGTAATCTCCACGCTCATTTCTGAGGTCTGAAAGTCCATCTGTGTAGAGCAGGATGGTTGCGTCTTCTTCGATCTTTACCTCGCCAACTTCTATACTCGGTAGTTTCTCAAACATACCAAGGAGTGTACAGCCTTTAGTTAGTTCATTGATCTTGTTCTTATGGAAGATCAATGGTGGATTGTGACCGCAGTTTACATATTGCAGCATTTGGGTTTCCAGGTTATATACACCCATGAAGAAGGTAACGAACTTTTCACCTTTGGTAGAACGAAGCATGTCTTCGTTTAGCTCAGTAACAAAGTGTTTCAAATCGGTATGGACCTTTACAAGGGTCTGGAAGTAAGCCTGTAAGTTTGCCATTAGTAAGGCAGCAGCAAGGCCTTTTCCGGTGATATCACCGATACAAAATACGAGGTGGTTTCCCTTGGTTTGCACAAAGTCGAAATAATCACCTCCAACCTCCAAATGTGGCTGGTAGTAGGAAGAGATTTCGTAGTGCTTAGTTTTTGGATGATTGGGCGGTGTCAGGGAGCGTTGCATATTGTTGGCAAGCTCCATCTCTTTTGCAAGGATTCCTTGTTTGACCTGTGATTTGAACAGGCGTTTGTTTTCTATAGCTACTGAAATGATGTTGGTAATTGTGCTTATGAACTTGATGTTGTTCATAAACTCATCATTGATCTCTGGGTTGGAGATCAGCACAAAGGCAATAGGCGTATTCTTGTGGTGGCAAGGAATGATTAGGTCGAACTGTCCCAAGAATGCCGAATGTGGCTCTTCAATGGTGCTCGCTTTGTTATACTTGAATAGCTCTAGATAAAGGTCATCTTGAATCTCATCGGGCTTGATGCCAATATAGGTCTTACAGTAAGGCTCTCCGTCTTCTATGGAGAAAAAAGCCATCTTTTTGATCAGCAGCTTGTCCTCCAAAAATTCGCGGTACATTCTGAAAAGTACAGGGATTTTAGCATTAGAATTTATAGCTTCTGTGAGTTCCAGAAGATAATTAATCTGGGTTTGCTTGACCTGTAATTGCCTTTGATATCTATTCATTCTATTGTGTTTCTCCAAAGCGAAAATTAAAAACGCAGGAGTCTAACTTGGGAGATTGCGGTTCCCTTAAATTAAGAAATCATTTTTGAATTTCTTAGCTATTGGACGCTTTTTGTTCGGACAATTTTTAAAATGAATTAAAAATTTATGTCCGCTGAACTACTTACAATAATCTGATCGAGTTCTTTAAATTATTACTTATCATTATGGCTTAAATTTGGCATTTGTCGAGTACAAAAAGAGATTCATCTGAATACTTTTCAAGGCGTCCCTCTTTTTTATACTTTTGAATTGTTAATTGGATAAACGGTTAAAGAGAAATTTACAATCTAGATGAAGGAAAAAAACGTGGCAGGATTCCTCGCTTTCTTTGGAGGATTTTTAGGATTACACAGATTCTACCTTGGACAAATACC
>JBELIG010000226.1:0-1573 GCA_042091035.1 Sphingobacteriales bacterium | reverse complement strand
CAACCCAGGGATTATCGCACAAAGGCTAAGCAAAGCCGTAATGCCTATTCCAAGCGCCATCATCCCTATAAACGCGAACAGCAGAATCAGCTCAATAAACAAAAAGCACTTCCGCATATAGAACAGGGTAAAGCCATGTTCAGAGATTTTGATTACGAAGGTGCTATCCTTGCCTTTGAGCAAGCATTGAAATATGATGCTTATAATTATCCAGTATATTTCAATTTGGCTTGCGCCTACTCCTTAACAGAGAATGAAGAGCAGGCCCTTAAGAGTTTGGATAAATCAGTAGAACTGGGTTTCCGAGATTTTGAAAAAATTGAGGCACATGATGCGTTTTCTTTCCTACGTGTGAAGGAAGCCTATCAGATTTTTAAGGCAAATAATTATCGACTGCCACAGACGAAGTTCCAAGAGGATGAACTCCTGGAAGATCCTAAAAAGGATGATCTTTTGGCACAGCTCAACTATCTTAAAGACCTTCGGGAGCGTGGCTTATTGAGTCAGGTAGAGTTCGAAAAAGAGAAATCTAAGCTCTCTTCTTAATTTTCAGTCGTTTATTTTGCAATAATGTAGTCATTTAAAGGCTGTCGGAACACATTTCGGCAGCTCGTGCGTTTATATAATAAACAACCTTTTTGGCATGACTGTAGATTTCCTGATCGATAACACGGTAGAAGTTCTTTCACCTGAAATGACTGGTGATCAAGCACTTCGTATTATGGGGGATAGCTATTCCGCTGTGCTGCCTATGCTTGATGCAGAGTCTAAGCTGCAGGCCATGGTGACTGAAGATCATATTCTTTCCTTTGATCTAGAGTTGAAACTGGAGGAGATGAATATTCCTCAGGTCTTTCCGGCTTTGAATGTAAAGAATCATTTTACGGATGCTATTCGTATTCTTGGTCAGACCAAACTTCGTGTGATTCCAATCGTTGATGATAAATTATACTATAAGGGCGCAGTATCTGCAATTTCAGTTATGGAGTATCTCTATGACAGCGGCTCTGTAGATGATCGTGGAGCTTCCATCTTGATTGAGATGAAGCACAGAGATTATTCAATGAGTGAATTGGCTCGACTGATAGAATCGGAGCAGTCGAAGATCCTGAGTAGTTTTATATTTTCGGATGCAGCCTCCGATGTCCTTCAACTGAGTTTACGCCTGAATACGGCAGACACCAAACATGTGGTGGCAACCTTGGAACGTTTTGGTTATAAGGTCTTTGACTTTTCGTTGGCCGCGGAGCAGAGTGATGATCGACTGCGAGACCACATCGATTCTTTTCTTTCATATCTCCAAATTTAATCGTTTAAAAGTTTGGAATCGCTTAACTTAGGATATGCTTCCTAAACAACTATTTTTCCTGTTTCTGATGTGCTTTTGTATGAGCTTGCCGAATTTACTTTGCGGACAAGATGGCTTTGAAGTGCGTTATATTAAGGTAGAAGGTTTGAATAAGTGTAAGCCGCAGGTGGTGTTTAGAGAGCTACCTTTTCGGGAAGCTTCTGTCTTGCAACAAGATGCCTTGATGGCTGCCTTGGAGGAAGGCAAGAATCGACTGATAGATCG
>JBELIG010000019.1:0-27118 GCA_042091035.1 Sphingobacteriales bacterium | reverse complement strand
ATCCCTAAAAGCTCTACGATTCCTTTAGGTGTTTGCTCCAAATACTTAGTTAAAGTACTCATTGAACCAGCAGTCGACAATTCAGTAATTTTTGAATTAATCGCTTTACCGATTCCTTTTATTTGTGCACGCTCTTCTTCCGATAGATCTACCACAGCATCTGGTAGTTTTCGTAAAGTTATGTAGGCATTATTGTAGGATTTTATTTTGAAGGGATTTTCCTGATGCAGTTCCATCAGGTCTCCGAGAAGTTTAAACTGCTTAGCAATGTCTTTATTAGTCATGCCCAAAAATATAAAAAGAGATGAAACTCATCTCTTTTTTGTAATCAAATAGCTTGTTTTTGGGTTCATTTTCTTATAAAATATTCAGAAAGTATCTATTATATAAGATTTTAGGTATTTCAGCTTTGTGTAACTGTGTTTATTTATTTGCTTAAAACAAATATGGAAATTTATTAATATCAATTATTAGAATATTCGTTTTTTGGCACAATTCTTCAGTTTTTTGAAAAAAAAAGAGAGACTTTCGTCTCTCTTACCTCTGAAAAAAATTACTTTTTCTTAGATGTTCATGAAAATTCAATACAAGTATTGGATTTAGTGTGTTCTAGTTTTGTTTATATAAGTGTGCTGTTCTATAGTTACAAGTGTATAAAGAATATTGTCATAGTTTTATTTTACAAGAGTGTTAACTTGGTTTTGGGACTAACTTAGATGTGTTAGTATTGCTTTGGTGGTTCAGTAAAATTGCGACAAAATTTACATCCACAGAATAAAAATTCGGTTTTCTGCACAAAAACAAGGTTTTTTAACCACAACTGGCATTTAATTATTGTTTAACAAAACGGTTAAACCCTTTGAAACCGTTAGTAGACGACACTTCTAGGAGATAAATACCTGCTTTCAGTGACGTACAATCGACATTTGAATCAGAGGATACAAGTACCAATTGTCCGGAAGCGTCATAAATCTTGACATTCTCTAGGTTATGCTTATTGTCCAAAGAAATATAAACTTGATTTTTAACAGGATTTGGATAGATCGTTGCAAGAATTTCATTCTGCTTTACCTCTTTCTGATCCAGAAAGATATACTCTTTTGCTAAGTCAGAACCATACAAGCTTAACCCGCCTCTATTATTACCCACAACGCATTCTAGTTCACCACTGTCATTTAGATCAGCTAAAGCCATACTCACATGAGATCCTGTATGAACTATATCCATAGAATCATTTACTAAAGTAAACACACTCCCTTGATCAAGATTTTGATCAACATCTGTGTATCTAAAAAACCTTCCGCTTTGTGTCCCTAGAATCAATTCATAATGATCTTCAATCTCTAAAAACAAAGGCGAACTATTTCCAACTACTCCTCCTGAAACCTCTGTAGCATCTACTCCACCAAGGTTAGTGTTGTTATTTGGACTCGCTAAATCTATATCGCATTCAAAACTTTCAGGGCTCCCAATATTTTTAATAAAATTCAAATTACCAGAACGCTCTCCTATAACAAGATCTTGATCTCCATCACGATCTAAATCAATAATGAAAGGTGAACAATTTTGGCCAATATCTAATCCCTTCCACTGGACCTGAGGACTTCCAAAAAGAAAGGAATTACCAGCTCCACCCTCATTCTCAAAATATATTAAGTAACCATCACTCAGACCTATCAATAAATCTTCATCCTGGTCATTATCAAGGTCTCCAAAACAGGGTGCAAAGTTCTTTTCTCCTGTAAAAGTCGAGAGATTCAAATAATCGTAATCAACAATTGAAAATGAAGGATCTGTAGCTGACCCAATATTTTCTAGAAGAATCAAACTTGGTTCATAGCCCTGGTCTACTTTATACCCTCCAGTACCTATTAGAATATCCATCAAACCATCACCATTGTAATCAAAAAAAGCTGGAGATGAGAGAGAGCCAAAGTCCATCATGTCTTTGGTCAATGAATTTACCGATTGTAATTCAAACAATGGAGCACTATCTGAACCCATATTTTTATAGAACCAAGTCATATTGTAGTTCTCTATCCCATTATCATTAAAATTTGTGGCCATAAGATCCTTACTACCGTCATTATCAAAATCTTGATAGAAAGCTAATGGGAATTCAGAAATAAAAATGGGCACATCATAACTTGGATAGGTTATATCATCTTCGGTCATCCATGCGTTTTCTATACCATCGTTATTTCTGAGGAAAACCAAATTCTTATTGGTTACATCCCCCAAAAGGATATCATAATCTTCATCACCATCTTCGTCAAATACACAAAGCGTAGAACCTGGGTGAATAACATGCTGACTTGGATCTTCATTATCAACAAAGAAATCGACACAGTTCAAGGAATCTTCAAGATTCATAAATACTTCTTGGCTTAAACTTCCCTCACCAAATCCACCCCAGCAATAATCCCCTAACAGAAAAATAAGATCTTCAGGATTGGTAGAAATATTTCTATACCATCTCACATAAGTTCCTCCTGATCCAAAATTGAGTATATCCAGATCTCCATCTTTATCTACATCAATAAAAGCAGGAAAATCTTCTACCGTAGAATAAATATTAAGGGCGCTACTATTAGGTGTTTGTTTAAACACTAAATAGCTCGTTTCTGAAACTGGATTTACATAAGGAATAAAATACAGTTCTCCTTCACTATTCAATGCACCATTGAACACTCTTATTCCTGAAATTCCATTTGTATCAAATGTAAAAAGATCGACCAAGCCATCTCCGTTAAAATCTTTTAGATTCACCCAACCTTCACAGATTGGAAAATTTTTAATATACTCTGGAGCATAGGTATAGCTTACTTCCCCAACATTACCATCATTCAGATAAAACACATGAACAGCTCCATCTTTATCGAAATGATACAAATCCATGTAAGCATCTCCATTTAAATCAATTTCGGAGAACTGAGGAGCAGTCATTCCCCCTGCCCAAGCATTAGACATTAAACCATCAGATCCAGTCACATTGAAATAATCAGGATTAAAAACTTGCCCAGACATAATTGTGCTAGCAGGGATCAAAACACTAAAAAATAATCCTTTGATGATTTGTATGTGGGATTTTTTCATTTTTTTGGTTATGTTCACTTATTCAAAATTGTATTTAAAGGAAGCTTGAATATAATTTATATTTTATAAAATATCGTCACAAACGTATATGGTATCAAGAATAATCCTCTCCATTTATCTAATATTAGCATTTTCATTTGGTCTATCCGCACAAGATCCTCAAAATTCAAACAATGAAGATCTAAGCCCCCCAAAAGCCTTAGATACTGTAATACAAACCATTGCGTTTCCAGAAGAATTTGATGTCATAGCAAAGGGTAAGGACATTAAACTAATTACAGACTTACAAGAAAAAGTACAATCAAGTATCAATATTAATGGCGAACTTCAGGCTATTAACCTTATTAAAGGGGAAGCACTTGTAGAACTAGGCAATATAAGTCGTAAAGGCGCTTTGTATAAATTCCAGGGAACACAGGCAGAAAGTTCGAAAAAAATATATCATATCTCAAAAAGGTCTGATAATAGTATTCGGATTAAACCAATTCCACTTATCCTCTCTATTATTCCACCACTTCTAGCTATTATCCTTGCTCTTATTTTCAAGGAGGTTATTATTGCACTATTTATGGGGATATTTTCCGGGGCTTTTATTGCCGGAGGATTAAGATTTGAAGCACCACTTTTCTATCTAGAAAGTGCCTGGTTAGTGCTAGAGAAATACATCCTAAATGCGCTCAATGATGGCGGCCATTTGTCTATAGTTTTATTCTCCTTATTAATTGGAGGTATGGTAGCTATAATATCTCGAAACGGTGGAATGGCAGGTGTTGTCACCAAACTAAGTCGATTTGCTAAAGGGCCGGAATCAAGTCAATTTGTTACTTGGTTACTTGGTGTTGCTATTTTCTTTGATGACTATGCAAATACACTAATCGTAGGAAATACGATGCGCTCAGTAACAGATAAATTTAGAGTTTCCAGAGAAAAACTAGCCTATATAGTAGATAGCACTGCTGCTCCAGTAGCAGCCATTGCATTTATTACAACATGGATTGGAGCAGAGTTAAGTTATATATCAGACGGTGTAAAAAATATTGAAGGCTTTAGTGATGTAACTAGTTATTCCTTGTTTCTAAGTTCTTTAAAATACTCCTTCTACCCTATTCTTACTCTTATTTTTATTCTATTAGTCATATTCACAAAACGTGACTTTGGTCCTATGCTTAAAGCAGAATTACGAGCAAGGAAATTGGGGAAAGTAAAACCAGACCGAAGCGAAGACCATGAAGAAAACTTAGAGGATTTATCGCCTGTAAAGGGAGCACCACTAAAACCTATGAATGCAATTCTACCGGTTCTTACAGTAATATTTGTAACTATATTTGGTCTACTTTCTACTGGTTTTGAATCAACCTATGGAAGTCTAATTGCAGATGGCCTTTCTATATCTAATGAAACCTGGGGAGCAACTTGGACGGCCTTGAATGAACAGCAAAGTGGATTTTTCGTAAAACTAGGCACCTTGATTGGTAACTCAGACTCTTACATAGCTTTATTATGGGCCAGCTTAAGTGGTGTAATAGTTGCTTTGATTTTAACCATTAGTCAAAAAATCATGAAGCTTGAACGAAGTATCGGCACTATGATTGACGGATTTAAAACTATGTTACCCGCACTAATAATCCTAACAATGGCCTGGGCTCTTGCAGGTACAACGGACGACCTTGAAACAGCCCATTTCTTGTCTAGCACCTTAGCAAATAATATAAATCCTTTTGTATTCCCAGTAATCGTATTCATACTTGCTGCATCTATTGCATTTTCTACTGGATCTTCTTGGAGTACAATGGCTATCCTATATCCACTCGCAATTCCTACTTGTTGGAGTATCTGCCAATCGCAAGGAATCGCGCCGGATGTAACTATGGAATTAATGCTAAATTCAATTGCAATTGTGCTTGGAGCCTCTGTGTTGGGTGACCACTGTTCTCCGATATCAGACACTACAATCCTTAGTTCACTAGCTTCTGATTGTAATCATATAGAGCATGTAAGAACTCAACTACCTTATGCACTAACAGTTGGTATAGTTGCCATAAGCTGTACCTTCCTTTCCACCTTTCTCGGAGGAGGTATACTAGTTAGTATTATATTAATACTGCTATCTGTGCTAGTCCTCTATTTGATTCTTCGACAATTTGGAACAAAGCATGATTAACAAAAAAAAGGAATACTCTAAATAGTATTCCTTTTTTTTGTATCCCCATAATTAAGGAGTGCCATCCGCTGAAGAAATCTTCTAAATCTAAAATTAAACGCTGGATTTATATCAAAATATTTATCGTTAATAATTAAGCATGCTTTATCAATTTCAAGCTTAAGGATATCCGTAAACTTTACCTTATGAGATGTTTGAAGTGGCAGTTTCCAATACAGTCCCTGATCCGTTACTGCAAGGCCATGAATTAAGTTGCCAGAGATAGATAAATCAATTATAAATAGAAGATGTTCTGAGGATTCAGGAAAGAAAAAAAACTCAGTCGCATGCTCCAGTTTGTCAAAATCAATATCTATTAAAGAATAATAGATATCCTCTTCTAAATCGCTCAATTGCAAGTAATCTTCTGCTAGCTGCTGCAGATCAAAGGGATACTTAACATGCTGATATCTCAAGATTTTTTCATCAATAGTAAAAGGCAATAGGTCTTTGCAATACATCACTAAAAAAAATTCTAAAAGAGCTACTAAAGAATGTCTCACCTCTAGCTCGGATTTTGCGTATTCCAGAGATTGATTTTGTTCTTGATCCAATTGTGAAAATCTGGCATTAAAAACATCCTTATATTTTGGAGAAGCGAAACGTTCTTTGATACGCTCTGAATTAACATAACCATGTTTGACTTGCACTTCTTTTTCCAAGATTAAAAGGAACTGATCTTTGCTTGTCAAAGTTTCCTTAGAATCAATCGATTCAAATGCATGACCGCAATTAAAACAAAACATAGCTTTAAATGGATTTGACTTTCCACAGGCAGCACATGTTTTTGAATGTATAACCGGTGAACCACAGTTATGGCAAAATTTAGCCTCCATTAATAATTTTGTGTTACAGAATTTGCAATTCATAGGCTATTACGGATTGTATCCCAGGGAAGACTGCAAGGTTTTAGGTAAATGCCCCATAATACGACTAGCCTTTAGACCAGTATTATGAGATTCATTTGTCAAGGACCCGAAATGAATACCAATCAAGCTCCATTTTTTATCAAATACAGGAGCACCACTACTTCCACTATTTGTATCGGCCTTATAATTGATCATATGATGGTCAACGGAGGTCAATAAATCAACAGACAACTCCATCGGTCTTCCCCATGGATGCTGAATAATTGTTATCAAATCACCTGCAGAGGGATCTGGCAAATCAATTGAGAATTCTAATCCCTCCAAGTCTAAATCTCCTTTTATTTTAAAAACTGCGAAATCAAAATCACAGGAAAGATCAGTTTCATTTTTAGTCCCGATAAAAAATTCGGACTCAAGATCTAGCGTTCGCAATAGGGTCTCCGTTCTATTCTGAGCAGTATAATTAAAAATCAGCTCTGCATTGGCTGCAGCATCTGCAGTTGGCAAAACATGCCGATTCGTCATTATATAACCGCCTTTCAAATAGAACCCTGTTCCAGTAGAATCATCATGCAATCTAATCTTACAGATGTGCTTAGATACCTCATCCCCTCTTTTAAGCCACTCAATCTTAAGAAAATTTCGTTTGCCTATGACTTTTTCTCTATCGACAAGCATAGCGCTTGAAGCGGGAACAACTGTATGTTCGGAAGCTCGTAAAACTCCTAGGCTATCCAGTTTTTGGAAATTATTGAGCCTGTTTATAAGGCTGCGTATAAATTTGTTACTCGCAACACTAAAGGACTCCTCGGTTAAACTTCCCGTAAAATAACTTTGTTCGCTTCGTTTGTAAGCACCAATGACCTGCGTGATCTGCTGGTAATAAGCAGATTTGATATTTGGCTTCAGCACATCTCTCAAGAAATCGATAATATCTGAAGCGTCTACTCCAGCTTCAATACGATCCTCCAGGGATTCTTTCAGTGTAGATATTAAAAAGTCAGCCATAATTAGATAGCAGGTTCGTTTATTGGATCTAGATCAAACATTACAAATTCATCACTAATGACTGCCCGCGGAAGCTGACCATTTTCTCGTAATACCTTATGATCATTATCCGCCAATATCTGCTTGATATAAAGCCCATCATCTTCAAGCTCCAGCTCTACTAATTGAAAGGCAAAGGTCTTGTACTTACTCCCAGAAAAAAGAATGCCTCCTTCCTCTTTTTTACTTATAGATACAGAGGAATCATCCATACTTAGGAGCTCTCCAAGTCCGCTAATATCTGCATGAAGTCCTGCATCAAAAGCCTTATCAAAATGGATATTAAAGGACTTTGATTGATAGGTTCGAACGATCACAAATAATCGGTTTTGCTTGTTGGTTATGAAAGGTTTCAGGCTTAAATTAGAAACATCAAGTTCCTGCCCGCCTAAAAGAGCACCAAGCTTAAGGGATTCAAAATACTGTGATCGTATACCATCAAAGGAATATGAAATATTTTTTGCCTTGGAAAAAGCTGTACTCATTCCTGCCGAAGGGAGATTAAACCCTTTAAAAAAGCCTTCTAGAATTTTCAGCCCAAAATCTATATCCATACTGCCTGACCTTTTCCCACTTAGGTCCTTGTTAATTGACTCAGATTTAATATCAGGTAGGGAATTGGGTTTTTCAATAAATAAATCAGAAACCTGACCAAGTGTATTTAATTTCCCCTCCTTTAGGCCTAGTACTAATAAAGGTTTTAAGGATGCTTTAGGGACTCTTGCCAAGGAGGCATCAAAATGATCCTTGAGTACAGAAAGAAGTGGATCTTTATTGCAAAGTTTGAGGAATGCCATAGTATTTTATTTAGTAAGGTAATCTCAAATAAAATACGACATATTATATAAATTAGTATCACTTAAAACTAAATGTTTGAAATTTTATCAAAAAAATAGTCAGAACGCTTATAAAACATAAGATTATTTAGATTTTATTTGATTTTATGTAATTTCACTTTTAATATGCACATCGGATCAATCAAATATCCAGATAAGATTCTTTGGATTTTCGCTAATATTATCGGTTCTGGAGATATTCTTTGATTATTGGAAAGCATCAAAAAAAAATTATTAAAACCATTGAATAATGAAATTCAAATTCTTAACATTCCTAAGCCTTGTTTTGCTGGCATTCTCTTGTAGCTCACCCTCTGCCGATGTATTTACAATAGAAGGAACCATAACTGGCGCAGAAAACATGACTATAAATGTCGAGAAGTTTAATGCGAGTTCTAAATTCACTCTACTAAAAGATACTTTAATAGCAGCTGACGGGTCATTTGCGATTCCGCTTGAAAACTCTAAACCAGGTGATCTAATTCAACTAAGAATAGGAACGAGAAATAGAGTTTATGTTACTAATACGGGTGAAACTCTAGTTAAAATCAATGCAGAATTGTCAAAAATGCGATTCTATGAATACATTATTGGCGAGTCTTCACCTAACAATATTGCTTTAACAAGCTTATTAAATAAACTAGCAACCAGAACGGTAAATCCAAGCTCTGTTGATGATTACCTTAACTCAACAACTGATGCTGTTGGTGCAGCTTTTATTTGTTTGAATACCAAACAAACCGGAGATGCTGCAAGTATTGCTGCTTTTGACAAAGCTATCTCAGGTCTTCAAACTGCATTTCCTGAATCGGATATGATCACTCCAATGATCACTCTGAAAGGTCAGCTGATGCAAAAAATGACAGCAGAAGCTAGCAGTCCAATCCAGATTGGTAATGTAGCGCCAAATATCAGTATGGACAATCCAAATGGAAAGAACTACAGTTTGGAGGATTTGAAAGGTCAGATCGTATTACTTGACTTTTGGGCAAGCTGGTGTGGACCTTGTAGAAGAGAGAATCCAAATGTGGTGAAAGTATATGAAAAATATAGAAACCAAGGTTTTACGGTTTTTTCCGTTTCCTTGGATGGTTTAGACTCTAGATCTAAGGCCAGATATAATGGAGATGAGGAGCGAATCACTGCTGAACTAGAAAAATCACGTCAAAAATGGGTAGCTGCTATTGAAAAAGATGGTTTACCATGGGAATATCATGTTTCAGATCTTCAGAAATGGGAATCAACAGCAGGACGTTTATATGGTGTTCGTTCTATTCCTTACACAGTGCTTATTGATCGAGATGGAAAAATTGCGGCAACAAAACTAAGAGGTGCTGCACAGATTGAAGAAGAACTAAAGAAGTTACTTTAATCCTTTAAAAAGCCTGAGTTTATAACTCAGGCTTTTTTATTTAATGGAAGTGCAAAACCAAAGGTGGAACCTTTCCCTAGCTTGGAGTTTGCCCAAATACGACCGCCCTGCTTTTCTATAAACTCCTTAGATATTGCTAATCCAAGTCCAGTACCTTTTGTCTTGTCATTTTTAGCACGCTTAAAGCGTTTGAATATATTCTTGAGATCCTCATCGATTATACCCTTACCATTATCGGAAACCCTAAACTCAATATCATTTCCTTGTTTGCTTACTTCTACACGAATGATACCTTTGATTGGTGTATATCGAACTGCATTTGAAATAAAATTAATTAGAACGCCGGAAGTTTTTTGAACATCAACATTAATTAAAGGCAAGTTGCCCGCAATTACTTTTTCCAACTTAATTTCCTTTTGATCAATAAATGTTCCAGTTGCATTGAGTGCTTGGTCTACAATATCCGAGGGACTTGCTTTTGACTCAACCATTATGATATTTCCCGTTTCAATTTTTGATACTTCCATAATTTCATTTATCAAAGTAAGTAAACGAGTTATATTCTGTTTGATAGTTGATGTAAGTGAGGTTTGATCTTCATTCAAGTTGCCGATCCGATTATCCTTCAAGAGAGAAAGACTCATATCAATTGCAGATATCGGGGTCTTCAATTCGTGAGATAAGGTTGCCATAAAGTTAGTCTTTGCCAAATCATGCTCGCGGAACTCAGTGATATTCTTAAACAGAAGAATATAGCCATTATGTGTGATCACATTCCCAATACCAAGACTAACTTCGATCAGTTCTCGCTCATAGTAATAGGATTTATCCTTCTCTTCAAACTGAATAGACTGAAAGCCAGGGGTAGCTTGGTTCTTATTCTTAAGATTATCAAATAACTTCTTTAAACGAGAATAACGTTGCGATAATTTATCCACAGATTTCCCTACGATATTAGAACTAGGAATTTTTACAAGATCCAAAAAAGCTTGGTTTACAAATAACACTTTGTGCTCTGAGTCTAGACCAATAATTGCTTCTTTTACTCGATTGATTATATTTTCAAGCCGATGTTTTTCCAATAAAAGATTCTGAACATTCATGCCTTCATACTCTTCAAGCTTTTCGGCCATCTTATTGAAGGAATCTGCAAGGTCACCAATCTCATCCTGCCTATCGATATAAACTCTGGAATTATAATTCTTATCCATGATCTGCTCCAATGAATTACTAATCTTCATGATTGGATCAGCTATATATTCGGGAATATAAAACAGAGCTACAGCAGCAAGAACAAAAAGTAAAAAACTAGTTATTATTATTACGATGGTCACCGTAGTATAAACCTCGTTGACCTCTCGAACCTTGTTACTCATTCCTTGAGCTTGGACAGCCATCATTGCTTTGACGATATATTCAATATCAGCAATCCGAGACATCAAATCTGTACGAGCATCGTAGATGTTTTTTACATTTGAACTAATTATCTCAAAATTTAAGGCATCAATATCTTGAGAAAGAACTTGAGCTATGCTATCATCTTCGATGGTTTTAATCTGCTGCTTGAGTGATCGCTTGATCTCACTCATTGAAGTTCGCATCTGAGCCATAGCACTTACCACCTGGGCACTATCTTGTGAAACGACTAAGACCAGATTACTTAGGCTACTAGTGATCTTGTTGGTGAGGATCATATTCCTCCTATTCTGCATCAATGCATCTTTAGAATTACTAGCATTATTCTGCATAGACCGCCCTCCTACTATAGCCAGAAGTGTAATAATTGCGAACAGAGTAAGCAAGCCGATCTGAATCTTAGGTTTTAACTTCACTTAAATGGAATTTTGTGTAGTCCAAGTTATCAAGAAAAGATATATAACAAAAAAGTTTTTGCCCGAATTAACGGGCAAAAACGAAATAAGTCCTTCTTGCCAAAAAACTTTAAATTTTAGTTTATGCAACCATGCTTTGAGGATATCTTGAAAGCACAAGCCCCTTAAGCTTTTGCCTCGCAAAGAATATCCTACTTTTCACAGTTCCTACTGGAACATTCAGTTGCACTCCAATTTCTTCATATTTATATCCTTCAAAGAACATTTCAAAAGGAACCTTATAGGTATCGCTCAATTGATTTAACATGCCCATTAACTCTTTCATCATAATATTAGAATCCCCTTCATTTTCAGCGGGTACAAGAGTTTTTTCAAATACAAAACTTCCTGTGGGCTCGCATCTTGTATTTCTATTTTTCTTCTTTCTATAAAAATTAATGAAGGTATTTCTCATAATTGTTATTACCCAAGCCTGAAAGTTTGTTCCCATCTCAAATTTTCTTCTATTCGTAAATGCTCGCATTGCTGTCTCTTGAACAAGATCGCGTGCATCTTCATAATTATTCGTAAGACGGTAAGCTGTAGGTAATAACTTGTGCTCTAATATTTTAAACTGACTATTGAATTCAACTGTTCCCATGATGATAGATGTTAATTGTATTAGTTAATAGGTCTGTAGTTTCTGATAAGTATGTGGTAATAAATCAACTTGATTTTTTAGACATCGCATTATTTACAAAGAGTGCAATGGCCATGATTACCCAAAGGCATAAAAAGTATATTATCAATTCCATAATTATCTGTTTATGGATACTATGCCAACTTTTGTGCCAAGCCTATGCCAAAAATCAAAACTTCAACACAAGTAACTGAAATACAAAACATTAATCATCGACAAGGAAATTTGTAAAAATTTAGGCATAAAAAAACCCTTTCATTTTGAAAGGGTCTATTTCCATTTTGAAAAATAAATTTCTATTTCTCTATGCCATAATCGACCATTTTTCGATATAAGGTGGTAAGGCCAATGCCTAACAGTTCAGCTGTTTTGGTCTTATTGCCCCCGGTATGCTGTAAAACCTTTACTATATGACTTTGCTCAAGTGAACGCAATTTGAAGCGATCCTCTGGGGAGATATTATCTTCAAGTCCAAAATCAAACGGCAGACAATCCTTTTCTAATACACTACCCTCACATAGGATTACCGCTCTTTCTACAACATTCCTAAGTTCACGCACATTACCTTTCCATTTGTGTTTTTGAAGTGCAGAAAGAAATGCATCGCCCATTTCCAAAGGCTCCAACTCCATGTTATTTAGAGTTAGTGTCAGAAAATAACTGGCAAGTATAGGAATATCTTCTGGCCTATCACTGAGGGCAGGAAGCGTGATTTTAAAAACGCTCAGGCGGTAATAGAGGTCAAGTCTGAAATTCCCAGCTTCTGATTCTGCCTCCAAGTCTCTATTCGTTGCTGTGATAATCCTTACATCTACCTTGCATTCTTTAGTATCACCCACTTTTATAAAAGTACCCGACTCCAGTACTCTAAGGAGTTTCGCCTGTAAATGGAGGTCCATCTCGCCTAATTCATCTAAAAAGATAGTTCCTCCATCTGCAACTTCAAACAAGCCCTTCTTATCCTGTACGGCACCTGTAAAAGCTCCTATTTTATGTCCAAACATCTCGCTTTCCAGCAGATCTTTCCCGAAAGCAGAGCAATTAATTGCTACGAAAGGTTTGCCAGAGCGCTTGGAGCCATTGTGTATTGCTTGTGCAAAAACTTCTTTCCCTGTACCCGTCTCACCGTTGAGCAACACAGTTGTATTTGTTTTAGCTACACGTTTGGCGAGTGATATTGCACTTTGGAGTGTTTTGGATTGACCAATTATTTGACCAAATTCAAAACCGTCCTTGATTCCGGCACCTTTTTTACTTGAAGATTTAAAGCGTAGAGCAGCCCGCTCAGCTGCCTTGTGGATTATAGGTATAATCTTAGAGTTTTCATCTCCCTTTGTTATATAATCAAATGCACCGTTCTTGATAGCACTGACTCCATCTTCTATCTTTCCATAGGCAGTCAAAAGTACAATCTCGGTATTTGGATATTCTTTCTTAATCAGAGGGACCATATCAACACCATAACCGTCTGGCAGGCGCACATCGCATAAAATAACATGATAGCTTGACTTCTTCAACATGCTGTATCCTTTAGCAGCATCCTCTGCAAGGTCAACATCAAAGCCTTCAAGCTTTATAATCCTACCAAGAAGGTTTCTAATATCAGCCTCATCATCTATAATTAGTACTTTCAAAGTATCCATAACTAACTTTTAATTCGATTGCCAGATCCATTCTCCATTTGGCTTAAGATAATCAATCCCATTACTTGTTTCCATTAAAAATATATTTTCTTTTGAAATATCAAGCTGTAAATACTTCAAGGGGGTCAGGAATTCTCCATCAAGATTAGTTAATCCCATGTATCCATTAATTTTTGCTAGGATAAGTCCATTATCTAGTCGCTCTATCTGATTATATTTTGGCCGACTGACCCACATACCTTTTAAATTGATCAAGCCCCACTTCTCCCTCCTTTTTACAGGAGCTACACCTTGCTTAAATTTCTGAGCGGACTGATAAAAGCCATCGTACATATTTGCATTCTCAGATATAAAGTAATAACGCAGGCTTTTATCTCGGACAAGCCCCCTACCTTCAGAAAAAGAAAACAGGGTATTTATACTTGGCTTAATCAATACTGTACCATCACGATTTATTAATCCGTCTCTTAACCTTGGTAGCTTTACGACGGCTTTATTAGATTCAAAGTCTCCACAATTATTATATAAAAGATCTATAATTAAATCTCCTCGATAATCGATATAACCACACCTTCCATCCTTGTATACGGACGCTCGACCATTTGTGAAGTCTCCCACAGAAAAATACCGAGTGGGCACAACTAAACGGCCATTTGTATTAATAAAGCCCCAGTCTTTTTTAATTTTCACAGCGGCATAACCTTCTTGGAAAGAACGAATAGCGGTAAACTTAAGACTACTAATCAAGGCACCTGAGCGGTTGACCAATGAGAACCTTGTATTAGACGTACCCGTGCTTTCAACAACAGCGAGTCCATATTCATTAAAAGAAGAAATTCTCAGGTATTTTGGTCTAAGAATATAATTGCCATACTCGTCTATGAGACCGTACTTTCCAGATTCTTTTACACGAGCTACTCCCCCATCAAAATCTGTTGCAGATGCAAATACTGGCAAAAATACCTGTGCACCGCTCCTGTCAATATAATAGGCTTTTGAATTCAAATACACCCAACACTTTCCTTCTTTAAAATTACCACAGCGATTATAATCAAAGCCAAGAATTAAATCCCCTTCCGTATTGATAAAGCCCCATTTATTGCCTTTACGAACTGCTGCAAAACCTTCTGAAAAAGACTTTACCTCATCAAAAGCACAACCAATAACAATCTTACCGCCTTTATCTATAAAACCCCAAAGTCCATTTTTCTTTACCGCAATCCTATCCCCAACAAACGCTCCAAATTCCTCATATTCAAATGGTACAAGCTCATTTGCATCATGATCTAGAATTCCAAATCGGGGATCATCCTGTTGGACCTTAAGCATCGCTGAGTTTCCAACTTTCAAAAAATCTACAGAGTCATAAGAAAAATCTAATACGATCTTGCCTTTAGCTCGAACAGCACCCCATTTACCCTGTTGCATAACAAGGCCAATACCAGCACCTGCTTTTTTAGAAAAGTCATATATAGCAGGGATTTCCCAATCGCCCTTCTTATCTATAAAACCCCAATTACAAGATTCGCAAAAAAGACTTGCCGACTTCTGAAAGTTAATGGCGTATTCTGTATAATCAATCATTCTAGAGTTTGATAGACAAGCTCCCAAAAAGTCCTTAAGTTGACCTATATCATTATCGAAATCAGCTCCAAATCCACCCGCTAAGTTTCCTGAATCTGCAGCAGCGGCTAAACCATCCACAAAAGGGCCTAAATATTTATACCTTCTTGACGAATAATATCCATCTCGATTTACTAATCCAAAACTCAAATCTGAAAAAATACATCTTGCTTGATCAGAACCGCCCTCGAAATCTTCAAAAAAAATATGGACCAATTCCATACTTGAACATATTCCAGTTGCATTATTAACTAAGCCAAAAACATTCAAAAACTGAAAATCTACCTTTGATATTTCAAAGGGAACAGAACGCTTAATCGAAGAAAGTGTGAATCCGAGATCATCAAAAACCCTAATCTCATCGAATTGAGGATCTATTTTAAAAGTTTCATTTTCTCTATGCCGCAAGCCCCATTTATTCTTATCAGCAACAAAGACCCATTCAAAATTCTTGAGATTATATCCATCCTTGAGAATTTGCTCTTCCAATACCGCACCTACTTTTATAGTTAAGAATTGGCTGAAAGATTGCTCTCCTATAAGTTGCTCTTGCTCTTCATAAAAAATAAATAAAGATTCTCCTTTGAAAGCATGTATCTGATCTTGTTTACCCCACTTGATTGCATCAAATTCAAAGTCAGAGATAACTTTACCACTTAGAGTACCTATTGCACATTTATTTGACTTAATGAGTGTACAGGTGTTTTTATTAGGTGCAGAAATGTAATTATATTCTGGCGGGTATAGAACCTTAGAATTTTTTCCAACAACAGACCACAGATTGTTCTGTTTGACTCGAAAGTAATCCTCTGAAAAACCTGCAATTTCTTGATATATGGGAGAAAGAACAATATTTCCATCGCAATCAATTAGACCTACACTTCCGCTTTTTTTGGAAAAAACTACCGCACCATTACTGTAAGGAAAGGCATATAGCATATTCTGAACCGGCGCAATTCTAAAGGAATTTAAGGAAAGCAACACAAATCCAGATTCTTGATATTCCTGAAGCTTAAGAAAACCATCAGAAAACTTTTTAAAATCTTGGAATTTCACTGCTGTTTTAATACTACCTGAGGCATTACAAAAACCCCAAAGTCCATCTTTTCTAAAGGCAAACCCATTATCAACTAAAAAAATGATTTCATCATAGTCTGCCTGAAGAATCTCCTCGCCAGCTTCACTTATGACACCCAACTTAGAATTTTGTTGAACGATGTAGAAGCCATCTTTGTCCCAATCAATTAGATCATAATCTGGTTGCACTATAAATTCACCAAGCTTGTCTAAACAGCCCCATTTATTGTTGACTTTTACTTTTATTCGATCAGAATCAATAGCACTTACGGCTTGATAATCATCCTTATAGATTATATTACCGCTTATATCGCCAATACTCCATTCACTGTATTCCGAAAACTCAACAAATGCTTCATTAAGCGGCCTAATATCTGTTTTATTCGCCGGGATTAGAAGTTCTCCATCCCTACTAATGAGCCCAACTTTATCAGCTTTTTGAAAAATAAAATATCCAAAAGAATCATACAGGTGAACTGCGTCTAAAGAGTCTTTTTCCCAAAACGAACCTTCCTCATTGACCAAGAACCAATCTGCTCCTTTTTTTACAGGAAAATAGACTTGAGCCGTCAAATCAGTAAATAAAATACTAAATAGTAGAAACCAAATTAAGCGCATAGATTTACATTACAACTTATCAACGAATATAGATTATATTTTATGATAATTTGTCGACCCTTTTTTATGAAATTGTGCCTAGAATAACAAATTCTTGATTTAATTTACTGTTATTAATTTCGCATCGGAAAACACAGCCATGAAAGACGACAATAGACAATTAAAATTTAGGGATGTTCATAAAGATTCGAAAGTACAAAAAGCCTTTATTGAATCCAATAGATTTCCCCTAGCACTACTTTGCGATAGTTTTAGCAAGGCTGCAAATATTGGAATGATGCTTCGACTTGCAGAAGCAGCAAGATTACAAGAGGTAATCATATGGAATAACAAGCTTGATCTATCGAGTAAAAAAATACAAAGGATATCGCGAAATAACATGGATTCTGTCCCTATACGTTCTTTATCGGGCAGCGATTCGGCAGAACAATTATCCCAAACCTACAGATTAGTTGCAAGTGAATGGACAAACCAATCAACAACCTATAAGTCATTTGAATGGGATGAAAGGCCAACCCTCTTATTGATGGGCAGCGAAGTAACTGGGCTTTCTGACTTTTGGCTTGAAAGAGTTGAGCAATCAATTCATATCCCCATGTTTGGCCTTAAAACATCCATGAATGTGGCATGTGCTGCCTCTATACTAAGCTACCAGTTATTAGAAAAAAGAGGTCTCTTTTAAAAGAAACCTCTTTTTGGAATTAAGCTTTATTCTTAAATGAATTGTAGCTTTTCATACCGTAATAAAGTATATATCCATAGAACAATGTCAAGATCACAAAAGCTGTATTAAAGCTAAATGCATCAATCATCTTTCCAAAGAAGGGAGGAATCAAGGCACCACCTACAATAGCTGTACAAAGCAAGCCTGAAGCCATCGCTTTTTTATCGCCCAATCCATCAATAGCAATAGTAAATATTGTTGGAAACATTATGGAATTAAATAAGCCAACTGCAAGGATACTCCACATGGATACTAAGCCTGAAGTGGCTACCGATATAAACACTAAAGCAACAGCAGAACTGGCAAAAATACCTAAAATCAATCTTGGATCAACTCTACTTGTCAAATAAGAACCTACAAATCTTCCTATCATAGCACCAGACCAATAAAAGGTCACAAATACTCCTACTATTGCTTTAGGATCTTTTTCAAATATTGATGAATCAAAGAAAAGAGCAATATTTCGCATAAATTCTGATTCTGAAATCACAGTATACATGCCAGTTTCCATAAAATAACTTACTAAATAGGAACCGATAGCAACTTCTGATCCAACATAGCAGAAAATACCAAGCACACCTAACATCAAATTTCTTTCCTTTAATAATCCAAAATAAGAGGTGCTAGATTTCTCTGACATCATCACTGGCAGCTTTACGAAAGAGAAAACAACTGCTAATAAAACAATAAATACAGCTAGAGCAATAAATGGAGACTGAACAGCTGAAGCCTCTGCATTGTAATAAGTCTCTTTTGCTATATCTGATAGTCCTGCAATTTCTGTAGAAGAAAGAATATTGTCACTAAGAATAAACAAAGCACCAACTGCAGGCGCCAAAGCAGCACCAAGTGAGTTAAATGCCTGAGATAAATTTAATCGACTGGAAGCTTTTTGCTCAGACCCTAACAAAGCAACGTAAGGATTGGCCGCAACCTGAAGTATTGTCATACCCCCTGCTACTGTAAAATATGCAACCATAAAAACACCAAATACACGATAGGATGCTGCAGGATAAAAAAGTAAACAACCCACACCCATCGTCACCAAACCAAGGATTATACCCCGCTTATAGCCAATCACATCTAGAATCTTACTCGCAGGGATTGACAGAAGAAAATAAGCTCCAAAAAAAGCAAATTGGACTAATCCTGCTTGAAAATAAGTAAGCTCAAATACCTCTTTAAGTCGAGGTACCAAGGAATCGACTAGAACTGTTATAAAACCCCAAAGAAAAAACAAGGAAGTTAACAGGATAAATGGCCCCGTGTAGGATTGTTTATTACTCATAATTAATATATTTCATTGTTTCTAAAAGCATGTATTAAATCAATTCTATTTATTCAAGGTGAAGGTTCCTGAATATTGGCGGATTGCACCATCCAGAAACTCGAGCTCTGCAACAAATACAAACACACCAACTTCATAGTCATTACTAGAACGAGAAGGATTCCAACCAGCTGTTTCATCATTCACAGGGAGGTTGGATTCATTAAAAACCAAGGCACCCCATCTATCAAAAATTTGCATTGAACGAACTATTTGTACATTGGGTACCGAACCGTAGACCGTAAAGGAGTCATTGATACCATCATTATTAGCAGATATTATATTGGGAAAAAAGACCTTTCTTGAAGTATCTACTGATACAAATACTGAATCTAAAGCAATACATCCAAACTCATTGCTTGCCTCTAGTATTAATAGTGTATTGGAGGTAAACAAAACCTGCTCATTATCACAATCAACTTGACAATCTATTAAAGATTCTGGTGTCCAAGTATAATTACTAAGATCATAATTTGAGTTGGTCAAAACATCTACCTGATCACCAAGATCCACTTCAAAATCAAGTCCAAGGTCCACATAAAAAGAGTCTGGCCTGTTTATTTCTACTTGCTCTGTGGCAAAGCAACCATTATTATCTAATATTTCAATAGTAAAAGTCCCCTCCTGTAATAAATTGACTTGCCAAGGTTCCTCTAGTTGTTCTGAATTAACAAAGACGGAATATGGTTCTGAAGCATTCAAGGCTGCGTCCAATTGTATAAATCCATCAAAACTGTAAGAACAACTTGGATCCTGTTTAGAAATCTCAAGGATGATGCCTGGATCTTCAACCACACTCAAATTGAGTGTTAGAATACTATCACATCCATAAAAGGAGACCAAGGTATCAAGATAGGTGCCTGTTTCAGTATAAAACGTATCTCCGACTAGAAAACTTACACCTTCACAAATACTATCAGTTAACTCATATTCTTCAGGCAATATTTGGATAAGTTTAGAATTTGAATTTACCCGGCATTTGTCATTAGATAGATTTTCTTCATTATTTGAAACCAAAAAACGGTAATAATAATATCCACTGCTAAAATCATTGTGCGTATAAGATAAATCTGTTGATCCAACAATATCCTCCCATGTCAAACCCTCATCATAACTTTGCTGCCATTGAAAAGTAGGGTTAGAATATTGATCTCCAATTATAGTAACTTCTAGATCTAAGGGTGTACCATCTAAACATAAATACTCCACTTCTTCTGGAAGTATAAAGGCCTCAGGACCGCAAGCTCTGAATGAAATATTGTCTATAGCAAGATCATTTCCTATCCCACCGGGTGCATTGTTGCTCAATGAGAGTGTTAAGGAAGTCTGATCAGGTTCGGTGGTAAAAGTAAATCCGTAAGTGTGCCATTGAGCATCCTCCGGAATACTTCCTGTATTAATAACCTCTACCCCATCCAATAGAAACGAGACATTGGGTTTAAGAGCATTAGATCCGGGAGGAATAACATTTATAATTTCTGCAGTAAATTCATATAATGTATTTGGACATAAACCATCTATTAATTGACTGTAAAATAATCCAGGCTCAAAGCTAGCATTAACAACCATCATATATCCATCAGGATCCGAACTAGTTTCTTGTATAGGAAGCCAATCCCATGAATTTTGCCACAAACCAATATTATTTGTGATAATGTATTCTCCATCATAAAGCGGAGTTATTGGATTATAAACAAAACCTGGTGCTATCCCTGGATCAACAGAAAGTATATTTGAGGCACCAGAACCAAAATCCCCATCTAGGAAGATATCCTCTCCTACATTTCCGGTACAAAATTGAGCCTCAGCAAAAAGAACAGGACACAAAAACCCTAGGATGCAAATTATTTTTCTCATATACAAACACAGCAATTTTCTGCGCAACAAGTGCACAAGTAATAAATAACAAAAATAATTTGGTTGGTATAATTAGTTAAGTTCGGTCGAATAAAACTCTTTTTCCTGCATTATCTACAAGAAACTGTCCATTTTTATATGCTAACACACCACTTACGATAGTTTCCGTTACTTTTCCGCGGAAAATCCTACCCTCAAATGGTGACCATTTGCATTTATATTCAATATTTTCTTTTGAAACTTCCCATTCATTACCTGGATCTACAATTGCTATATCAGCCCAATAACCTTCATCTAAAAATCCTCGTTCTTTCACATTAAAACAGATCGCAGGTGCATGGCACATCTTTTCTACTATTCGCTCAGGGCTTATCATACCTGCCTGATAAAATTCTAGCATCACATTCAGGCTATGCTGTACCAATGGCACTCCCGAAGGCGCTGAAGTGTATAAATTTTGTTTCTCTTCCCAAGTATGAGGCGCATGATCCGTTGCAATAATATCAAGGCGATCATCTAACAAGGCTTCAAAAAGGGCTTTCTGGTGTTCGGCAGCTTTTACCGCAGGATTACATTTAATCCCAGTGCCATATTGTTCATAATCATCTGCATTAAAATACAAATGATGCACACAGACCTCTGAAGTAATTCTTTTATCTTTCAAAGGTATTTGATTAGTAAACAAATCCAATTCATCCTTCGTAGAGATATGCAATATGTGTAATCTAGTATCAAACTTTTTTGCAAGATCTATAGCAAGGGAACTGGACAAGTAACAGCCTTCCACATTTCGTATAATCGGATGCTGTTCTATCGGAATAGCGTCACCATATTTTGCCTTAGCCAATTCAAAATTTGCTCGTATTGTAGCCTCATCTTCACAATGGGTAGCAACAAGCATTGGAGCATTTTTAAAAATATGTTCCAAGGTTTTCTCATTATCAACAAGCATATTTCCAGTAGAAGAACCCATAAATACTTTGATCCCACATACAGTGCTAGTATCTGTCTTCAGAACCTCCTCAATATTATCATTTGAAGCACCCATGAAAAAAGAGTAATTAGCCATTGAAACCTGACTTGCACGATCATATTTCTCTTGAAGTAATTCTTGAGTAAGTGCAGCTGGCTTTGTATTTGGCATCTCCATGTAAGTGGTAACACCTCCTGCTACTGCTGCCCGCGACTCTGTCAACAACTCAGCTTTATGAGTTAGCCCTGGCTCCCTAAAATGCACCTGATCATCAATTATACCTGGGATAACCCACTTTCCTGTGGCATCTATTTCTACATCTGCAACCGCATCAATAACCGCATCAATTCTGGCGATACGCCCATTTTCAATCAGTACATCTCCAGATTTTTGCCAACCTCTGTTTATGATTGTCCCATTTTTAATTAATATTCTCTGCATTATTTTGCTTTAAGCGTTGTTGTAATGTTATCTGATAAATTTATAAGAATTTTTTAAGACCACAACAGACAATCGAAAAAAAAGAGTATTAATCACTTTTTTTTATTCCCCTTAAGGAGATACCTTTGAGAGAGATTAAAACAAATCTATATAATGACGCAGTTTTTAGACAAAAATTTCAAGCTTGGCATCCTCGGTGGTGGCCAATTAGGCAAAATGCTTTGTAAAGAAACCAACGAATGGAGCATCAATACGCACATTCTTGATAAATCCACTTCTTTTCCCTCAGGACGCAATGCAACTGCATTTGTAGAAGGCGATTACAACAATTATGAAGATGTGCTTAATTTTGGGAGGACAATGGATGTAATAACCATTGAAATCGAACATGTTAATGTTGATGCATTAGAAGTCTTAGAAAAAGAAGGTAAGGTTGTACATCCAAGGCCTTCTGCACTGCGCATTATTAAGGATAAAGGCTTGCAGAAAAATTTTTATGCTGAGCATCAATTACCTACCTCTTCATATACATTATTTGAATCGAAAGTGGCCATCCAAAAGGCAGTCGATTCAGGTGAGATCACTATTCCTTTCGTTCAAAAGTCAAGGACAGCCGGATATGATGGAAAAGGTGTGTTTGTAGTTAATAGTGCAGCCAAACTTAAAAACATGATGGACTGCCCATCTGTTGTTGAAGATTTGGTTGATATCGAAAAGGAATTGGCTGTAATTGCTGTTCGAAATTCAAAAGGCGAGGTTAACACCTTTCCAATTGTAGAAATGGAATTTCATCCTACAGCTAACCTTGTAGAATTTTTACTTGCACCTGCAGAGGTTGATGTGCTCCTTGAAGAAAAATGTAAGAACCTAGCCATTGAACTTGTCAACAAACTAGATATTTGTGGCTTGCTTGCTGTAGAGCTTTTCCTGACTAAGTCTGGAGAAATATTAATTAATGAAGTAGCTCCAAGACCACACAATAGTGGCCACCATACTATAGAAAGCTGTTCAAGCTCTCAATTCGAACAACACATACGAGGTATTTTAAATATGCCCTTGAGTGATATTGTTCAACTGAGCCCAGCAGTTATGGTTAATCTTCTTGGTGCAGACGGACATACTGGCGAGGCGATATACCCAGGCTTTGACACCTGCATAAGTGAATCAAATGTATACCCGCATCTTTATGGCAAGGTTCAAACAAAACCTTTCCGTAAAATGGGACATATTACGATCACCGACCAAGATCGAGAAATGGCGAAACAAAAAGCCAAATTTGTTAAAGACTCTATTCGTGTAGAATCAAAATAAGAAACAATGAAAAAGGTAGTTAGTATTATCATGGGATCAGATTCAGACTTACCAGTTATGCGTCAAGCAGCTGAGGTACTTGAAGAATTAAACATCGGTTTTGAGCTGACTATCATTTCGGCACACAGAACACCAGAACGCATGATGGACTTTGCTAAAAAGGCCCACCAAAGAGGTATAAAAGCAATAGTAGCAGGTGCAGGCGGCGCAGCCCATCTTCCTGGAATGGTTGCGGCTATAAGTCCCCTACCAATCGTAGGTGTTCCTATAAAATCCTCCAATAGTATCGATGGCTGGGATAGTATATTATCCATTTTGCAAATGCCAGGAGGTGTACCAGTAGCTACCGTTGCTTTGAATGGAGCAAAGAATGCAGGTATTCTTGCAGCACAGATTGTTGGATCTTCTGATCAGGATGTATTGGAACGTATAGTACAATACAAGGAAAATCTTAGACAAGCTGTAGAAGACAAATACAACAGACTTGAAGAGGACGGATATAAGAATTATAAAAAATAAGATCCTAAGTATTTAAAATGATCCAATTTAATCTTAACGATACTTTTACAAAAGCACTACCTGCAGACTCTGTAGAGGAAAACTATCAGAGACAAGTCTGGGGAGCCTGCTTTTCCTTTGTTGAACCCAGTCCTGTCAAAGCACCCCAACTTATTGCATGGAGTGAAGAGGTCGCTGCGCTTACAGGTGTTCTTTTAGAACCCAACACTGCAGATGAGCTTAAAAGTATCTTGTCTGGCAACAAAACAATAGAAGGCTTTAAACCCTATGCGCATTGCTATGGAGGACACCAATTTGGTCATTGGGCAGGACAACTGGGAGATGGAAGAGCTATAAATATTGCAGAGTTATCAAATAATAAAAAACAATGGGTCTTACAGCTTAAAGGTGCAGGGCCTACCCCCTATTCTAGGTCAGCTGATGGTCTGGCTGTTCTTAGGTCTTCCATTCGAGAATTCCTATGCAGTGAGGCTATGCACAACCTTGGAATACCAACTACCAGGGCCTTGTCCTTAGTTTCTACAGGTGAAAAAGTGGTCCGAGATATGCTTTACGATGGTAATCCTGCTGAAGAACCTGGAGCCATTGTCTGTAGAGTGGCCGAGAGCTTCTTAAGGTTTGGCAACTATCAGCTTCTTCTAGCAAGAAACGACAAGGAGAACTTAAAAACGCTTGTTGACTATACACTAAATCAATTTTTCCCAGAACTTGGAGAACCATCAAAAGAAGCTTACATAGCACTATTTAGAACAATCAGCGATCGAACATTGGACTTAATAATCCACTGGCAAAGAGTGGGATTCGTCCATGGAGTAATGAATACAGACAATATGTCTATTCTTGGGCTAACTATTGATTATGGCCCATATGGTTGGCTAGAGGGCTTTGATTATGGTTGGACACCAAATACCACAGATGCTCAAAATCGAAGGTATCGATTTGGTCAACAAGCTTCAGTGGGCCTTTGGAACCTTGCGCAATTAGCCAGTGCTTTTCACCCATTGATTGAAGACAAAGAACAAATTGAAGCTATTCTGGAAGAATACCGTACAAACTTCCAAGTTCGCTTCTTTGATATGATGCAATCAAAACTTGGATTTGAAGGCTCCCACGATTCTGACAAAAAGATTTTATCAAAGTTGATAGAAACCTTGCATCTCTCCGAAACAGATATGACCATCTTTTTCAGAGAACTGATTCAAGTAAATGAAGAAACAACACAAACACAGGCTCTTAATATTATTGAAAAAGCCTTTTACAAACCAGAAGAAATAGATGGGGCGGTAAAAAACAACTGGTTGGAATGGTTTGAGCTTTACATCAATAGGCTTAAAGTAATGGATAAGGACCAAATCCAAAGAGCGGCAATTATGCGAGCAAGTAATCCTAAATATGTATTAAGGAATTATATGGCTCAATTGGCTATTGATAAAGCAGAAAAAGAAGATCTCAGCCTATTAAAGGAATTAGCTACTATGCTTAAAGACCCATATGCTGAGGCCCCTCAATACGAGCATTGGTATAAAAAAAGACCGGAATGGGCAAGGAACAAGATTGGTTGTTCTATGTTGTCTTGTAGTTCTTAAAAAAACAGACCTGAAATAATCAGGTCTGTTTTTTTATCTATTGGCCGATAACAATAAACTCAACACGTCTATTTAATTCACGTCCAGTTTCGGTTTGGTTTGAATCCAAAGGCTTCAACTCCCCTTCTGCCAAAACTTTTATGCGCATTGCATCGATTTTTCTCGAGATCAAGTAATCTTTACAAGAGGTTGCTCTGTCTAAAGATAACTCCAAATTACTTTGCTTACGACCTACATCATCAGTGTGTCCAACGATCTCTAATTCAAACTCTGGGTACTTTTTTAGAAGATCAACAATCTTGTCCAAGGTTTCGTAGGATATAGCCTTCAAATGGGCTTTACCAAACTCAAATTGAATATTTTCTGCAGCTAGTTTTAGCATGTTTTTTTCCTCCTTTTCCATTTCAGGACAACCGGAATGCGCAAGATCTCCTGGCGTATTTGGACACATATCTGCACTATTAGGTATACCATCCATATCATCATCCGCTTCTGGACAACCATCAATTGTTCCTGCTACTTCAGGGCATAGATCTTCACTATCCTTAACACCATCGCCATCTGAATCAGGGCAGCCATCCAATGCAATCAGACCAGCAACCGTTGGACAGGCATCATCAGGATCTTCTATGCCATCTTTATCCGCATCTAAAAGTGGGCAGCCATCTTTTTCTGGAGGACCGTATAGATCAGGACAAGCATCCTTACTATCCATTATACCGTCGCCATCGCTATCTGAATCTTCGATCATTTCTGAATAATCAGATTCTTGCATTGTTTCCTTTTCCTCTTCGATTAGTGAAGCCTCTATAAGCTCCCTTTGGTTTACGAAAACAGGCTTGACCTCCTCTTCCTCAACCACGACATCTTCAGGAGTATATTCTAAAGGATCAGATGCCAACTCTTCTAACACTACCTTTCCTACTGAAAAGGAGACACCTAAAGCTATCTGAACATTATTCCTTAAATCAACCATTGAATATCGATATTGTGACTCCAAACTAAGCATAGAATGAGACCCAATCATATAGTTCAAGCCGAAACCAACAGGAATCTGAACATGTGTACCAACCTCTTCTTCATAGGCAAGACCGCCACCTACCATTAAATAGGGGGTCAAACTTCTTTCCGTATTACTAAAAAGGTACTTAGCTAGAGCATCAACAGAATATACGGATTTGGAGCTTTGAGATTCAGAAATATTAGCTCTATGATACTTAAATGGTAAAGAAAAAGCAAAGCGATCATTGATCGTATTCGTATAGGAGAACTCTACTCCATTAGGCACAAACAAACTACTTGGAGCGTTTAAAGTCGCATTGCTAAGCTTATAGTCAGCAGATAATATTCTTATCTGAACACTATGATTAACTTTCTTTTCAGTTTGAGCTTGCAAAGGAGTACTTAATACAATAGCAGAGGCTATTGCACAAAGTGCGTGTAAATGTTTTCTCATGTTTAAATAATTAATTATGTAGAACGTTTTTG